>DATJIZ010000173.1:0-2258 GCA_035492735.1 Gemmatimonadaceae bacterium | reverse complement strand
GTCGTGTCGCCGATCACCCGCGCGATGTCCCGCACGATTGCCGCCGGATCGGTCCCGGGGATCAGCCGCAGATTCACCATCGCCTCCGCCGATCCGGGGATCACGTTCGCCCGGAAGCCGCCATTGATGATCACCGGCGCGATCGTATTGCGCAGCAGCGCGTGGAGCAGCGGATCGCGGCTCACCACCGAATCGGCGCGGCGCGCCCGCGCCGCGTCGCTGCCCACCACGTCGCGGAAATAATCCGACATCGGCGGCGTGCTCGTACGCGACAACGCCATGAAGAAGTCGCGCGTCGAGGGCGTGATGGTGAGCGGCGTCTCGTACGCCGAGAGCTTGGCCAACGCGCGCGCCAGAGCGAAGATCGCGTTGTCCGGGCGCGGCATCGACGAATGGGTCGACGTGCCGTGCGCCGTGATCGTGAGCGGAATCGTCAGCTTGTCCGCGGTCGAGATGCTCACGTAGCGAACGTGTCCGTCGTTCCCCTTCATGATCCAACCGCCCTCGTTGAGCGCGAACTCGGCATCGATCTCCGGCCAGTGCTCCTTGGCCAGCCACGCCGTGCCGTAGCCGCCGCCGCCCTCTTCGTCGGCCTCGGCCAGGAAGATCACGTCGCGCGCCAGCGGCACCTTTCGCTCGGCGAGCTCCATCGCCGCGCGCGCGAACACCGCCATCCCGCCCTTGAAATCGATTGCGCCGCGGCCGTAGACGTACCCGTCCTTCTCGATGCCGGCGAACGGATCGAGCGTCCACTTCTCCCGCTCCACGCCGACCACGTCGGCATGCGCTGCGATGAGCACAGGACGCTTGCTGCCGTCGCCCTTGAGCCGGGCGATGATGATCGACTTGCCGGTGTCGGGCGTCGGGATGATCTGGACGTCGAAGCCGGCCGCTTTGAACCGCGGCGCCAGCAACTCGGCGATCCCGCGCGTGTTGCCCGGCGGATTGCTCGTGTTGACGCGAATCAGATCGGCGAGTAGCGAGGCGGTCGGATTACTGGACGCCGCCTGGGCCGCGGCGACGGAGACGGGGGCGGCACTCGCGACGGCGAGGGCGAGGGCGATCGAGCGAGACAGGAGCATGCGATTGCCGGTGAGGGTCGCGCGAACTTACGCGACAGCGGCGTACCGGTCCAGCACCCTCAGCGCGCGTAGCGTGATCCACCGATTCGGCGCTTCGAGCGGGCCGGCCAACCCGTCATACAGGCTGGCGCGGTGTCGTACATCGCACAACCATCGTCCATCAGCCTGACGGCGCTCGAGCACGATCGAGATGCCTTCCTCCAAACGAGGTTCCGGCGGCACACCGGCCGCGCGCAAATAATCGAGCGCACGAAGCACGTCGTAATGCCAGAGCGGTGGAAACGCGAACTGCGTCCATAGCGGATTGATGATCTCGCCCGTCGACAGTCTGCGAAGCAGCCGGCGCTCGAGGAGGTACTCGTGCCCCCGCGTTCGCGCGTCGGTCACCGCGGCCGAAGCGCCGAACGCCTGCTCGAACGCGAGCAGACCTTCGAGCACACAGATCGTCGTGTGGAACGAAGAACGCGGCGAGATCTTCGCTTGACAATTCCAGCCGCCATCGGCGAGCTGCTCACCCAGCAACCGGTCGACGAGCCGATCGCTCCGCACATCGAAGTACGCGCCGAGCGCCACCACGCGGCCGTTGATGCATGGCTCGACCTCACCCTCGAAGAACGGCGAGTCGGCGAACTCCGGTCCCCAGGTGACGTCGCGAACGCGATTGATCGCCGCTCGTGCTCGGTCGCTTGTCGGGTCGATTCCCAGGTCGCGGAGCCACAGGAGCGTGTACATGTTCGTCCACCAGAACGGCTCGGCCACTCCGTCGCCCCACTGGCCATCGGGCCGTTGCCGGTCGAGAAGCGATGCACCCCACCCTTCCGTGGCGATACGCGACCGCTCGGCGGTGACGATCTCCGCTGGAGTGTCGGTGAGATCGCGCATCACCTGCCAGCGGATTGCCGGCTCGGCATCGAGCAGCCAGGCGATGACGCCCTCGCTCGGGCCGAGATTTCCCATGTCGGGTATCATGGCTGCTCGAGTGTCACAGCACGCGAAACCTTCGCTCTCGTCCTATAGTAGTGGTGTCATCAAGCGGGTGCCCCATTCCTCCGACCTTCGGGATGAGCCATGCGCAACCTCAAGCTCGCGATTCGCACGCTCGCACGCACCCCCTTCGTCACCGTCATCGCCGTGCTGTCGCTCGGACTCGGCATCGGCGGCAACTCGGCGATCTAT
>DATJIZ010000172.1:0-5946 GCA_035492735.1 Gemmatimonadaceae bacterium | reverse complement strand
AACTTCATGAAACCGAACGGCTTCGTACCCGCCGCGTCGATCACTTCCCAGACGTCGATGCCGAGCTTGTCGCAGACGATCGCCATCTCGTTCACGAGGCCGATGTTCACGGACCGGAACGTGTTCTCCAGCAGCTTCGTGAGCTCCGCCGCTTCCGCCGACGAGACCGACACGATCTTGTCGATGCAGCTCTGGTACAGCGCCGTCGCCAGCTCGGTGCACGCGGCGGTGATGCCGCCTACCACCTTGGGAGTGTTCTTCGTGACGTACACCGGGTTGCCCGGATCGACCCGCTCCGGACTGAACGCGACGAACACGTCTTCGCCAACGGTGAAGCCGCGCTTCTCGAGCAGCGGAACCAGGATCTCGCGCGTCGTCCCCGGATACGTCGTGCTCTCGAGCACGATGACCATGCCGCTGTGCGCCTGCCGCGAGGCCGCCTCGGTGGCCGAGATGACGTAGCTCATGTCGGGGTCGCGAGTCTTGCTGAGCGGCGTCGGAACGGCGATCGAGATGCCATCGGCTTCGTGCAGGCGGCTCTCGTCCGTCGTCGCCTCGAATGCGCCGCTCCGCACGAACCTCGCGACCTCCGCCGACGGAACGTCCTGGATGTGCGACTCGCCCGACATCAATCGGCTGACGACCCGCTCGCTCACATCGTAGCCGATCACATGGAACCCGGCTTTGGCGAATTCCATCGCCAGCGGCAGCCCGACGTAGCCCAGGCCGATCACGCCCACGACCGCCGTGCGGTCGTGAATCCGGTCGAGCAAGGTCTGTTTCGCCGAAGTTTCAGCGGCCATAGAAACTCCGGACGGCATCGACGACTTCGGTCATCTGACCCTCGGTGAGCTCTGGATAAATCGGAATCGACAACACTTCACGGGCGGCGCGCTCCGCCTCGGGACAGCTGCCCTGCTTGTAGCCGAGGTAGGCGAAGCAGGGCTGCAGGTGCAAGGGCAGCGGATAGTAGATCGCACTCCCGATGCCACGGCTCTTCAAGTGGTTCTGAAGATCGTCGCGGCGGTCCACGCGGAGTGTGTACTGATTGTAGATCGACTCGTTTGCCGGATCGACGTACGGTGTCGTGACGTCGGACAGATCGGCGAATGCCGCGTCGTAGAACTTGGCGTTCGAGCGGCGCTTCGCGCTCCATTGCGCCAGGTGCGGCAGCTTGGCGCTCAACACCGCCGCCTGGAGCGCGTCGAGCCGGCTGTTGTACCCGACCTCGTCGTGGAAGTACTGCTTGGCGCCGCCGTGCATGCGGAGCCGCTTGAGCCGCGTAGCGAGCGCTTCGTCCTGCGTGACCATCATACCGCCGTCGCCGTAGCCGCCGAGATTCTTGGACGGGAAGAAGCTGAACGTGCCGATCGCCGCCACTTCGCCGGCCATGCGCCACACGCCGTCGATCGAGCGCCGCGCGCCGATCGTCTGGGCCGCATCCTCGATCAGCGGCACGCCGGGCAAGGCTTTCATCACGTCCTCGATCGCCGCCATTTGACCGAACAAGTCGACCGGGACGACCGCTTTCGTCCGCGATGTGCGCGCCGCGCCGGCGGCGTCCGGCAGGATGTTGAACGTCCGCGGGTCGATGTCGACGAAAACCGGCTTCGCGCCCACGTTGTGGATGGTGCCGGCCGTCGCGAAGAACGTGAACGGGCTCGTGACCACTTCACTGCCCGGTCCGGCATCGATCGCGCGAAGCGCCAGCAGCAGAGCGTCCGTGCCGCTCGCGCACCCGACCGCGAATTTCGTGTGCGAGAGCTCGGCGACGTGCTGCTCGAGCTTCTCGACGGCCGCGCCGAGGATGAACAGCTGCGAGTCGACGACATCCATCATCGACGCGACGACTTCATCGCGAATCGTGGCGTGCTGCGCGCGCAGGTCCAGCAGAGGAACAGGCATCTTGGGATTCAGGATAAGTGATGGCGCCTCGCCGCCGGCCGGCGCGTGTCAGCCGCCGCCGCCACGGCATACTCGAACATCAACGAGACGCATGAAATGGCCGCTTCGTATCACCTCAGGCCTTCATTGGAATCGCGACCTCGCAGCCCGTCTTCGCCGACTCGTAAATGCCCAGAATCAGCTCGAGCGACTTGCGCCCCGCGCGGCCATCGGTCTCCGGCCTGGCTTCGCCGCGGAGCACGGCCAGGACGTTGCGATAATAGCCTTCGTGGCCAAAGCCGTACACGTTGGGCGGATTCGTGTTCGCCGCTTCGACGAGCTTGTCGTCGTCGTCGTACTCGGCGAAGATCCAGTGCTCGACCCGGTTGACCGCCGTGCCGCCGATCTTCACGGTGCCGCGCTCGCCGATGATCGTGATCGATCCCTCGAGATTCCTCGGGTACGTGAGCACGTTCACCTCGATCACGCCGAGTGCCCCGGAGCGGAACTTGAAGATCCCGATGCCGGAATCCTCCGCTTCGATGCGACGCGCCTGCGTCGCCGTTTTACCGAGGACGCTCTCCACGGGACCCACGAGCCACTGCATCAGATCGACGTAGTGCGACGCCTGGTTCATGATCGCTCCGCCGTCGAACTCCCACGTGCCGCGCCACGGCTCGGCTTCGTAGTATTCCTGCGGGCGCTGCCAACGGACCGTCACGTTGGCGAGATAGATCCGGCCGAATCGGCCTTTGTCGACCGCGCGCTTGACGAGCTGAATCGGGGGATTCAGCCGATTCTGCTTCACGACGAACAGCTGCACGCCGGCGTCGTCGCACGCCCGAACGAGCGCGTCGGCCTGTCGCAGGCTGAGCGACATGGGCTTCTCCGTAACGACGTGCTTTCCGGCCTGCGCCGCCGCGATCCCCTGCGCCGAATGGAGTCCCGACGGCGTGCAGATCGCGACGACCTCGAAGTCGCCGGCGCGCAGCATCTCGTCGAGGGCGCGGTACGACGGCACGCCGTGCGCCTCACCGGCCCGCTGCGCGCGCTCGGCGTCGGTGTCGCAGACGGCGGCGAGCTCCAGGCCGTCGATCTTTGCAATGGCGTCGAAGTGATTCTTGCTGATGCGTCCACAGCCGACGAGTCCGATGCGAAACGTGCCCGCGCTGGCGCTCATGCCGGCTCCTTGGTCGGTCCGCTGATCATTCGAATTCCCTGTCCCTCGCGTGCGTACGTGGAGCCACAGGCGGCGCAGGCGCCCTCGCCCGCATCGGCAAGCCGTTCGCCACACTGACACATCCACCCGATGCGCCGTGCGGGCACGCCGGCCATGAGTGCGAACGACGGAACGTCTTTCGTCACGACCGCGCCCGCCCCGATGAACGCGTACTCGCCCAGCGTGACGCCGCACACGATCGTGGCGTTCGCACCGATCGACGCGCCGCGACGGACCAGCGTGCGCCGGTACTCGTGCTTGCGCGACACGTGGCTCCGCGGGTTGACGACGTTGGTGAACACCATCGACGGCCCGCAGAAGACGTCGTCTTCGAGCTCGACGCCCTCGTAGATCGAGACGTTGTTCTGGATCTTGCAGTTCCGGCCCATGCGCGTGCGCGGCATCATCACCACGTTCTGACCAAGGCTGCACCGCTCGCCGATCACGGCACCGGCCATGATGTGGCAAAAGTGCCAGATCTTGGTTCCCGCTCCGACGACGGCGCCGTCGTCGACGTACGACGACTCGTGCACGAAGACGTCGCTGCTCACGCCGGCACCTCGCTCGATGCGGCGCGCGTCTCGGCGAGCGCCGCCTGCCACTCCTGCAGCGACCGAACGCGCGGTCGGCGGGAGCGCAGCGACAGGATCGCGTCGCAGGCCGCGCTCGCCGCCGACATCGTGGTCGTATACGACACGCGATTCACGATCGCGGCCTGCCGCAGCAGATAATCGTCCAGCTGGGCGTGTTTGCCCATCGGGGTATTGATGAGAAGCTGTGTTTCGCGATTGACGATCATGTCCAGACAGTTGGGTCGACCCTCGTGCACCTTGAACACCCGGCGGGCCGGAATGCCGCGCGCCCGCAAGTACGCGGCAGTACCAGCGGTGGCCGTAATCTCGAAACCCATCTCGTGGAACCGCCGCGCGATGGGCGTCACGGTGGGCTTGTCGGCGTCGATGACCGTGATCAACACCGAGCCTCCGAGCGGTAGGCCGTTCGATGCGGCGAGCTGGGACTTCGCAAACGCCGAGCCGAACGAATCGGAGATTCCCATGACCTCACCGGTCGACCGCATCTCCGGTCCCAAAACCGGATCGGTGCCCGCGAACTTGTTGAACGGAAACACCGCCTCCTTCACGGACACGTACGGGGGCACGATCTCCTCGACGAAGCCGATGTCGTCGAGCGTCTCGCCGAGCATCACGCGCGCAGCGAGCGATGCGAGCGGCACGCCGATGGCCTTCGACACGAACGGGATCGTTCGGCTCGCGCGCGGGTTCACCTCGAGCACGTACACGACGCCGTTCTTGATCGCGTACTGCACGTTGATCAGGCCCACGACGCCAAGCGCGGTCGCCAGCGCGACGGTCTGCTCGCGCATGGTCTGCATGTCACGCTCGCCGACCAGGTACGGCGGCAGGACGCAGGCCGAGTCGCCGGAGTGGATGCCGGCGTCCTCGATGTGCTGCATGATGCCGCCGATCACGACGCGCTGGCCATCGGAGATGGCGTCCACGTCGCACTCGAACGCGTCCTCGAGAAAGCGGTCGATGAGGACCGGTCGTTCCTCGGAGACGCGGGCCGCGGTCGCAAAGTACTCCTGGAGCGACGGCGCGTCGTAGACGATCTGCATCGCCCGTCCTCCGAGGACGTACGACGGCCGTACGAGCACCGGATACCCGATCCGATCGGCGGCCTCGAGCGCCTCCTCGACGTTCGTCGCCGTGCCGTTCGCCGGCTGCTCCAGCCCCAGCTCGCGGGCGATCTGCTCGAATCGCCGCCGGTCTTCCGCCGTGTCGATCGCGTCGGGTGAGGTGCCGAGGATCTTGACGCCGGCTGCCTCGAGATCGCGGGTCAGCTTGAGCGGCGTCTGGCCACCGAGCTGCACGATGACGCCTTCCGGCTGCTCGCGCTGGACGATCTCGAGCACGTCCTCGAGCGTCAGCGGCTCGAAGTACAGCTTGTCCGACGTATCGAAGTCGGTGGAGACCGTCTCGGGATTCGAGTTGATCATGATCGTCTCGAATCCGCGCTCGCGGAGCGCCATCACGGCGCGGACGCAGCAGTAGTCGAACTCCACGCCCTGACCGATGCGATTGGGTCCGCTGCCGAGGATGACCACGGATCGTCTGCCGGAGCGCGGCGCCTCGCTCTCTTCGTCGTAGCTGCCGTAGAGGTACGGCGTGGCGGACGGAAACTCACCGGCGCAGGTGTCGACCATCTTGTACGCGGGGCGCACGTCATGCGCCCATCGACGTTCGCGGACGTCGCGTTCGCTCTCGCCGCGCAGCACGGCGAGCTGGCGGTCGGAAAAGCCCAGCCGCTTCATTCGTCGCAGCGCATATGCGTCCACGCCGTCGAGCGCGGCATACTCGTGCTCGGCGTCGACCAGCTCGCGCATCTGCTCGAGGAACCAGGGATCGATCGCCGTGAGCTCGTACACGTCGTTGACGGACATGCCCCGCTCGAGCGCGCGCTTGACCTGGAAGATTCGCTCGGGCGTCGGCTGGCGGAGCGCGCCGCGCAGCGCCTCGACCGTTTCGTCCTTGAGACGGTCGTCGATCGGTCGCGTGGCCGCCGCCCACCCGGGCCGGCCGGTCTCCAGCGCGCGCAGGCCTTTCTGGAAGGCCTCCTTGAACGTCCGCCCGATCGCCATCGCTTCGCCCACGGACTTCATCTGCGTGGTGAGATACGGGCTGGCCGACGGGAACTTCTCGAACGCGAAGCGAGGAATCTTCACCACCACGTAGTCGAGCACCGGCTCGAACGACGCCGGAGTGGTCTTGGTGATGTCGTTCGCGATCTCGTCCAGGCGATAGCCAACGGCGAGCTTGGCGCCG
>DATJIZ010000171.1:0-4487 GCA_035492735.1 Gemmatimonadaceae bacterium | reverse complement strand
CGAGCCGTGCGCCAGCGAACCAGCGCTCAACGCCTGAACGCCAGCCGGTACGCGAACCACAGCGCTCCGATCACCAGCACCGCCAGCAGACCCGCCGACACGATTTGGCCGACGCTCCGCCGTGCCGCCGACACCTCCGGTGCCACTACCGGCGGCCGAAGCGGCGTCTTGACGATCTCGCGCATCGTCCCGACCGCGCCCTCGGCGGCCGGACCGTGCGCGGATTCGGCGCTCGGCGGCGGCTCGGCGGCAGCCGGCCGGCCGTTCTTCGGCACGACCCTCATCGGCTGCGTCGGCGTCCCGAGCGGATCGACCTTCACGCTCGGATTGGTCGGCGTCTGGCCCGGCAGCGCGAACACGCGGTGGCCCACTTCATCATCCACTGCTGCCGGCTTGAGCCCCGGGCCGTCGAACCGCGCGATGATCGCCGTGATGTTGTCCGGCCCGCCCGCTTCGTTCGCGCGATCGATCAGGCGGTTGCACGCGTTCACGAGATCCGGCTCGCCGCTGACGATCGTCGCGATCTCGTCCTTGCTCACCTGACCGGAGAGTCCGTCGCTGCACAACACCAGCAGGTCGCCGCGCCGTACCGTCTGGTGGGTGAGATCGACGTTGATCGTGGGCTCGGGCCCGAGCGCCTGGAGAATGATGTTGCGGCGCTCGCTGTGCTGCGCCTCTTCCTCCGTCATCTCGCCCGCCTCGATCAACTTCTGCATCAGCGACTGATCCTTCGTGATCTGTCGCGCCACGCCGTTGCGCACGAGATAGGCGCGGCTGTCGCCGACTTGCGCCAGATACAGCGTGTCGCCGAGCAGCCCGGCGATCGTCGCCGTCGTACCCATGCCGCGATACTCCGGATGATGCGCCGCGTACGCGTTGATCTGCTCGTTGGCGGTCTTGGTCGCCTGGCGGATCGCGCGCACGAAGGTTTCCGTCTCGTTCTCGTCGGCCGACATCCAGTTGGTGCGCAGCTCGCCCAGAATGATCTCGACGGCCATCGCGCTGGCGATCTCGCCCGCCGCGGCGCCGCCCATTCCGTCGGCCACCATGAACAGCTCACCCTTGGGGCCGAGGTCGTCGCGCCGCGCCTGCTGCGGCATGGTCGCGTTACCGCTCGTCAGGTCGACGATCACGAACGCGTCCTCGTTGTGCTCGCGCGTACGTCCGACATCCGTGCGTCCGAATACCTGCACGTTGATGGCGCCGTTCGATGCGTTCGAGCTCATCGAGGAGGGTAAAGTCTTGGCGGAGGAGAGCGGAAGGGGGAAGCGCACGCGGGCTGTAAAGGCGTTCGAGTCGGCTGGAGCGTTCCGGTTGACCCTGCTCAATGCTGGTGCCCCGGCGCGCGCATGGCCGGCGAATATAGATCCCGAACCCGTGGCTGGTCAATGAATTGCACGATCGACTGGGCCCATTCGTCTACCGTCCAACTGGTCCGATCGGATAGCTTCTGCTCCATGCGCCCTGCTCGCATCGTCCCGTGCATTGCCTTGCTCGTGGCCGGCTGCACGACCGTGCCCGCGTCATCGGTGCCAACGCCGACGGGTTCGGCGCCCATCGAGCGCGGCATCGCGCCGCGGCCCGCACCGCCATTGCCGCCGATCCCACTCGTCGAAGGCCCGCTCGTCCCTAAACTCGTCTTTCCGCAGCCGAATCAGTTCATCTCGGTTCGCGATTCGAACTTCGTTTTCGGCTCGGTCGGCAACGGCCACGCGACGCTCACCATCAACGGCGCGACGGTGCCCGTGGCGCCCAACGGGACCTTTCTGGCCTTCCTTCCCGTGCCGCCGCCGTCGGCCCCACGATATGACGTCCTCGCGCGCCTCGGTGCCGACACCGCCCGCGCCGTCGTACCGGTTCGCGTTCCGCCAGCCCGCCCCGACCTCGCGCTCGCCGGACGACTCGTCGTCGACTCGTCGAGTGTGTCGCCGCGCAACGGCGGCCTCGTGCTCCGCGACTCCGACTCCGTGCGCGTGAGCATCCGCGCCCCGACCAATGCGAGCGTGTGGATCGCCGCCAACGAAGCGGTTCGGCCGTTGGTGAACGTCGACGGCAACGTGTTCGCGACGGATGTTCCATCGGCGTGGCTGCGCAACGGTGCCACGCTCTACGCGGCGCGCGGCGGCGACACGGTGCATTTCGCGCTCGCTCACGTGCGCGATGCCGGCCCGCCGCGCTTCGTCACGCTCGGCGAACCGGCGGCGCAGCGCGACACCGACGCCTACGTCATCGGCCGATCGACGCCCTCGGGTACGTACAAGTGGATGTTCATTCCCGGCACCGTTGTCGAGGAGACTGGCCGCATCGGCCCCAACGTGCGGGTGCGACTCGACTCGCAGCTCGAGGTGTGGGTCGACTCGGAGACCGTCCGGCCGCTCCCGGCGGAGTATCCGTCGCCGCGGCGCACCGTCGGACCGATGGAGTTCGTTCCCGCCGCCGAGTGGGTCGATCTGGTGATGCCCGTCTCGTCACCGCCGCCGTACCTGCTCGAGCAGGACCTCGATCATCTCACGCTCACGCTGTACGGCACGCAGGCAACGCCCGACGTGATCAAGTTCCTGCGCAACGACTCATTGGTGCGCGTGATCAATTGGATCCCGGAGCAGTCCGATCGCCTGCGCCTCCGCATGGAGTTGAGCCGCCCGCCGTTCGGCTACCTCGTGCTCTTCGAGCCCGGGCGCGGCATGATCTTGCGGCTCCGCCGTCCACCGCGCGTTGACGCGGCACGTCCGCTCGCCGGCCTCACGATCACGGTGGACCCCGGCCATCCGCCCGGCGGCGCGATCGGGCCGACGGCGCTCACTGAAGCGCAGGCGGTCCTTCCGATAGCTTTCAAGCTGCGCGACATCCTGCAGCAGCGCGGCGCCAAGGTCGTGATCACCCGCACGACGATGGACGCGGTCGATCTCCACCTTCGCAGCGTGATCGCGCGCCGCGCGAACTCGGCGGCGTTGATCTCGATTCATCTGAACGCGTTCGGCGACGGCACCAATCCGTTCCCGAACGTCGGCACGAGCACGTTGTTCTTCCATCCCCAAACGGAGCCGCTCGCGCGCCTGGTGCAAGCGGGCATGATGCGCGAGATGGGACTCCGCGACCTCGGCATTCACTACCAGAACATCGCGATCGGCCGCACGTCATGGATGCCGTCGCTCATCTGCGAGGGCGCATTCCTCATGGTTCCGGAGCAGGAGAACGCGGTGAAGACGGCGGAATTCCAGGAACGCTACGCGCGAGGGGTCGCCGACGGAGTCGAGGCGTACTTCCGGACGTTCGCGTCCGAGGGTCGGCCATAGTGAGTTGCTCTGGGGCTCTTACTGCAACGGCAACGGCAACCGCAACGGCAACCGCGACTGCAACTGCTCAACGCAGAGGCGCGGAGGACGCAGAGGGCGCAGAGGAACTGCTCAACGCGGAGGCGCGGGGGCGCGGAGACGCTTGGGCACGAGTGGAGCCGGCCATCTCGGCTCGACGAGCCCGGACGAACTTTTTTTGTGAACGGCCGCTCGGGACGCTGCGAGATGTGTCCCGAGCGGTGGTGCCCCCAAAAGTCCCGGCTCGTTGTGGGCGAGGCAGTCTGCCCGGTGCAGTCCTCCGCGTCCTCTCCGCCCTCTGCGCCTCTGCGTTGAGCAGTTCACTCTGCGCCCTCCGCGCCCCTGCATTGAGTAGTTCACTGCGCGTCCTGACCGTGGGCTTCCTCTTCGCGGCCTCGACTCTCCACGCGCAACGCCCAGACCTCGACTGGCGCACGCTCCAGACGCGGCACTTCTACGTTCACTTCACGCCGCCCACCGAGGGGCTCGCGCGGCGCATCGCGGCCGACGCCGAGCGGGCGTATGACGAGCTGTCGCGCGAGATGCATCCGCCGCGCGGCATGATCGACGTGGTGCTGTCGGACGACGTCGATTTCTCCAACGGCTACGCCACGCCGTTCCCGACCAATCGCATCGTCATCTACGCCAATCCGCCCGTCTCGGAGTCGGCGCTTCGCTACACGAACGACTGGGGACAGCTCGTCATCACCCACGAGCTCACGCACATCTTTCACCTCGATCGCGTGCGCGGCGTCTGGGCGTTGAGTCAGCACGTGTTCGGCCGCGCGGCGACGCTCTTCCCGAACATCTACGCGCCGTCGTGGATCACCGAGGGTCTCGCCGTCTACGAGGAATCCAAGCTCACCGGCGCCGGACGGATCGAAGGGTCCGAGCATCGCATGATCGCGCGCGCCGCGGCCATCGACCACGAATTTCCATCGGTCGGCGCGCTCAGCCTGGCGCAGGGGCAGTTCCCGTTCGGCGAGACGGCGTACTCCTACGGCTCGCTGTTCATCGACTACATGGCGCGCACGCGCGGCGCGGCGAGCGTACGCTCGTTCGTCGACAAGTCGAGCGCCGAGCTGATTCCGTATTTCATCGACGTGCCCGCGAAGCACAGCTTCGGCGTGAGCTTCTCGCGCGCCTGGCACGACTTCAGCGATTCGATCGCGC
>DATJIZ010000170.1:0-8141 GCA_035492735.1 Gemmatimonadaceae bacterium | reverse complement strand
TTCCTACCGGCTCCTGAGTAAGAACGACTGCGTCTGCCTTCATATATAGTAGCTCTCTGCTGGCTCGGTCGGAGTGGATCAACGTGACCCGGGCGGCGAGAACGGTTCGCCGCCACGGGGTCGCCCGTGCCGATCGCGCCTCGCGATCGCGAGTTGGCCTTAAGCAGCCCCGGTGCCACAGTGCCTGCTCGTCATAACTGATTGGTATTCCATCAGATGAGCCATCACCGGCAGCTGCCGGTGATCGGCACTCGTGTCTGTGAGACACAGCACGTATTGACACATCTGATGCGAATCGGCACAAGCAGAGGCACTGGCGGGCCGGCACCAGGCCGCAACCACGGGCGTGACACCCGGGTCAAAGTGCCTCAGCTCTCGGGCGAGCCTTTGCGGGCAAAAAACGTCTTCGCCCGTCCGTCCGTCCGTTCCACGGTGACCTCCCAGCCTTTGTACCGGCTGCGGAGCTCCTCGAGCGTGACGTTCGCATCACTCCGTCCCGACGCGGTGATGGTCTGCACCAGATGCACGCCGCCACCCAACGTCGCGCTCTGCAGCACGCGGATCACGCGCGCGCGCTCACTCGCCGATAGGCCGTCGAGCGCCGAGGGATTCACGATCACCGCGTTGAGCGGGAATCCGGCCGACGGTATCCACGAGGCAAGGTCGCCGATCTGCGCGTGTACGCGACCAGCGAGTCCGGCGACGATCGCCGCCTGCATGACGCGCTCGAGGGCGTCGTGCTCGGACGCCAGCGTGGTCACCTCGCAGCCGTTCGCCGCAAAGTAGAGCGCCGACACTTCGTCGGCGGCGCCGGCAACCAGAACGCGCCCCTCGCTCGATGGCTGCAGCGCGCGGACGAGGACGTCGTCCGGTCGCAGGCCCCAGTGCTCCGGCCGTCTCAGCTCGTCGATCATCTTGATGCGACGACGCCGCCACGTGTCGTAGGCCGGCAGTCTGAGCCGCTTGAAGATGATGCGATCGACTTCGTCGCAGAGCAGCAGCTCGGTCAGCGCGAACTGCGGCTGCGCCGACATCGCGGAGACGGCCTCGTCGCCGATTCCCAGGAGAACGCTCCTTGGAACCGACTCCTTGTAGTTCTCGATTTCCTGCTCGACGAACAGCTCGTATTCGTGCTTGAGCGAGCGCGTCGGTCTTTGAGAAGAGGCCATGCCGCTCGAGCCGCGTAATGATGCGCATAACCTAGATCACAAAGGTCCATACGCAAGTGTTCATGCCGGCTCGACGTGTACCGTGACCTCCGACGTGCCGAACGCTCGCTCGATCGCGTCCTCGACCGCGTCGGCGAGGCGGTGCGCTTCGTCAACCGACGTCCCGCCCGACACGGCGATCGTCACCTCCGCGAAGAGCTGGCCCGATGCCGTCGAGCGCGAGCGCACGTTGCGCACGTCCTCGATCTTCGGCACGGCGAGCACGACGTCGCGAAGGCGACGTGCCTCGATCGCGCGCTCGTCCACGAGGATTGGAATCGATTCGCGAAGGATGTGATAGCCGCTCCAGGCGATGATCAGCGACACGGCGATCGCCAGCACGGCGTCGAGCCAGGGCAGGCCGGCATGCCAGAGCGCCAGCGACGCCAGCGCGAGCAGGGTGACGAGGATGTCGCTCCCCGTGTGCGCGGCATCGGCGAGCAGAAACGTGCTGCCCAGCCGTTGGCCGCGCCGGCGCTCGAAGGCGACCACGAACACGTTGACTCCGAGCGTGCCGATGACGATCGCGAGGTCGCCGGTGCTCACGTGATGTGGCACGCGCTGGCTGAGCAGCGCCTCGATCCCCTCGCGCAGCAGTTCGAAGCATGAGATCGACAGGAATCCCACGATGCCGAGCGCGCCGAGGGTCTCGAACTTGTCGTGGCCGTAGGGATGGTCCTCGTCAGGGGCCCGCGCCGCCAGGCTGACCAGCGAGATCCCGATCACGTTGTTGAACGTGTCCAAGCTCGACTCGAGCGCGGCCCCGAGCACCGTCAGCGCGCCGGTGTGGATTCCCACCGCGACCTTCACGAGCGCAACCGCGGCATTGAGGACGAGCACGATCAGCAGCGTGCTCCTCACGACCGGCGAGCGCGTGCGTTCCCACTGCTTGCGACGCTCGACAGATTGAGCCGACGAAGAGGGACGCGCGATCACGATTGCAAGTTGCCTAGCCCCGGAAGCAAAGGTCAACCGCCAAGGCACTGGTGCAGCGGCACCGGTGCCCCGCCAACCGATCATGCCAGAACTCCCAGAAGTCGAGAGCGCCATTCGCCGGCTCCGCCGTGCGATGGTCGGAAAGACGATCGATCACGTCGTGCTCACGCACCGGTCGCTCCGCCGGCGGCTCTCGCCCGCGCAGCTTCGCTCGTTGCGCGGCGCGCGTGTTCGGTCGGCGGAGCGTCGCGGCAAGCACCAGCTCATCACCCTCGATGACGGGCGCGTGCTGCACGCGCACTTTCGCATGACTGGCGACTGGCTGTGCGATCGGGCCGCCGACCCACTGCCTCGCTTCGCACGCGCGGCGCTCGCCCTGACCGACGGCTCGCGCGTGGTGTTGGAGGATCCGCGGGCCCTCAGCACGCTCGATCTTCACGCAGCGGGCATCGCGATCGACCTCGGCCTCGGACCCGAGCCGAGCGATGCCGGGCTCACCGCGGAGTCGCTTCGCGCCGCGCTGTCCAGGCGGCGCGGTCCGATCAAGCCGGTGCTGCTCGACCAACGTGTGATCGCCGGGCTCGGAAACATCTACGCCGCCGAAGCGCTCTGGCACGCGCGAATCGCGCCGACCGCGCCGGCGTCGGCGCTGACCACGCCCCAAGTGTCGCGACTCCTCGCATCGATTCGAAAGGTGATCGAGCGAGCGACCGGCGCGCGCTACACCGACGAGTCGGTGAATCGGCTCGCTGTGTACGACCGTGAAGGCAAGCGCTGCCGGCGATGCGGCACGATGATCGCCCGCATCGTGCAGGCGGGACGATCGACGTATTACTGCCCGTCGTGTCAAAGGGCGAACGGCAAAGGGCGCTAGGCAAACGGCGCGGGCTACAGGCGGGAGCGAAGAGCGATAGCTGACGGCGAACCGCGCCCGCCGTTCGTCGTTTGCCCCCGCCCTTTGCCCTCGCTGTTTGTCCGCGCCGTTCGCCCCGCGCCGTTCGCCCCGCGCCGTTCGCCGTTCGCCCTCACTCCACCAGAAGCAGTGCCCCTTTCAAGTACCCGGTTTCCGGAATCGTCAACAACTCCGGGTGATCGAGCGGCTGTGCGGTCAGGGCGCGCAGCACGACGCGGCGGCCCGAGTCCGCGGCGGCGGCTTGCAGCATCTCGATGAACAACGCTTTCGTGAGATGAAAGCTGCAGCTCGCCGTGAACAGGCAGCCGCCCGGAGCGAGCAGACGAAGCGCACGAAGGTTGATGTCCTTGTAGCCGCGCATCGCCGAGGGAAGCGACGATCGCGTCTTTGCGAAGGCGGGCGGATCGAGTACGATCGTGTCGAATCGCTCTCCGGCGCGATCCAGATCGCGCAGGTAGTCGAACGTGTCGGCTTGGACCGTGCGCACGTTCGTGAGGCCGTTACGCGCGCAATTGTCGGCGGCTCGGGCGAGTGCATCGGCCGACACGTCAACCGCGATCACCGATTCGGCACGCCGCGCGAGGTGCAGCGCGAAGGATCCGTGATAGCTGAAGCAGTCGAGCGCGCGACCTCGGGCGACCTCGCCGACGAGCGCACGATTGTCTCGCTGATCGAGAAATGCCCCGGTCTTCTGGCCGGTCCAGGGGGCGGCGACGAAACGGACTCCGTGTTCGCTCACCTCGACTGCTTCGGGCACGGAGCCGCGGAGGAGCTCCACGATGACCGGCAGTCGCTCTTTGGCGCGCAAGGCGACGTCGTTGCGGGCGAGAATCCCCATGGGGCGAACGATCTCTTCGAGCACGTCGGTGATCACCTCGCGGAACGCCTCGAGGCCGGCACTCATCAGCTGCACCACCAGCCACTGATCGTAGCGGTCGCAGATCAGGGAAGGACAGCCATCGGCCTCGCCGTGAATCAGCCGGTAGGCCGTGGCCACGTCACGCAATGGCGCGCGGCGCTGGACTGCTTCGCCGATGCGCTTGCGCCACCAATTCGCGTCGAGCTGCGCGAGCGGATCGCGATCGACGAGACGGAGCGAAATCTCGGAGGCCGGGCTCCACAGGGCCACGCCGATCGGCTTACCGCGATGATCGCGGACGGCCACGGCGCCCGCGGTGCTCGTGGGCCGGGTGGTGACATCGCTTCTATAGATCCATGGATGGCCGGCCTGCCAGCGGCGCGCGCCTTTCGCCGACACAACGGCGACATCGTACATGTGGGCTCTGCCTCGGAACGATACGGTGCTGGGGCGGGGGCGGGGGCGGCGCCGGGGCCGCGGACCGTTGTGCGATGCGGAAAGCTATTCGGAGCACCGTTGGTACGCGTCGACGCGCCGAAATTCGAGTCTTGCGGCCTTCAGCGCCCGGTCGTACGTTCACCGCGCCCATCCCAGACGTTCCTACCTCCAGGGCTCCTCACCCTCCCACGAGGCCGGCCCGGATTCTCGTTGTGACCATTTGTCATCGCAAGGGAGTTAAGTAGTCCAGCGCGTCCATACCACGCGCCGGTTCGTCTCACCAACCAGTGCCTGAATCGATCCGCCATCTGTTCCGGGGCGGCACGTTTGGTTTTTTGTCCGTCGTCCGTGCGAGCCAAGGCATGATCGTGCTCCGGGAGGCGTGCAGTCGTTCGAAGTCACAGATGACGTCGCAGATGACGCCGCGGGTGAAATGCCAGGTGAAGTCGCACGACGGCCGCTCGCGCGGCTCTGAGATAGGTGCACTGCCGGAGTTCCCTTTTTTCCTCATTGAGGGAGTGAGATGACCACCAGGACCACGTTGACCCGTATGTGGGCGACGGCCGGGGCAATCCTGAGCGTTTTCGTCGCGGTCCCCGCGGCACGAGCTCAGACCCAGTCCGCTGTAATCACCGGTAAGGTGACCAGCGAAGCCGGTCAGCCGATCGATCAGGCGAACGTGTACATCAATGACATTTCGGTGTCGGTCGCGACCAACGCGCAAGGCGTGTACACGATCACGATTCCTGCCGCACGCGTCCAAGGTCAGGCCGTCAACCTGAGAGTGCGTGCGATTGGCTATCAGCCAGGCGTGTTGCCGATCCGGATCACGGCAGGCACTCAGACCCAGAACTTCGCCCTCAAGCAGGATGTCAACCGGCTGAACGAGGTCATCGTCACCGGCGTCGTCGGTGAAGGGACCGAACGCTCCAAGGTGCCGTTCGCCGTCGGGCGCATAACGGCCGAAGATCTGCCCGTGCCGGCGCTCGATCCCGTGCAGGCGCTGCAGGGTAAGGTTGCCGGCGTGCGCATCGGCCAGGTCGGCGGCGCACCAGGCAGCACGCCGGAAGTCATGCTCCGCGGCCCGACGTCGATCAACGCGCAGGGCCGCAGCCAGCAGCCACTGTTCGTCGTCGACGGCGTCGTGATGAACGTCGGCAGCTTCGACGAGCTCGGTGGCCTCGACATCGAATCGGTCGAAGTCGTGAAGGGCGCGGCCGGCGCATCGATCTACGGCGCCACGGCGGCCAACGGCGTCATCGTGATCAAGACGAAGCGTGGCGGTACCCGCGACGGCGTCAAGTTCAACGCCCGGACCGAGTACGGCTTTTCCGATCTGAACAGCTTCGACTACGGCATGCCGATCAACAACGAGTTCCAGCTCGACGAGACGGGAACTCGCTTCTGCATCAACGGCTCCGGTCCGGTCTCGCCATGCTCGCGCACGATCAACTGGATGTCCGAGGTCATGCGCATCAACAGCGTGAACGCGGATACCGTGCGGCGCGGCTTCGTTCTCCAGAACGCCGGCTCGCCCCCGGTTACCAATCTGCTCAACGTCTTTCAGGCGTCGCCGTGGCCCGGGCAGTACTACAACACGATGGCAGAGATGTCGGCGCCGGGCATCGTTGCGCTGCACTCACTCGATGCAACCGGCCGTGCAGGCGGTGTCCGATACTACGCAAGCGGTGAGTACTCGGACGACCAGGGCGCCATCAGAGGTCTCGATGGCCAACAGCAGCGGCGGGCGCGTGTGAACCTCGACTACGATGCCGGCAGCCATGCGACGGTGTCGATCAGCACGCTCTACGACCGCGGGACAACGGACCTGCACGGCGCGAACTTCGGCGGCCTGCTTCGCGGCGCCACGCCGGGCACGAATTACCTCGCGCGCGACACGCTGGGCCGGCCGATCCTCGTCGGGTACGGCTCGAACGACGCGCGTCCGACCGGCAACGGCCAGGGCGGGTTCTTCTACAACCAGGAGAACGAGATCAACTACCGGGTCTCGGACCGGTTCATCGGTGGCCTCACGGCCAGCTATTTCCCGGCCGACTGGTTCACGATGGACGGCACGCTCGGCTACGACAACCGGACGCGCACCGATCGCGACTTCCACGCGAAGGGGTATCGCACGACCACCGTCAGCATCACCGGACAGACGAACAATCTCGGTGCGGCCTCGCTCGGTGACCGTCGTGAAGAGGCGGTCAACGCGGCCCTCGGCGGTACGCTACGCCGGCAGTTCACCAACGACCTGCTCGGCAAGCTGAGCGTGCGCGGCAACTACGAGTCCGACCAGCTGCTGACCGACAACGGCTCGGGCGAGCAGTTCGTGGTGAAGGACGTCTTCACCCTCTCGAATACCAGCACCAATATTCGCGCGACCTCGACCGCTCAGACGATCAAGCGAATGGGTGGGTTCGTCGGCGGGAACGTCGAGTACAAGAACCGATACATCCTCGACGCGACGGGCCGCTACGACGGCAGTTCGCTGTTCGGCGCAGGCAATCGCTGGGCGCCGTTCGGCCGTCTCTCCGGCGTCTGGCGCATATCCGAAGAGCCCTGGTTCAAGGTGCCGCACCTCAGTGATTTCCGGGTCCGCGCATCCGACGGTACGGCGGGCAACTCGCCGCGATTCGAGGCCCAGTATGAGACGTACAACTGCACGGTTTCGGGCTGCTCGCTCGGCCAGGCCGGCAACACCAAGCTCAAGCCGGAGACGACCCGCGAAGTCGAGCTGGGCACGGACTTCACGTTGTTCGATCGGCTTGGCGTCGAGCTGACGCACGTCAACAGCAAGACGGAAAACCAGATCCTACCCGTGAACACCCCCGCGGCGCTCGGTTTCTCGACGCAGTGGCAGAACGCGGGCACGCTCGCCGGCACGACGTGGGAGGCCGCGCTCAACCTTCCAGTGCTCAGCCGCCG
The DNA here is from genome assembly GCA_035492735.1 of Gemmatimonadaceae bacterium. Taxonomy (GTDB): domain Bacteria; phylum Gemmatimonadota; class Gemmatimonadetes; order Gemmatimonadales; family Gemmatimonadaceae; genus JAQBQB01. The sequence continues at coordinate 856 of DATJIZ010000170.1, read as the reverse complement.
CGACCTTACGTGGTCGATGCGCGGCACGTGGGACCGGACCAAGACGTTCGTGACCCAGCTGTTCGTCCCCGACTTCTATGAGAGCGGCGGCACGGGCCAGGGCACGGGGAACTTCTTCCTCATCACGGCCGACAAGACGAAGCAGGACGGCTACCAGCGCAACCAGTTCGGCAACATCTGGGGCCGCATGTTCTACAAGGGCTGCGGCTCACTGCCCACGGCGGTGCAAGGCGACTGCGGCGACGGCAAGGCATTCCAGGTCAATGACAAGGGCTACGTCGTGTGGGTCGGCGCCGGCAACACCTGGCGCGACGGCATCACCAAGAACCTCTGGGAGACGAAGCTGCCGTCCGCACAGTCGCCCTGGAACGTGCCGCTCTACTTTGGCATGCCGATCGTCGACCGTCCGCTCAAGGGAACGGCCTGCTCCGCCGTCGCGCCGCTGGCGTGCCCCGGTGAAGGCGTCGGTGCGTTGCACATCGTTGGCAACACGCTTCCCGCGTTCCGGCTGACCTGGAACAACACAGTCCAGTACAAGCGGCTCACGGGCTACCTGCTCATCGACGGCACGTTCGGCAACTACGTGAACAATCAGGGCGAGCAGTGGGGACTTCTCGACTTCAGCTCGTCGAACTTCGATCAGCAGAGCAAATCGGTCGAGACGGCCAAGCCGCTTGGCTATGGCTGGCGCGTCGGCGCGCCTGAATCGGCCGGCGTGGGCGGCTTCTACGACCTGCTCGGGCCGAACAATTACAGCGTGGAAAAGGCGAGCTTCACCAAGATCCGCGAGGCGAGCCTCACGTACCATCTCGGCAGCATCCGCGGGATCGGCGGCGACTGGACCGCGGGCGTCATC
>DATJIZ010000169.1:0-9961 GCA_035492735.1 Gemmatimonadaceae bacterium | reverse complement strand
GCCGAACACTTCGGCGTTGCGAGCATCCGACCAGTCGGGCCGGCGATAGCGATGCGCCGCCGCGAACGTCAAGCGGCGCGTGAGGTAGGTGGGCATCGGCGAGGTTTCGGGCTGGGGTACGACACAAAACCTGCCATGCCGACTGCCACGCCTCCAGTCCTCGATGAAACGCGACCGAGGAATATGATCCTGCGCTAACGGCCACTAAGCCCGGACTGATCCCTCTGCAGCGGCTAGAGCGCCCGCGGCCTCAGTGGTCCTCGCCGAATTCGTCGCGCCCGGTGAAGCCTTCCTGCGTCGGACTTTCCGGCGGAATCCACGGCGTACCGTCCTGGATCGCGTGACCGACATCCGTCGTTCCGAATAGTTCGGCGTCGACGTTTTCCTCCGTCGTCTCCGTTTCCGGGCTGAACGGGACGGCGCGATCGCCGAGTTGGAGTCCTTCGCGCCGATCTTCGTCCGCGAGATGCTCGTCGACCGCCTCGGGACTCAGGGCGCGCCGCGTCGGGTCGACGAACACTTCGTTGCGGCAGCGCTGGGCGCCGACCAGGTCGGTCACCACGTGCTCGGCGATCAGCCGCTCGCCATCCGTCCCCACGCGCCCACCCAGAATGACGACGCCGCTCTCCACCTGCACGGTGAAGTCGTCGATGTCGAGCGCGTTGTGCGCGGCAAGATGCTCGCGCACGAGCGCTCGGAGCTCGCCGTCGTTCAGATCATCGAGGTCGTGTACATCTTCGAAATCACGCGCCATGGTTGTGCCCTCGCGAGAGGCTCGAGTGCTCGGCGCAGCCGGCGCAGCCGCGCCAGTTAGAACAAGTACGACAGGCCGAGTGTGAATGCCGGATTGTTGAGCCAGAACGACTTCGATTGCGTTTGCGGTACGACGGCGGTGCCTCCGCTTGGCGTCTCGTAGAACGTCTGCGGGTAGCCGAGCGTGTACATCCGGTTCTTGATGTCGCCGCGTATCTGCCAGCGACCGCCTGGCACGATTCGGATCCCGCCACCCCAAGTGAGTGCAAAGCGGGTGCCGAGTTTGAAGCCCCCCGTATCCGCCTTCGCACGAAAGTCCGAGACCAGCCCGAGCCCCCCGGCCACCTCGGGCACGATGTGGTGCCAACTCTTGCCGCCGGTCAGGCTCAGGCCGAGACCGAAGTCGGCGGAATAGAGCGGTCGGTTTGCCGTGCCGAGCTCCCGCGCTGCGCCCGTCTTGAACGGGTCGATCAGCCGGCGCTCCGAGTTGATGCGCGCGATCTCGGCCACCAGATGGGCTGGTCCGCCGGCGCGCCACTCGTAGTGCAGGCCGGTGATCGCACCGCTCTGCGGGCCCACGTTCGCGGCGTCGCGATGTCCGTGGTACCAGCCGCCGATCACCGTGAGCTCCTGCGTGAACTCCAGATCCACGTACGGGCTCCGAGCGGGCGGATAACCCACCTGTCCCATGAGCGGTGACGCCGCGGCTGCAGCGATGCCGACCAGCGCGATCAAGGTCTTCACGCGCGCTCTCCTGTCTTTCGCATCTGTCGCAAGTCTACTCCCGTCATCTCGTTCGGCCTTTCGAGCCCCAGAAGCGTCAGCAAGGTGGGGCCGACGTCGCACAGCGCGCCGCCGGCTCGCAGCGGTTTGTCGCCAGCCGGATCGATGACGACGAACGGTACGGGACTGGTCGTGTGCGCCGTGTGGGGTCCGCCGGTCTCCGGATCGATCATCATCTCGCAATTACCATGATCGGCCGTGACGAGCAGCCGGGCGCCCGCCTTCTCGGCCGATTTCATGACTCGCGCGAGACAGGCGTCCACCGTCTCCACCGCCTGGAGGGTGGCCGGCATGGAGCCCGTGTGGCCCACCATGTCGCCGTTCGCGTAATTGCAGAGAATGAACTCGTGCTCCCGCTCCTCGATGGCGCCGCACAGTACGTCCGTGACACCGGGTGCGCTCATCTCCGGTGCCAGGTCGTAGGTGGCCACCTTCTGGCTCGGCACGAGCAGGCGGTCTTCACCGGGAAACGGTGTCTCGACGCCGCCATTGAAGAAGTACGTCACGTGGGCGTATTTCTCCGTCTCCGCCGTCCGGAACATGCGCATGCCGGCATTGGACACCACTTCGGCGACGATGTTCACCATCGACTGCGGCGGATAGGCCACGGGCAGGTCGAAGGTGCGGTCGTACGATGTCATGGTGCCAACGTAGAGCGATGGCCGATCGCTCACGTCGAATCCGTCGAAATCCGGCTGCGTCAGTGCGCGGACGATCTGTCGCATTCGGTCAGCCCGGTAATTGAAGCAGATCAGCGAATCGCCATCGCGCATCGGCGCTACCGGCTGGCCGTCGCGCACGATCACCGTCGGCGTGATGAACTCGTCCGTCTCGTTTCGCTCGTACGCCCCTCGAATCACCTCGAGCGGATCTGTGCCGGTGGGGCCGACACCTTTCACGGCGACGCGATACCACTTTTCGGTGCGATCCCAGCGCTTGTCCCGATCCATGCCGAAATAGCGGCCGCCCAGACTCGCGACTTCGGCGCGTCCCCGCGCCCTGTCCAGCAGCTCGCGCATGTAGTTGAGCCCCGACCGAGGCATGGTGTCGCGGCCGTCGAGCAGCGCGTGGACCGCGATACGAGGCACTTGCTGCTGGGCGCAGAGGTCGATCAGCGCGAACAAGTGCGCGTCGATCGCGTGCACGCCGCCCTTACCGATCAAGCCCATGAGGTGAACGGTCCCACCGCTCGACTTGACCCGGTTACATGCCTCCACAAAGACCCTGTTCCGAGCGAACGAGCCATCGGCGATCGATTCGCCGATGCGGACCAGATCCTGGACGACCACCCGGCCGGCGCCGAGGTTCAGATGGCCGACCTCGCTGTTGCCCATCTGGCCCTCCGGCAGGCCGACAGCGCGGCCCGAAGCCTCGAGCAGCGTGTGCGGATACCGGTTGATCAGCGCATCCCACGTCGGAGTGTTTGCCAGCGCGATGGCGTTGCCTTCGCGCTCGGCGCGATAGCCCCACCCGTCGAGGACAACCAGAACTACGGGACTGTTTGGCACGTAGGCGATTGAAGTGGCAGTTCAGGGGTTTCGAGGCAAGCGGCGAGAAATCTACATGGCCCGGTCGCCGCGGGTGGCGCTCGACGCGACGACCGGCCTTCGTCGCCTCGATGGGAATCCTGACCTTTGCAGGGTTTCCGAATTGGCGGACGCGCCTTATCATGGAGGCCCGGCGTGGCTCGCCCGCGCACCCTTCCCAGCCGTCACCCGTCGCATGCAGGATTCGAGTCCGCGCCGCACAACCAGCCAGTCGCCCAGCTACGGCTCGCCGAGCGAACGAGGCATGTGGAGCACGCTGCTGGTCGTGGGCGTGGCGGCATTGGGCCTCGCCCAATTCACCCGGGCCGTGAGTCCGGCACCGACGGAGCCGTTCGCCGCGCTCGCTCGCGGTGATGCACACCTCTCGGCCAACGCGACGCCGAACGCGTTCGGTGCGAGCCGCGAAGTGCGGCTGCGCTTCGCCCTGCCGGGCGGCCAGGTCGAGTTCCCGCTCGGTGTCGGCGGCGACCTGTCGGCGCTGACCTACGAGTGGGTTTCGGCCAGGGATACCGTCGTCGCGGAGCCTCCGCGGCCCCTGAGCGGGCCGGCCTTCGTCGCACCATCGCACCCGGGCTTCTATCGGCTGGCGATCGTGCGCGGCCTCGAGCGCCACGTGATCGCCGAGCCGATGGTCGCCGTGATGGTGCCTTTCACGCAGAAGATCGGGTCGACCCTGAACGGATACCGCATCGGCACCTACCTCGCCGAGCGCCTCGGTCATCACGATCACCCGCCCGGATTCGTCGAAGTGGGAGCGGGGGATGTCGATCTGCGCGTCAGCAAGCATTTGCGCCTGGGTGACTTCCTGACGCACGACCAGCAGGAGGACGTGTGGCCGAAATACGTGGCCCTGAACCCGCGACTCCTCGACAAGCTCGAGCTCGTGCTCGCCCAGATCGGCGCGAAGGCGAGAGTAGCGCGGGCGTCGTACTCGGATTCGGATGTGGCACTTGACGTGCACAGCGGTTACCGGACCCCGGCGCACAACCAGGGCGTGTGGCGGGCGGCCAGCGACAGCCGGCATCAGTACGGCGATGCGGCCGACGTCGCGATCGATGCCGACGGTGATGGACGCGTAACTCTGCGCGACGAAGCGCTGGTCGCCACGGCGGTAGATCAGGTGGAAGCCGAACACCCGGACCTCGTGGGTGGGCTTGGCCTGTACACCAGCGGCCAGTACCGTACACCGTACGTCCACATCGACACTCGCGGCACGCGATCGCGTTGGAAGGGCTGAACGAAGCGGAGAGCACGATGAACGAGCACCTGCGCGACCGCATTCTCAGGAAGTTGGAGACTCTGTCGGACGAGCGCGGGTACCAGGTGCTCGACTACGTGGAGTTCCTCGAGTCGCGCTACGCCGAGCGGCAGTCGCCCACGGCCAACGCCTTCACGCGATTCACCGAAGCGATCGAAGACAAGCTCCGAGCCGGCAAAGTCTCGGCGAGCGCCATCGCCGAGACCGTCGGGTTCATGAATCGCGCGGCCAACGTGCTCAACAGCGCGGTGGAAACCGGCAAGAACATGGCGACCGAGCTCGTCAACACGACCCGATCGGCGACCGGGTCGACGACGCCCGAGCCGCCGCCCTCCACACCCAGCTCGGCGTCCTCGCCCGCGCACGAGCTCAAGGATCCCGGCGGATCGGGGGAGAAGCTCTGATGGCCAGACGTCGACACGCTGCACGGCCGCCCCATCCGCTCGACGAAGAGAGTCCGCCGGGAGGCACGCCGCGCCGCGGCGCAAAGCGCACCGTGATGTACTACATCCGTCAACTCCCGCAGTACCTGCGGCTGCTCGGCGGGCTCCTCACGGATCGCCGCGTGGCGCTCGTGGACAAACTGCTCGTGGTGGGGGCGATTGCGTACATCGTGACGCCGGTGGATCTCATTCCGGATTTCATCCCGTTCTTCGGCGAGATCGACGACGTGTACGTGCTCGTGCTGGCGCTGCAACGACTCGTGGCCAACGCGGGGCGGATCGTGCTGCTCGATCACTGGACTGGCAACCCGCGCGATCTCGCCGATCTGAACCTGCGCGGGGCGCTCACCGCGGCCGCATTCTTTCTGCCGAAACGAATTCGACGGCGGCTCCGCGTAATCGGTCGAGCGTAGCGCGGGGCGGTCCAGCAGCATCACCATCCGGCGCGGCGGGTTTGTGACCGGGCCAACGCGGGGTCGGGAGGCATTCCCGCCGCTGGACTTGGATTTCCACGCCGCCTACCTTTCACCATGGCAACCAGAACTCGACTGACAGGACGGCCCGCGACTCCGGAACAATCGGAGAGCGGGCCTTCGCGTATACAGCAGCCAGACGTCGGCGCGCGCGCTCGGGTGCGCGAAGAGTACGCGCTGACCTTCGACGACGTCCTGCTCGTCCCCCGGCACTCCCTGGCGCATCCAAAGGACGTGTCCGTCGTGTCGCGATTCTCGCGCGGCATCGAGCTCAAGATTCCACTCGTCTCGGCGGCGATGGACACCGTCACCGAATCGGACATGGCGATCGCCATGGCGCGAGCGGGCGGCATCGGCGTGCTCCACAAAAACATGTCCATCGATCGTCAGGCCGCCGAAGTCGATCGGGTGAAGCGCTCAGAGAGCGGGATGATCCTCAAGCCGATCACACTTCGGCCGGACGACACGGTGCGTGAGGCCACCTCGCTCATGCAGCGGTTCCGAATCTCCGGCGTGCCGATCGTCGACGATGATGAGCGTCTCGTGGGCATCATCACCAACCGGGACCTCCAGTTCGAGCGCAACCTCAATCGGCCGCTGCGGGAAGCGATGACCAGCGATGGCCTCGTGACCGCGCGCGAAGGCACCACGCTCGACGAGGCCGAGCAGATCCTCGGCCGGAACCGCATCGAAAAGCTGCCCGTGGTCGACGACGCGGGCGTGCTCAAGGGGCTGATCACCATCAAGGACATCCACAAGCGGCGGCAGTACCCCGACGCGAACAAGGATCGCTTCGGCCGCCTGCGTGTGGCCGCCGCGATAGGTGCGGCCGGTGATTACCTGGCGCGCGGCAAGGCGCTGATCGAAGCGGGAGTCGACGCGATCATCATCGACACGGCGCACGGGCACAGTGAAGCGGTTTTGCGCGCGACCGAGAACGTCCGGGACGCGTTCCCCGAAGTGCAGCTCATCGCCGGCAACATCGCCACGCGCGAGGCTGCCGAGGCGCTCGTGGAGCGCGGCGTCGATGCGGTGAAGGTCGGAGTCGGCCCAGGATCCATTTGCACGACCCGTGTCGTGACCGGCGTCGGCGTGCCGCAGCTCACCGCCGTGTTCGATGCCGTCGACGGCGCGGGCGACATTCCCGTGATCGCGGACGGCGGCATCAAGTACTCCGGCGACGCGGTCAAGGCGCTCGCCGCGGGTGCGGCGTGCGTGATGATGGGCTCGATGCTCGCCGGCACCGAAGAGAGTCCCGGCGAGACGTTCCTGCTCGAGGGGCGCCGGTTCAAGATGGTTCGAGGCATGGGTAGTCTCTCGGCGATGCAGGACGGCAGCGCCGACCGCTACTTCCAGGAGGGCGAGCTCTCACCCAAGAAGCTGGTGCCCGAGGGCATCGAGGGCCGGGTGCCGTATCGCGGTCCCGTTGGCGACGTGCTCTTCCAGATGGTCGGCGGGTTGCGGAGCGGCATGGGCTACGTTGGCTGCGCGACCATCGACGCGCTGCGGACCGAGACCGAGTTCGTTCGGGTCACGTCGGCGGGGCTCCGCGAATCGCATCCGCACGACGTGACGATCACGCGCGAGGCGCCGAACTACTCGGTGTGAGGTAGAGACTCGAGTCGTCGAGACCTCGCCGTCTCCCAGACAGGTCTGTGCACGTCCGAGCCTTGTCAGGATCGAGCGCGTTTGCTTGACAAGCTGTCCGGCCCGGTCCAAGTTCTGCTGCGGCAACTGTATACAGTTGCGATGAGCGTCGCATCCCACCACCACCTCGGCGACGTTTGGCTGTACGATGGTTTCCGCCGGCCGGCGGCGCGCGCGCGTGCCGCCTCTTTTACGTCCGACCCGGGAGACTCCAGCTATGGGTTTGTGGTCAAAGAAGAGCATCGCGAGGCTGCAAGCGGAAGCGGCAGCCGAGGGGCAGGAGGTCACGCTCAGACGCGCGCTCGGCGCGCTCAACCTGACGATGCTTGGCATCGGCGCGATCATCGGGGCAGGAATCTTCGTGCTCACCGGCACGGCCGCCGCGCAGTACGCCGGCCCCGCGATCGTGCTGTCGTTCATCCTCGCCGGACTCGGCTGCTTGTTCGCCGGGCTGTGCTACGCCGAGTTTTCGGCGATGATCCCGATCGCCGGCAGCGCGTACACCTACGGCTACGCGACCCTCGGTGAGCTGATTGCCTGGATCATCGGCTGGGACCTGATCCTGGAGTACCTGTTCGGCGCCGCCACCGTCGCCGTCGGCTGGTCGGGCTACTTCGTCGCATTCGTCGGGGAGCTCGGCCTCAAGCTGCCGACGCAATGGACGCAAGCACCGCTGAACGTCGTCGGCACGCATACGCTGGTGCGCAACCTGATGTGCGTCAGCCCCGACGGTTCGGCTGTCGCCGCGACGAACGGCGCCTGCGCGGCCGGCTCGGTGCTCACGCCCGGCATGATCAATCTGCCGGCCATCGTGCTCGTGGCGCTCATGTCGACGCTGCTGGTGATCGGCATCAAGGAATCGGCGAGCTTCAACAACGTGATCGTGTTCATCAAGGTCGCCATCGTGATCGCCGTGATCGGATTCGGCTTCGTGTACGTGAACACCGCGAACTGGCACCCGTTCATTCCGACCAACACCGGCGAGTTCGGGCATTACGGCTGGAGCGGTATCGCGCGCGGCGCGGCGGTCGTGTTCTTCGCATACATCGGCTTCGATGCGGTATCGACCGCGGCTCAGGAGGCGCGCAATCCGCAAAAGGACATGCCGATCGGCATCCTCTCGTCGCTCGCCATCTGTACCGTGCTGTACATCCTGATGGCACTCGTCATGACCGGGCTCGCGCACTACACCGAGCTCAATGTGCCGCACCCGGTGTTCGTGGCGATCGACAAGGCGGGTCCGGCGCTCCACTGGTTGACCTACTTCATCAACATCGGCGCGATCCTCGGCCTGGCGTCCGTCGTGCTCGTGATGCTCATGGGCCAGCCGCGCATCTTCTTCTCGATGAGTCGCGACGGTCTTCTCCCGGCCACGTTCGGCAAGGTGCACCGCAAGTTCCAGACGCCGTACGTGACGACCATCGTGACCGGCGTCGTCGCCGCCATCGTCGCGGGATTGTTCCCGATCGCGCTGCTGGGCGAGCTCGTGTCGATCGGCACGCTGCTCGCGTTCGTGATCGTCTGCTTTGGCGTAATGATCCTGCGCTACACCCGTCCGAACATCCCTCGACCGTTCCGCACGCCGATGGTGCCAGCCGTACCGATCCTCGGAATTCTCATCTGCGGCTACATGATGTACACGCTGCCGCCGGATACCTGGCTGCGGCTGATCGTGTGGATGGCGATCGGCCTGGTCATCTACTTCACGTATAGCATCCGGCACTCGCGTGTCGCGCAACTCCCACCGGAGCCGGCGACGGGCGACTAGGCGCGATTGCCATTAACTTTGAAACGGCGTCCGGAGATTCCGGGCGCCGTTTTTCGTGCCGCAGCCCGTTGCATGCCTCTCCGCGTATCGTGACGTCGAATCAGCCGCCAGTTCTCACGTCCTCCCAAGACCATCTCGGCGTATCCGACCGCCGGCGCGCCGCCATCGAGCGGCTCGCCGCCGAGTTCGTCCCCGGGCGGCGCGTCGCCCTGTCGACGCACATGAACGCCGACGGTGACGGGTGCGGGTCCGAAGCCGCGCTCGCGCGCCTCCTCGCCCAGCGGGGACTCGACGTCCACATCGTCAACCCGACGCCCTGGCCCGACCTCTTCGCATTCCTGCTCGGCGACGACGTCAAGGAGGAAAGTGGCCGAGGCCCGGCGGCCCTGCAGGGCATCGATCTGCTGATCGTGCTCGACATCAGCGACGTGCGTCGGCTAGGTGTTCTGGCCGACACGGTTCGCCGGCTCCGCATTCCAAAGCTCGTCATCGACCACCACATCGCGTCGGAGGATCCGGCGGGCGACGTCGTGTTCACCGACGTGTCGGCCTGCGCGACGGGCGAGCTGGTGTTCGACTTGGCGAACGTGCTCGGGCTCGAGCTCACGCCGGCGATCGCGCAGGCATTGTACGCGGCCATTCTCACCGACACGGGAAGCTTTCGCTTCAGCAACACGTCGCCGCGCTGCCACGCGATCGCGGCGGAGCTCCTCGCCTCCGGCGTGGAACCCGAAGACATGTACGTGCGCATCTACGCCTCGGCGCCCGCCGGCCGCGTCCGACTGCTCGCCGACGTGCTCTCGACGCTGGGTGTGGACGAGGAGCGCGGCCTCGCATGGCTATCGATGAGCAACGGTGCGCTGGAGCGATACGGCGTACGCCAGGAAGACCTCGACGGGATCGTGGAGCACGCGAGATCGATCGCCGGCACCAAGATGGCGCTCTTCTTCCGCGACCTCGGCTACGGCAAGGTGAAAGTGTCGTTTCGCAGCACCGGTGAGGTGGACGTGAATGCGTTCGCGCGGCAGTTCGGCGGCGGCGGCCACGCCAAGGCATCGGGCGCGCTCATCCCCGGCTCTCTGGAAGAAGTACGAGAGCGGGTGATCGCCGCCGCGCAGCAGTTCCTTGCCAACCGGCCTTCGGCCGACTCCTGACCTGACGGCCGACATGCCACCGACACTGCAGGGTCGCATCGCCGACGAGCTCGCCCGAATCCGGCACCCGCGCACCGGGACCGACCTCGTCTCGGCCGACGCCGTGCGTGACATCGCCACGACGACGAGCGGCAA
>DATJIZ010000168.1:0-19661 GCA_035492735.1 Gemmatimonadaceae bacterium | reverse complement strand
CCATCCAACTCAGCGCATGGATGGAGACTCCACGACATGGCGGCAGTGGCCATCATCGAAGCATCCTCGACGCAGATAGGGAACGGCGATTCGGACGTCGCACGCGCGGCGGCTGGAGACCGGGGTGCGTTCGAGCGGGTCTATCGGCTGCACGTCAATCGAGTCTACGCCCTGTGCACGCGAATGATCGGCGATCGCACGCGTGCCGAGGAGCTGACTCAGGACGTATTCGTCCGTGCGTGGGAAAAGCTGCACCTCTTTCGCGGCGAGAGCTCGTTCTCGACCTGGTTGCACCGACTGACGGTCAACGTCGTGCTCAACGCGCGAAAGAGTGAAGGGCGGGACCGATCACGCTTTGAGGAGAACGACGATGATGCAGGCGGAATGGACGCACTCCCGGGTGTTGTCGGAATGCCGCTGGCTCCGGGCGATCTCCTGGACCTCGAGGAAGCGATCGCCAAGCTTCCGCCCGGCGCCCGCCGCGTGTTCGTTCTGCACGACGTGGAAGGCTACAAACATGAGGAGATCGCCGAAATGCTCGGCGTGACGTCAGGAGCAACGAAGGCGCAGCTGCACCGCGCCAGGCTCCTGTTGCGGGAGGCACTGAACCGATGAGCAATCCGACACTCACCTGCGAACAATTCGCCGACGTGCTGGCGGACTTCCTGGAGCGCGACGTCGCCGAGGCGACGCGTGCCGCCATGGAGACGCACGCACTCGGATGCGCCGAGTGTGGACCGCTACTCGCGGACTTGCGTCGGCTGCGAATCGACGCGGCGAACTTGCCGGAGCTCGTTCCGAGTCGGGACCTCTGGCCTGGTGTCGCGGCGCGCATCGAGACGCCGGTCGTCAATCTCGCCTCGCGGAACGCCACAAGCGCCGCTGCTCCAAACCGCCGTCGCGTTCCGCGTGGCGCGTGGCTCGGGCTTGCCGCGGCCGGACTCGTCGCGGTCACCGCGACGGTCACACACCGGTTGACCAAGCAGTCGCTCGAGACGGCGCGGCCGGGCATCGTCACGGCGCAACGGCCGGATACTACTCGCCCGCAGCCGACGTTCGACTCCGGAACACACGTCGCGGCAAAGCCGAACACGACTTCGCCGAACGTGCCGCTGCCGGCGACAACCCAGTCGCAGCCGACGACGCAATACGTGTTGAACACGGCACGATCCAAGCTGACCGCCGAGCAGACGTACGGAGCGGAGATCGCAAGCCTGCTCGTGGTCTACGACAAGAAGCGGTCCGAGCTCGATACGACGACGGTCGCCGTGCTGCAGAAGAACCTCGCGATCATCGACGACGCGATCGCGCAGTGCCGGCTGGCGCTCCGCAAGGATCCGGCGAGCCGCTTCCTGATGCAATCGCTGAACGACGCACTCGATACGAAAATCCAACTGCTGCGGACGGCGACGATGCTGCCGTCGCGGACGTGATGACACTCCAATGAACTTTCTCAGAGCACCTGGCGCGCGTACGACGGCGCGGGTCGCGACCGCCGCACTCCTGATTGCCATCGCGGCAAGCGCCGCGGAGGCGCAGCGAGTCCGGTTGGGCTCGCGCGAAGGCCGCGCTCGATTGGATACGACGTTTGCCTTCGACAAGAACGGCACGGTGACGGTCAACGTGCCCAACGGCGAAATCGTGATCAACGGCGGCTCCGGCAATCAGCTCCACGTGCGCGGCCGCGACGATGAAGATGTTCGCCTCGACGTGTCGAGTACGCGCGTGATGGTTGAAACCAGGAGTCACGGCGACGGCGTCGAGCTCACCGTGCCGCAAGGCGTGCACGTGATCGCGACGTCCCGCTCCGGCGACGTCAAGATCATGGGGACGCACGGCGCGGTGGAGGTGCATGCGACCAACGGCGACATCGAGATCGACGACGTCGTCGGGAGGCTCGACATCGGCAGCCTGTCGGGCGACATCACCGTTGGCAACGTGGTCGGCGACGCCGACATCGAGACAACGTCGGGTGACGTCAAGCTCTCGAACATTCGCGGCAATATCGGGGCGTCCACCGTGAGCGGCGACATCGGCTTGCGCGGCGTCACGTCCAAGGACGTGCGCGCCAAGACGACGAGCGGCGACGTGACATTCGATGGCCTGATCGATCCCGCGGGTCGGTACGAGCTCAGCTCGAATTCGGGCGACGTGCGGCTGCACATCCAGCGCGACGCGAGCGCCCAGGTCACCGTCTCGACCTGGAACGGCGGCATCGACAGCGAGTTCCCGATCACCCTGCGGCCCGGCGAGCACCCCATTGGTACCGGCACGTCCAAGCGCTTCATCTTCGTTATCGGAGACGGCGGGGCGCGCATCACGGCCGAGTCCTTCAGCGGCGACATCACCATTTCCGCGAACGGCCACGGCGCGAGCACGCGTCCGTGACCCGGGTCCCACCGGAGATTCCCATGACCTCTCACCCAACTCCTATGATCCGCCGATTGCTGTCCACGGCCCTCGTGGTCGCCATCGCCACACCGGCGCTCGCGCAACGAGCCGATTTCACCTGGTCCAAGGCCTTGCCCGCCGGGAACGACGTCTCGATCAGCAACGTCAACGGCGACATCACCGTCAAACCATCGACGACCGGCAACGTGGAAGTCACCGGGACGAAGCGCGGCAACAGCCGGTACTTTGACGACATCAAGGCCGAGGCGCGCGAAACGTCGCACGGCGTCGTCATCTGCGTTCTGCACGTGGACGACGACTCGCACTGCGACGACGAGGGCGGCCGCCATTACGGCCATCACGACTGGAACGACGTCCGCATGGATCTCCAGGTCTCCGTGCCGACCAACCTGCGGGTTTCGGCGAGCTCCGTCAGCGGCGACGTGTCGGTCGACGGCGCGCACGGCGACGTGGATGCACACAGCGTGAGCGGCGACATCCATCTCGACCGGCTCCATGCTACGTCGGTTCACGCGAATTCCGTGAGCGGCGACATCGACGTCGGCGTGGACGAGTTCACCGGACGCGGCGATCTGTACTTCCACACGGTGAGCGGCGACGTGACGCTCTCCGTTCCGCGCGGCTTCGACGCCGACCTGTCGATGTCGACCGTCAGCGGCGACATCGACAGCGACTTCCCCGTGACGCTTGGCAACGGGCGCATGAGTCGTCGTCGCCTCGAGGCTCGCATCGGCAATGGCGGCCGCAGGCTCGATGTCGGTACCGTGAGCGGTGACCTCAAGCTCCGACAGGCCAAGTGAGAACTCGAACCCGAACTCCTCAACCATTCGCGACGATGCGACTGCTCAGTGGACTTCTCCTCATTGCGACCGCGGCCCTGCCCGCCGCCGCACAGCAACGCCAATCCGGCGACAACTTCAGTTGGTCGGGGACGATTCCCTCTGGCCGCTGGATTCGCGTGCAGAACCTGAACGGCGACATCACCGTTGGTGCCGCGACCGGTGACAAGGTCGAGGTCACGGCGACGAAACACTGGCGCCGTGGCGATCCCGCTGACGTTCACTTCATCACCGAGAAGAGTGGGTCAGGCGATCAGGACGTGACGATCTGCGCCGTCTGGGGCGATCACGACTCCTGCAACGACCGCGAGCGCCGGCATGGCGACCGTGGCCTGCGCAACAACGACGTCAGCGTCGAGTTCCACGTGCTCGTGCCCAAGGGTGTGAAGGTCGAAGTCGGCAGCGTGAACGGCGGCGTGAGTGTCGACGGCGCCTCGGCCGAGGTCCAGGCGTCGAGCGTCAACGGCGAAGTGGAAGTGGCGACGTCGGGCGGGCCGGTGAACGCGTCCACGGTGAACGGCAATGTTCGGGCGCGCATGGGCATGGTCAGCTCGGATGCCGACATGGACTTCACCACCGTCAACGGCAGCGTCATCGTGGAGTTCACCGGCGACTTTGGCGGCGACGTGGAGCTCTCGACCGTGAACGGCTCGCTCAACACGAACTTCGAGATGACCGTGAGCGGCCGGCTCGACCCCAAGCACCTTCGAGCGCACATCGGCAAACCTGGCGGGCCGCGGATCAAGCTTTCGACCGTGAACGGAAGCGTCGAGCTGCGGAAACGCTAGGCAAGTCGAGCCTCACCCACGCGCGGCCGGGGAAACTTTCCTCCCCGGCCGCGCGTACGTTTCAGGGCGTGGGATACCATTCGGCCCGGCCAAGGAGACGCGTGCGCGTGCGAGGTCATCGCTGGCTGTTTCTCGGTGGGGCGGCACTCTTTACGGCGGCGTGCGGACACCGCGCCCACGAGGACACCGCGTTTCGCTGGACCAACCAGCTCGCGCCCGGAGCCGTGGTGCACCTGCGCGATGGCTTCGGCGACATCACGGTGCGGCGCGCGGCGGGAAGCGACGCGATCGTGACTGGAATGCGCCAGTGGCGGCGCGGCGGTGCTGCCGACCTGCGGTTCGCCGTCACCCAGGACGGCAACGACTATTACATCTGCGCGATGTGGCGTGGCAGCGGCAAGTGCGGAGCGAACGGCTATCGCGGCCGGCGAGGCGGCGGGTTCCTGCGCATCTTCAGCCTGTTTCATCGCGCCAATGACGCGACCGCCCGGATCGTCGCCGAACTGCCGCCGAACGTCGCGGTTGACGCGCGGACCACCGTCGGCTCGGTCCAGATCGACGGCATTGCCGCGGGCGTCTCGGCGCACACGACCAACGGCACGGTGCAGGCCTGGAACGTTTCCGGACCGCTGTCGCTCTCGACCACGAACGGCAACGTACGGCTCACCGCCGACTCGCTCGCCCCGACCGATTCGGTGATCCTGTCGACGACGAATGGCACCGTTCGCGCCGAGCTGCCGCCCGGCTTGCAGGGGATGTTCGACCTCTCGACCGTGAACGGCTCGGTGTCGAGCGAGCTCCCGATCCCGCCCGCGACGGGCGGCCGCGTCGCTCGTCATTTGGAGGGGCAAATCGGCCAGTCGACCCGTCTCGTCAGGCTGCGCGCCGTGAACGGCACCGTCACGTTGACGAGTCGCGGCACGCCGGCGAGTCACTAGGCGATTCCCTGGCCGACGGCGCGCCCGAGCAAGCTCGGCGCCTGGCACCGGCCGACGCCCGAGGGGTATTATTCGGTCAACGTTCTCCAACGGAGTACTCAAGCACCATGGGCTTTTCCTACGCACCAGCGGTCCAGATTCGATCCGGCGCTGAGCGCGCGACGCTGGTCCGTCGCACGTACGGCCTGGTGTTCGTCAGCGTGCTGGTCACGATGCTCGGCTCGGCGTTCGCGTTCACGCAACCGCGCCTCATGCAGGCCGTGGCCATGCATCCGTTCATCGCGATGATCGCCATCTTCGTTCCGTTGTACATGGCGCAGCGAAACGCGCGGGTCTTTCCCAAGAACGTGCTGCTCACGCTGTTGTTCACGTTCGTCGAGGGCGTGTTCATCGCGCCCTTCCTGGCGTACGCCGAGCAGGCCGCGCCCGGCACCGTGAGCCAGGCGGCACTGCTTACGTTCGCGGCATTCGGCGGACTGTCGCTATACGCGACGCTGAGCCGGCGCGACTTCAGCGCGTGGGGCAGCTTCTTCATTATCGGATTGATCGTCTTGTTCGTCGCGATGCTGATCAACGCGTTCGTCGCGAGCGCCGCGGCGAGCTTGTGGATCTCGGCGGTTGGCGTGCTGGTCTTCGCCGGCCTCCTCGTGTTCGACACATGGCGCCTCCTGCGCAGCGGCACGTTCGGCCAGGACGATTACGTGATCGCGGCGGTTCAGATCTATCTGGATCTGCTCAACATGTTCCTCTTCATCCTGAGCCTGCTGGGCAACCGAAGCCGACGGTAATTGGCGCGGCGCATCGGCTGCATCTTCGCTCACCCCGACGACGAGACGTTCTGCGTCGGCGGAATCATCGCCAAGTACGCGGCGGCAGGCGCCGAAGTCGATCTCTATTGCGCGACACACGGGGACGCTGGCAAATCGGCCAGCGTCCCCGTTTCGTCTCGCGAAGAGCTGGCCTCGATTCGACGGCGTGAGCTCGAAGCGGCGGCGCGTATTCTCGGCATCCACTCGATCGAGATCGGCCGATATCGCGACGGCGAGTTGAGCCAGGCGGACATGTCGCAGCTCGTCGGCGACGTCGTGTCATTCATCCGACGAACCCGGCCGCACGTGCTGCTCGGCTTCGGTCCGGAGGGCGCTCCGACCGGCCATCGCGACCATCGCACGTTGTCGTACGCGACCACGGCGGCGTTCTTCCTTTCGCAGCTAGCCACATCCTATCCGGAACAGGGCCTTCCGCCGCACGTGACACGGCGCCTCTACTACCACGCATGGGCCTACCCGATGCCCGATCCGCGGCTCAAGCTGGAGAGCGCCCCCACGACCGCGTTGATCGATGTTCGCGAGTGGAAGCACCGGAAGGTGGAGGCGTTCGAGGCGCACGCCACGCAGCGCGGCTCATCGCATGCTTTTTACTCGAGCGCGCTCGTCGACGTCGAGCACCTCGCGTTCGCGGCCGGTGATCCTCAGCCGGCTCCGATGATCGACGACGTATTCGCGGGGCTCGCCATCGCCGATTGAGCAATGGCGAGCAGGTCAGACTCCATTTGCCAATCCAATGGGGTCTCACCCCATTGCCGCAGACGTCCCTAGTTCGCCGCCGCCTCGATTCGTTCCGCGAGCGCGAGGTCGGATTTCGTAATACCGCCCGCATCATGTGTCGAGAGCGTCATCGTCACCTTGGTGTAGCGAATGTCGATGTCCGGGTGATGATTCATCTCCTCGGCGATCGTCGCTACGCGATCGACGAAGGCAATGCCGTCGGGGAACCGTTCGAAGGCGAACGTCTTGGTAATGGAGTCGCCTCGCCGGGACCAGCCGGCGAGACCGCCAAGGGCCCGCTGGATCTCGAGATCGGAAAGTGGTTGCCGCATTGCGAGTCCGGGGTTTCGGGTTCGTGCACCGCAGTCGAGATTCTACATGCCTTCGGGGAGCCGAGCCATCGTGTCGTTTCGTCGTGTGGTAGTCTGCGCACTCGCTTATGCCGCTGGTGGCGCCGCCGCGCGCGCCCAAACACCGGATTCACTAGCGTCACGTGGATCGTACTGGCGGCATTTTGGCTACGGCGTCGCGACGAGCCTGGCGCTGCACGAGATGGCTCACGTGATGACGGCCGAGGCCGTTGGAGGACACCCCTGGTTCGGCTTCGACAAGCTGCGACCGACGATCTACTCCGGAATCAACTCGCAGCTCGAGCCGCACAAGCAATTCCTCTTTTCGGCGGCCGGACTCACGATCCAGTCGCTCGTCGATGAAGCGATCCTCGACATTCCCCATGCACGAGGGAGCGCCTTCGAGCGAGGCGTGCTCGGCGGCGGCATCGGTACGACGTTGTTCTACCTCACGATCGGCCGCCGCGGCTCCGTGAGCGACGTCGATTTCATGGCGCGAACCCACGCGATGACGATCACCCAGGTGACGCTGTTGTTCGGAAGCGTCGCGGCGCTACACACATTCCGGATTTCGCGGGATCGACACTACGCCAACTTCTTCGCCCGGCCGGCACCGAACGGTCGCGTGGAGCTGGGCGTTCAGCTCGGCAAGCCTTAGGACGTTTGGAGTCAGTCGAGTGGCGAAGCGCCGGCAATCGTCTTGCGTCTTCGGGATTTCTTCGGTATGGTCAGGTTGTCCGCCTGCATCAACCGAAGGTTGTGGATGTCGAAAACACGGACTCGACAATTCGAGCAGAGCGCGCTGTTCGGCACCGACGTGCTGGGGATGCCGCTGCCCGTAGTTGGAGAGCAGAAGGACATTCGGTATTTCGGCACCATCGCGCGCTCGGTGCTCAACGGCCCGGAGACGACGGGCATGGGATTCTGGTCCGTGAATCCCTACGTCGGCTGCGCGTTCGGTTGCGCCTACTGTTACGCCCGGTACACGCATCGCTGGGTGCTCGATCGCAACGCCAACCAGCATCCCGAACGCGCCGAACTTGCAACGGCGCGCGACACGTTACCGTCCTGGCTCGCATTCGAACGGCGGATCTTCGTGAAGCAGAACGCGGCCGACGTGCTGCGCAAGACGCTGCGCGACGGATCGGAACGACATCTTTCGCTGCTGAAGGGCGAGAGCATCGTGATCGGCACGGCGACCGATCCGTTCCAGCCGGCCGAGCGGCGTTTTCGCGTGACGCGTTCGGTGCTCGAGGTGCTGGCCGCGCACGCGGGTCTCACCGTGTGCATCATCACCAAGAGTCCGCTGATCACGCGCGACATCGATCTGCTCGCACGGATCAACCGACACTCCTCGCTCTCGGTGCACCTGTCGCTCATCTCGATCGATCGCGAATTGGCGCGCAAGCTCGAGCCGCGCGCGCCGACGCCCGAAGCCCGGCTGCGTGCCTTGGCACGGCTGCGCGAGGCGGGAATCGAGACTGGGATCAACGTGATGCCGGTGCTGCCGGCGATCACCGATGGACGAGAAGCGCTCGATTCGCTCGTCAGAGCGGTCGCCGAGCGCGGCGCTTCCTATGTGAACGCCTGTGCGTTGCGGCTTCGGTCGTCGGCGCGGGCGCGGTACTTACCATTCATCGAAAAAGAGTTTCCGCATCTGGCCAAACGCTACTGGGCAACCTACGCCTTCGATCACAAGGTGAGCGCGTCGTACGCCGAAGGGCTCAGGCGGCGCGTGCGGGCGTTGTGCGAGAAGTACGGAGTGGCGTATGGGTCGTACGACCGCGAGCCGAAGGGCCAACAGGAAATCGTGGAGGCGCGGCTGGCGGGGGAGGGGGCGGATCAGTTGGAGTTCCGGTTCGATTCATCGCTCGATGCCGCGGTGGCCGGCTGACGAGCGTGCCGCGCCGGTTCGTCAGTAGCGCAGGCCATAGCCGAACCGATAGAGCGGTCTCGGAATGTCGTGCGCCAGATCCGAACGCTGCGCGAGCACCGCATCCATGGATGCAGGAAGATCGAACGGCAGCTTTCCTTCCGGATGGGCGCGTCCGGACAACACGTCCAGCAACGCGTCGTCGCTCACGCCGAACGCGGCGATGAGCGCGCGCGCGTGTTGCTCGAGCGGCGTGAGGATCGCCGGGCGGTCGAGGTAGACGACGGCGACGGTCGGCACCTGCGAGCTCACGCGCATGAATGCCGAGAAATCGGCGTCGCTGTCGCTGAAGGCGAGGCTTCCCTCGTGCAGGAATTGCCCGAACACGAATCCGGGATGCAGTCGCTGGAACGGTGCGGCGAGCCGCATTATCGCGACGTTCGCCTGCGACGGATCCGCCACGATCGTCCATCCCTGACGTGTCGCGGCGGCCGGCGCGATTCCGTGCAGGTACACGCGCAGCGCGGGACGCCGCAGCGGCAGCAGTGCGCTCTCATTCTTCAACAGCACCAGACTCCGTCGCTGTGCTTCGAGCCCCGCGGCGCGAAACTCGGCGTTGCCCACGGTTCGCGCCGCAGCCGGCGGGTCGACATACGGATCCTCGAACAGACCGAGCGCGAACTTCTCGGTGAGGACACGCACGACCGATGAGTCGAGTCGCGCTTCGCTCAGCTCACCGGTGCGCACGGCATCGATCAGCACGTCGGCGCGCTCGGTGCCTCCGAACTGATCGACGCCTGCGTCTACGGCCTTCACGAATCGCGCGCGCATGGTCAGACCTTCGACGCCCCAGGGCATCCCGATGTCATCGAACGAGGGACGTTCGCCAGCGGGAGCGCCTTCACGGCATCGCGCGTTACAGTCGTTGGTGATCGACCAGTCGGTGACCACGATGCCGCGGAATCCGTATCGGCCGCGGAGAATCTCGGTGAGCAGTTGGTGACTGAATCCCGCGCCGATCTGCTCCACCGGACGTCCGTCCCACGTGGCGCCCTGAAGAATGGAATACGTGGGCATCACGCCGGCGACGTTCGCCTCGAACGCTCCCAGGAACGGCCGGATGTGGTACGCGAGGTTCGTAGCGCCGGTCGCCTCGCCAAACGCCGCGTAACGCCCGTAGTACGAGTGGCTGTCGAAGCCCGAGCGTGCCGCGCCGTATCCGACCCAGTGCTTGACCACCGCGGCAACGCCAGTGTTGTCGACGCCGTGCGGACCGTGCTGAAAACCTTCGACGTACGCGCGGACGAGTCGGCGCGCCAGATCCGCGTCCTCGCCGAACGTGCCGGAGATGCGCCCCCACCGCGGTTCCGTGGCAACATCGGCTTGCGGCGAGAGCGCCATCTGAATGCCCACCGCGCGGTACTCGCGTCGCGCCATGTCTCCGAACCGGCGAACGAGCGCGGTATCGCCGATCGACGCGAGGCCGAGTGGCTCCGGCCACTGTGAGAACTTGGGCGTGACCACCGTCTGGCCGGCGACGTCGGCGAAATGATTGCGCGGATCGGTGCTGATCGTGAGCGGGACGCCCAGGCGTGTGCGTTCGGCGATTTCCTGCAGCGCGTTGTTCTGAGTCGCGATCGCCTCGGGCTCGCCGCCGAGGCGCGTGATCATCGAGGTGATTTTGGCGCTGTCGATGAGCGCGCGGTTCGCCATCGTGTCGTATGCCGCGCCCGCGCCAGGTACTCCTCCGCCGCCCGTTCGCGCAGTGCCATGCATCATCGTGCCGGCTTTTTCCGCGAGCGTCATCCGGGCCGCCAGATCGCGGGCGCGGATCTCCGGCCCGAGGCGCCAGTCCTCGTATGGATCGAGCGTCCCGTTTCGATCGAGATCTCGAAAGCGCAATCCATTCTGCTCGATGATCGGCACGCCTCGGGTGCCGAGGTGGGGCTGGACCGTCTGGGCGGAGACGACACTTGGCACGAACAGGAGCCAACGCAGGGCTTTCATTGGATCATCGGTTGGAGGCGGCTGCTGACCGGCAGATCCGCGGGTGGAGGAAAGAGACGCGGCGCCTGAGCGGGTCGCCAGTTCCGACACATCACATTTCTGCGTTCTCGCCGAGAATAGGCGAAAATTGTGGAATTCTTCTTGCTTTCGGTTTATGTTCGGTATAGCTTCTTCGCCCCCATGTCGACCTCGATTGCTGCCCTTCGCGCTCTCATCGAGCAGCGTTTCCCAGACGCGACGCCGCTCACCGGCGGGTCGCATACCACCGAGCAGGTGGCGACGGGCATCGGCGCACTCGACCGGGCGCTTCCCAACGGCGGACTGCCGCGCGAGCGGCTCTCGGTGTGGGCGCCCCAGGGTGGGACCACGGCGATCCTCCGCGCCGCCTGCCACGCGGTGGTCGCCGGCGGCGAGCGCGCGGCGTGGATCGACGGCGACAACACCATCGCGGGCACCTTCTGGACGCGGGACGACGGCGGGCTCTATCTCATCCGCCCCAAGTCCCGCCTGCACGCGCTCCGCGCCGCCGACGAGCTCCTGCGCTCGGGAGGATTTTCACTTCTCGTATTAGCAGGCACTGAACCGCAGGGCACCGAGACCGTTCGCCTCACGCGCGCCGCGCGCGAGGGCGGCGCGGCGCTCGTGTCGGTCGGATCGTCGGCGTCGATGGCCAGCCTCCGACTCACCTCCCGCCTGCTGCGCTATCGCTGGCGCCGCACGCCGTTCGGCGACCCCGCCGAGGCGCAGGAGGCGACGGTGCGCGTGGACGTGAAGGCCGTCGGCTGGAGCGCGCATACGGTCTTTCCCATTCCGGTCACGCATCATGAGCTACGTCTGTCTCTGGAGTCCGAGCTGGCCGACCGGCGCGGACTTCCCCGCTGATCTCGTCGCCGGACTGCTCGGCGTGGCGCCGCGCGTCGCGGTGGGCGAACGCGGGCTCGTGTGGGGCGACGCGCGCGGCTTGCACGGCGGCCAGCTCGCCGAGGAGATGCGCCGCGTCGCCGGCGACTACGGCTTCGACGATACGCACGCCGGTGTCGCGATGACGCCGGTCGGCGCCGAAGTCGCGGCCACGCGGAGCACCACGCCCGTCGTCATCGTCAAGCCGGGCCAGGACCGCTCGTTCATCGCGCCGTATCCGCTCAGTGTACTCACGCCCGACGAGCGCCTCGCGCCGCTGCTCGAGGGACTCGGCATCGAGACCTGCGGCGCGCTCGCCGCGCTCGACGCGGAAGCCATAGAAATCCGCCTCGGCGCCGACGGCGTGCGGCTCTGGCAGCGCGCCCGCGCCGACGATGCGCGGTGGCTCTTCAAGATTCCGCCGCGCGCGCTGCCGCAGGCGTCGCTCGAGTGGGTGGAGTACGGGCTCAAGGATCCCGAGCGGATGCTCTTCCTCATCAACTCGCTCGCCGGCACCGTGTGCACCGCGCTCGTCGCGCGCGGCGAGCGGGCTCGCGAGATGGCGCTCGTCTTCGCGCTCGGCAATCGCACGCAGCGCACGCATGTGATCCGCTCGTCGCGTCCGAGCGCCGAGCAGAAGCGCTGGATCCGGCTCGTGCGCGAGGCGCTCGACACGATCACGCTCCCCGACGCGGTCATGGGCATCACGCTGCGGGTGGAATCCGTCACCGGCAACGACGGCGCGCAGGGTGACCTGTTCGATCGCGGCTTCGCCAGCGCGCCCGCGGTGGAAGACGCGATCATCCAGCTCACCGATGACCAGGGCGACGTGGTCGTGACGCCGGAGAGCTCGGAACATCCGCTGCTCGAGGAACGGACGACGTGGAAGCGGAGAGAGGCTGGAGAGGTTGCGGGCTCGAAGGCTCGAGGGCTCGATGGCTCGAAGGAGCCAGCCCTCAATCTCACCCTGCAGCTCCTCCCCACTCCCAAGACCGTCACGGTGGACACGGAACCGCGGCGCGATCACGAAGTACCCGTGCGCTATCTCGACAACAACGAGTGGCACGACATCGTCGAAGCGGCCGGACCGGATCGCGTATCGGGTGGTCACTGGGCGGCCTCGTACTCGCGCGAATATTTCCGCTGTGTGCGTGAGGACGGGATGATGGTCTGGCTCTTCCGCGGCAGTGCCCAGCAGACGACCGACTGGTTCTTGCACGGGTGGTGGGATTGAGACAGTGGCGAGGCAGGATGGCTGCGCGCGCTACATCGAAGTTGGGCGAGAGCGATACTGGCGTGTCTGGCTCCGTGCGCCGCGTCGAGTTTCGACAAAGGGGAACGCGGACACAAACGGAGGGGCGGACAACAACGGAGTGCTCTCAGCGGCACGAAAGCACAGCTCCCACGAGCCGAGGAGGATTTCTTGGTACGGCCGCTCGGAACGTTACCGGTAGCCAGCCCGAGCGGCAGTTCCAAAGAAAAGTTCGTGCGGGAGCGTGGCGATTCGGAGTTTTTTCTGGCACGCGGAGCGGTCCGTTGTCGTCCGTCTCTCCGTTTGTGTCCGTGTCCCAATGCAGTTGCAGTTGCAGTTGCAGTTGCAGTTGCAGTTGCAGTTGCAGTTGCAGTTGCAGTTGCAGTTGCCCCTACAGTCGAGAGCGATGGGCGTAAGAGCTTGTGACGTCACCCTGCCGCACCAACTCGTGAACCGTGTCTCACAGTTCGGACTACGTGGAGCTTCGCGCCCACACATGCTTCTCCTTCTCCGACGGCGCCGTCTCGGCCGAGGCACTGGCCGCGCACGCGCGTCGGCTGGGCTACTCGCATTTAGGGATTACTGATACCGCCGACCTCGGCGGCCTGGCGCGGTTCGGCACCGAGGCGATGGCGCCGCTCAAGGATCCGGCGTGCCGCGACGCGGCGCTGCACACCGACGCGATGTGCGCGACGTGCCAGGCTCCCGTACGGCCGATCGCCGGCGCGGAGCTGAACGTCGACGGGTGTCCCGCGGCATTTCTGGCGCGCACCCAGGAAGGCTACCAGAACCTCGCCGCGCTCGTCACGCTCGCGCGAGTCGGGCAGTGGGAGGAGTGGGACAAGAAAGTCCAGGGGAAGCGGCGTGGCCGACCCAAGGTGAAATGGGAGCATGTCGCCGAGCATGCGCGCGGATTGCACGCGCTCACCGGACCCGCATCGGGAGAATTGGCGTCGCTGCTTCGCGCCGGCAAGCGAAGCGACGCCGAGCGCTGTCTGGCCAGATGGCGCGAGCTGTTCGAGCCGGGGCGCCTATCCATAGAAGTGCAGCTCCATCACAGCGGCGGTCACGAGTCCGCGCTCGCCAGCGAGTTGATCGAGCTGGCGAACGAGAGCGGCGTGCCGTGGCTGGCAACGCAGGATCCTCGCTATGTGGACGAGCGCGGCCGCCTCGTGCACGACATGCTCACGGCGCTGCGCTACGATCTCACGGTGGACGTGGCTGCCGAGCGCGGCGTGTTGCATCCCAATGGCGAGTGGCGGCTCCTGTCACCCGATGAGATGGCGGTGCGCTGGCGCGGCCGCGAAGAAGGCTTGCGCGAGAGCGTACGCATCGCCGAGGAGTGCACGGGCTTCACGCTCGACTGGATGCGTCCTCCCCTGCCCGACTTTCACAAGGCGAAGATCGGCGCCGGCATCCTCGACGAGGACGACGATCACGCGCTCCGTCGCTGGACCGCGGAAGGTATGCGCGAGCGGTGGGGCGAGCCGAGCGCCGAGCAGCGCGCGCAGATCGAGCACGAGCTGAAGTTGATCGGCGAGCTGGGCTTCGCCGGATTCTTTCTCGTGATGGCCGACGCCGTGCGCTTCGCGCGGCACAAGGGGATCCTCTGTCAGGGGCGCGGCAGCGCGGCGAATTCGGCGGTCGCGTTCTGCCTCGGCATCACCGCGGTGGACCCGGTGAAGCACGGGCTGCTGTTCGAGCGCTTTTTGTCGGAGGCGCGCGTCGACGGCAAGTCCGAGCCGCCCGACATCGACGTGGACTTCGAGCACCAGCGCCGCGAGGAAGTGCTCGACTACATGTACGACACCTACCATCGCGCGCACGCCGCGATCACGGCGGTGACGCAGGGCTTCCACGCGCCCACCGCGGTGCAGGACGCGATGCGCGCGCTGGGGTTTCCAGCGGCCACGGCATTCGAGATCTCGAAGCGCGTGCACGGCGACGAGCCGGCGTCGTGCATCGACGCCGTGCGGGATCTCGCCGAGCGCCGTGGCATCGACTTGCGCAACGCGCGGGGGCGCGCGCTGTTGATGGCGCTCGAGGGCTTCGACGGTCTGGCGCGGCTGCGATCGACGCACGTCGGCGGCTTCGTGCTCTCGGCGGCGCCGCTCGGCGATTATCTCCCCGTCGAGCAGACGACGATGGGCCGCACGATCATCCAGTTCGACAAGGACGACCTGGACATGATCGGCGTGCCCAAGTTCGACTTCCTGGGCTTGGGCGCGCTGTCGATGGTGCGGATCGCATTCGACGTGATCGAGCAACATACGGGCGCGCGGCCCAGGATGTACGAGCTCGACGACACGGACGCAAAGACGTACGAGCTGATCCAGCGCGGCGAGACGATCGGCACGTTCCAGATCGAGAGCCGCGCGCAGGTCAATTCCATTTTGCACACCAAACCCGACCACCTGTACGATCTCGTGGTGCAAGTCGCACTGATTCGCCCGGGGCCGATCCAGGCGAGCTTCGTGCGGCCGTACACCGAGCGGCGGCTGGGGAACGAGCCCGTGGTGTTTCCGCATCCCGATCTCGAGTCGATTCTCGAGCGCACGCAGGGCATTCCGATCTTCCAGGAGCAGGCGATGGCGATCGCGATGCGCCTGGGCGGCTACACCGGCGCCCAAGCCGACGCGCTGCGGCGGACGATGGGGAACATCCGCAAAAAGGGAAAGCTCGAGGCGGCGCTGGTCGACATGAAGCAGGCGATGCTCGCCCGCTCGGCGACGGGCGCGATTCGGCCGATCAGCGAAGCGGTGGCAACGAAGATCTGCGACGATCTCGTGAGCTTCGCGAACTATGGATTTCCCGAGTCGCACGCCTGGAGCTTCGCGCTGATCGCGTACGTGACCGCCTATCTCAAGGCGCACTATCCGACGGAATTCTTCATCGGCTTGCTCAATGCGCAGCCGATGGGGTTCTATCCGGTGTCGACCCTCGTGCACGACGCCAAGCGACACGGAGTCGAGGTACGGCCGCCGTGTCTCGCGACGGGCTCGTGGGATTGCACGTACGAGGACGGCGCGATGCGCGTCGGCTGGCGCTTCGTGCGCGGCATCGGCGACGCGGTGATCGACGTGCTGAAAGCCGAGTGGGGCAAAGGCCGGTTCACGTCCATCGCCGACGTCGTGCAGCGCGGCAAGCTGACGCGCGCCGAGGTGCTGGCGTTCGCGCAGGCGGATGCGTTCGCGGCGTGGGCGTCGGATCGGCGGCACGCCGCATGGGAAGCGCTGCGCGCGTGCGGCGACGTGCTGCCGCTGGCGCCGGCGACCGTGTCGCGGCACAACCCCGCGCCGCTCGACCGCGAGCACTTAGTGTTCTTGGATTACCATGCTGTGGGGATGAGCATTCACGGTCATCCCATGGAATCGGTGCGCGAGCGGTTGTCGCGCGGCGGCGCGATCGATACGCGGCAGCTCGCCGGGATGCCGAACGGGCGCACGGTGACGATCGCCGGCCTGGTGACGGTGCGACAGCGTCCGGCGACGGCAGGCGGGACGATCTTTCTGCTGCTCGAAGACGAATATGGGTATGCAAACATCGTCGTGCCGCAGCCGCTGGTGGGACCGAATGAGGAAGTCGTGAAGCGCGCGCCGTTCGTGCTCGTGCAAGGGCGTGTGGAGAACGACGGCGCGGCGATCTCGGTCGTTGGGCGACGATTCAAGGAGCTCGAGGTGGGGCCGTTGACGCATCGGGCGCACGAGTTTCGATGAATTCTGGATACATACGTCAAAAATCTTTAATCAGGATGCGATGTAAGACGAAAGGCCTAGGCTGAACTGCCGATGCGGTTGTGACGCCAATCACCAGAATTGGCCCCACCTTGGGGGGCGCTTTTCTGCGA
The DNA here is from genome assembly GCA_035492735.1 of Gemmatimonadaceae bacterium. Lineage (GTDB taxonomy): Bacteria > Gemmatimonadota > Gemmatimonadetes > Gemmatimonadales > Gemmatimonadaceae > JAQBQB01. Next base: position 2,908 of record DATJIZ010000168.1, on the reverse strand, counting down.
GCGAGCCCGCGACGCAGCGGGGACTCATCATGTTTCTCTTCCACTGTCCTTGCCTCACGGTAGCCCGCAAAACACTCGAGTCCGCGCAGGAGTAGCGCACCGCGACTCACACGAGAGGTGGGGACATGCAACCGGAAACGGAGTCGGAAAACCGTCGGCGCCAGCGTAGCTACTGGCGCACGGCGATGGTAATTGGCACGCTCGCGGCACTCGTTTCGTGCACCTCGGATCGCGCGACCGGGCCGCGAGCCGCGTTCGCTCCGAGCATCCCGGCGAAGCAGCTCGGATTGAGCTCGGCGTTCGATCAGTACGTGTTTCTCCCGTTCCTGCTCGACGTCCAGGGGCCAAACGACCAACCGACTCAAGTCGACCTGAACGGATTCACGCGCGCCGACAACGTATCCGGGAAGCTCGGCGTGGCGTGGACATGGGACGACATCAACGCATGGACCGGCAGCGGCCAGACCGGCGATGCGTGCGCGCTTTTCGATACCAGCAGCCCCGCCAACGGCAACGCCGATTACGCGATCTGCGTCCGCATTACCAACGACGCGTCCGGCGCAAATGTCTTCCAGCTCGACCCGGGGTCGCCAATCATCTACAGCTGCGGCGACAATAAGACCGATCGTTGCTCGCAGCCCAACACTGCCGTCCCGCTCGGAAGCACACGTTGCGAGGTCGTCAAGACCACGGAGTCGTTCCCAGGTCAAGGCGATGACGGTCAGGACGTGCTCGCGGCGTGCTCCATCGATCTCTCGGCGATCGGGAACGCGACCAAGACAAACATCCTCAACGTCTGCTCGTTCCCGTCGGGCGCACCGAACAGCAATGCGTTCGACTGCATCGTGACGCCGGGCGCTGGATTCCTCCGCATCACCAAGAAGACCACGCCGGATGTCAGCGGACTGACCTTCCACTTCACGTTGAGCCCGGCGGCGTCCAACGGCACGACGAGTTACACCCTCGCGGATAACGCGGCCGGAGACGAGACCACGGCATTGATCGCCGTCGGGCCGGGAACGTACAGCCTCACCGAAACATCAATCCCGACGGGATGGCAACTCACGGCCGCTGCATGCGTTCGCGGCGCGAGCACGTCGACCGGGACGAAGAGTGGCGACGCCGTCACCGGTATCGGAACGACCGTCGGCGAGACGACGGTCTGCACCTTCGAGAACACCGTCGCGGGACCAAGCCTCACCGTCGACAAGACGGCGAGCCCGACCTCGATCCCCGAGACCGGCGGCAGCGTCACCTATTCGGTGGTGGTAACCAACACTTCGCTCTCCTCGGTGACGCTCACCACGCTGACCGACGATAAGTTCGGCGATTTGAACGGCACGGGGAACTGCGTCACCGGCGGCACGATCGCCGCGGCAGGCAACTATTCCTGCTCGTTCTCAAAGACGTTGGCGGCAGCGACTGCCGGTGCGACGCACAAGGACACCGTCAGCGCCACCGTCACCAATCCTGGTGGCAGCGCAACTGCGAGAGACGACGCCGTGGTGACGTATACCGACGTCGCGCCGACGCTGACCGTCGACAAGTCCGCGAATCCGACGAGCGTACCGGAGACCGGCGGATCGGTGACCTACACGGTCGTCGTCACGAACACGGCGGCCGAGGCGGTCACGCTGACTACGCTGACCGATGACAAGTTCGGGAACCTGAACAACAAGGGTACGTGCGCGACGGGCGGCTCGATCGCGCCCTCGGCATCGATTTCCTGCACGTTCAGCCAGACGATTTCCGGCAACGCGGGCACGACTCATAAGAACACGGTAACCGCTACGGTGACCGATAATGATGGTACGAGCGCGACGGGCACCGATGACGCCACGGTAACGTTCACCGATGTGTTGCCCGCGGTTACCGTCACGAAGACGGCGAGCCCGACGAGCGTGCCCGAGACCGGCGGCTCGGTGACCTACAGCGTGCAGGTCAAGAACGATGCGCTCGAGGCGGCAACGCTCACGACGTTGAGCGACGACATATTCGGCGACCTGAATGGAGTTGGGACCTGCAGCGTGCCCCAGTCGGTCGCGCCTGGGGCAACGTACTCGTGCAGCTTCAGCAAGACTGTATCGGGGAATGTTGGCACCAGCCATGTGAACACGGTCACGGCGAGGTTGACGGACAACGACGGTAACCACGCAGACGGTCACGACGATGCCACAGTAACGTTCACCAACGTCCTTCCGACGCTGACCGTGGCCAAGACGCCAAGTCCGACGACCGTTGCGGAGACGGGCGGCAGCGTCAGCTTCACCGTCGTGGTGCACAATACGTCGGCCGAAGGGGTGACGCTTACGGCACTCAGCGACAACGTATTCGGGCCCTTGAGTGGACAAGGGAATTGCGCCCTCAACGGCTCGATCGCGGCAGCTGGAAGCTACACATGCTCGTTCAGCAGGACGCTCTCGGGCAACGCCGGCACGACCCACAAGGACACCGTGACGGCAACGGTAACCGACGACGAGAATACAACGGCCAGCGCCAAAGCCGGTGCCACGGTGACGTTCACCAACGTCAATCCCAACATCTCCGTCACCAAGACCGCGAATCCGACGTCGATCAGCACGCTGGCGAGCGGCAGTCTCGTGTTCACGGCCGACCGGACGTACACTACGAGCGTGTCTTCCACATCGAACGACTTCACCTTCGCCACGCCGACGTGCGACGACGCCGGTCCGAACGATCAGCCGGCGCAGGTGGACCTCAATTGCTTCAACCGCGCGGACAACGTGTCGGGCAAGTTGGGCGTGCAGTGGTCGTGGGACGACATCAACTCGTGGGGCGGCACGGGTCAAACCGGCGACGCCTGCGCGCTCATCGACACGGACAATGACGGCAACGCCAACGTGGCCGTGTGCGCACGGATTACGAACGCCGCCGACGGTAGCATCGT
>DATJIZ010000167.1:0-7625 GCA_035492735.1 Gemmatimonadaceae bacterium | reverse complement strand
CGTCACGTGCAGGTCCGCGGCCACCAGCTCGTCGAAGAACCACTGGTGCGACAGGCCGAATTCGCCCTGATGCAAATCGTGAATGTGGGTGTCGCCCGAGTACCATCCACGCGCCGGCAGATCGACCAGGCGCGTGAGCCGGAGCTCGACCGACGTGGTGCCGTTCGCTGGAACGTCGACCTTGACCGCGCGCGGCCGATACTCCCAGGCGCGCATCGCCTCGATCGACGCGTTGCCCGCGGGGAGCTCGACGACGGCTTCGCCGGAGGTCTGGAAGTAGTGCGTCTCGGTCGCGGCGATGACCCGGTGGAAACCAGCGTCGGGAGCGTACGAGCGTCCGTCGCTCGCCACGAGCTGGATCTGGGCCGGCATGATCCTGCCGTCCGGCCCGAGCACACGAATGCGGACGTGCCCTGTTGGAACGCGCGACCGCCGACTGGTGATCGGGACCTCGCGCCACGACGAGAACGGCCCGCCGCCGATGGCAGCGGTATACAGCTTCGTCGGCCCCGTGCGCGTCGACACGAACGCGAACCGGGTGCCATCCGGGCTCGGCGTCGGCGCGAGCTCGCGATGCTCGTCCGAGTAGTCGTTGGTGAGAACGACCTCGTTGCCTCCGCTCGCGCCGACCATCGCGACGTCGTTCGAGCCCAGTTGATCGCTGTCGTAGAGGAACGCTTTGCTATCGGGCGTCCAAGCCGGCTTCATGCGGTATTCGGTCTCTTCGTAGTGCACCAGGCGCGGTTGCCCGCCCGGCAGGTCCTTCACCCAGAGACCGCCGGTACCGAGCATTCCGCGCACGGGTGCCACGAAGGCGAGCTGGTCGCCGTTCGGTGACACCGCCGGCTGGATGCCCGACACCACGAGAGTGTCCGTGCCGCTCGCCAGATCGTGCCGATACACTCCGAAACCGCGCAGCCGCGAGCTGGCGAAGAACAGACTCTGTCCGTCGTGGCCCCATTTCGGTTCGATGTCGATCGCCGGCGAATCCGTGACGCGCTGCACGTTGCCGCCGTCGGCGCTTACGATCCCGACGTCGAGATTCCCGTTCAGGTCCATCGACATCGCGATGCGTGTTCCGTCCGGGCTCCAGGCGGGCTCGAAGTGGTAGGCGGGCCCCTGCGTCAGCGCGACCGCCTCTCCGCCGTCGGCCGGGACTTTCCAGATGTCGCCGCGCATGGAGAAGGCGATCCAGCGACCGTCGGGACTCCAGGCCGGATCCATCGGCCCGGTGGTCACCGCTGGCAACAAGTGCCGTTCGACACGATCGGACTGGCCGAACCGGCTGGGACCCGCCGGCAGCAGCGAAAGGCCGGGCGACGACGAGATGAGGATGCAGGCGAGTGCGACGGTCCGCCGACGAATCGCCATATCAGAGAATGCTCATTACGCCGAACGAGTGTGCGGATCGCGTGCGCCGGTCGACGCAGCGAGGAGTCGACGGTGCTCCGGCGAGCACACGCTGTCAAGGCGCTCGCGGCACCGCGCCGTGACGCGCGCTGCTGTGCATCGCCTGGCGATTCGAGTAGAATCCCACCATGCCGAACCGATCAATCGCCGTCGCGTGCATCGCCGCGATCGCTGCGTCCGAAGTTTTCGCACAAGGACCCGTGCCGCAGCACGAGTCCGAACGCGCCATTCGCCGCGACATCCCGCTCACGAACAGCATTCGCCGCGCCTTCGCCGCTGGCACGCGCGATTCCAGCGGCCGCCCGGGACCGAAATACTGGCAGCTCTGGATGGATTACACGATCCACGCGAGGCTCGACCCGCCCACGTCCACGATCACGGGACACGAGACCATTCGGCTCCGCAACGACAGCGATTCGAGCCTGGACGCGATTCAGCTGCGGCTCGACCAGAACATCTTTCGCGGTGACGTTCCGCGCGGCAACTCCGTTCCGGCGGAGAATCACGAGGGCTTCGTCATCACGAAGCTGAGCGTCGACGGCACACCGGTCGACCTCGGCGCGGCTGCCGGCGTGCGGCCCGGACGCCCGGCAGCCTCGAACCGGCCGTTCCTCACCGGCCTTCACACGACCTCGGCGCGGCTGTACCTCGCGTCGCCAATCGCGGCGCATGCGACCGCCACTCTCGACATCGAATGGCACAACAAGCTCGCCGGCGGCTCGGGCTCGGGGCATCGAATGACCTACCGTTGGGGTGACACGCTCTTCCAGGTTGCTCAGTGGTATCCGCGCGTGGCCGTGTACGACGACCTGCGGGGCTGGGACACCGATCCGTATCTCGGGCCGGCTGAGTTCTACAACAACTTTGGCCGATTCGACGTGAGCATCGACGTTCCGGCCGGCTGGATCGTCGGCGCCACTGGAGTGCTGCAGAATCCGCGCGACGTTCTCTCCGCTGCCGCTCGCGAACGCCTCTCGCACACACTCGAGTCGGATTCGACGCGCACGATCGTCGCGGCCGGAGAATCGATCGCGCCGGAATCGACGAGCGGCGAGCGAAAGATCTGGCGCTTCGTGGCCGATACCGTGAACGACTTCGCGTGGGCGACCGCCGAGCATTTCGTGTGGCAGGCGACGCGGGCAACGATTCCGGGGCGCGGACCGATTCCGGTGTACATCTACCACCTGCCCGGCCGGATCGGACAATTCGCGCAGGCCGGCCCGATTCTCCGACATGCCCTGCAGTTCTACTCGAAGCTCTGGATGCCGGACCCGTTCCCGCAGCACACCATGGTGGACGGACCCGATAACGGCATGGAGTACCCGATGCTCGTCATGTCGAACGACGGCCCGGCTGACCACGAGACCGGCCACCAATGGTGGCCGATGACCGTGAGCAACAATGAGACGTGGTACGGATGGATGGACGAAGGCTTCAATCAATACATGAACATTCTCTCGGCGGCCGATGCCGCGCACCGACCGCCCGATCTCGACGGTCTGGGACAGGCCTACGGCCGGACGAGCGGCGACGAGCGCGAAGGCACATTGATGTGGGACGAAAACTACGGCGGCCCGCTGTACTCCTTTCAGGCGTACGGCAAGACGCCGCTCATGCTATCGATGCTCGGCGGCATCGTCGGTGATTCGGCCGTGCAGCGAGCGCAAAGCGATTACGCCAGGGCGTGGCGGTTCAAGCATCCATCACCCTGGGACTACGCCTTCTTCATGAGCAATGCGCTCCATCGCGACCTTGGCTGGTTCTGGTACTACTGGCTATTCACCACGGAGTCCGTCGATGGTTCGATCCAGAGCGTGACCAACGCGGGCGGTCGGACCATCGTCACCGTGCGGCAAGACGGCGAGATGCCGTCGCCCGTCGTCCTGCGGGTGCGATTTGCGCCGAGCGGACCTCCGATCAGGCGCATGCCCAACAGCGTCGTGTCCGGCGACACCGCCATCGTCACCTTCCCGGTGGACGTCTGGTTCAGCGGACGACGAACCTTCGACGCCGCGCTGGACTTCGGGGGCCGGCGGATCGACCAGATCGTCCTCGATCCCCACTGCCGATTTCCGGACCATGATGCGTCGGATAACGTCTGGTCACGCCACCCCGCAGCGAGGAGTCAGACCCGCGCGTCGACCGCCGCTTGCGTTCAGTAAGCGATCGCTGAATCAGGATTCTACACACCCAGCCTCGCGCGAGCGGACCGGACGATCTCGTCCGGGGATCGCGTTCCATCCTCCCACACGGCATCGATTGGTGGTTCCAGCGTCTTGAGCTGACTGGGAAGCAGTTCGGGCGGCGCAAAGTGACCCGTGCGCCGAGCCAGGCGATCATGGAGCACTGGCTCCGGCACATCCAGATAAACGAAACGCACTGCGCCCGCCGGAGCTTCCTCGGGCACGAGCGCCCGCCGGTACCACTCTTTCAGCGCCGAGCAGGCCAGCACGCCGTGGTCCGCCCGCTCGATGACCCCCGCGATCGTGGCCCGCATTGCCGCGAGCCAGGGGCGACGATCGTCGTCGGTTAGCGGTTCGCCCCGTGACATCTTCTCGATGTTGGCGCGCGAATGGAAATCGTCGGCGTCGTAAAATGCCCATCCGATGGCCCGCGCGAGTGTCTTGCCCACGAGGGTCTTCCCCGCACCGGCGACCCCCATGACCACAATGACATTCGGCAGCCGTTTCGGACCGGTTTGCATTCCTGCAACGTATCAATGCGTGGGCGAGGGTGCGATTTCTGCGTCTTGGTCGTGAACCAATGCAAGATTCGTCGCCATCGAACTCCATGCGGGCGTTGACGGTGCAGCCGGGCACGTCGGATTCACTCCAGCTCGAGCAGTTCCAGATCCACGGTCCCGAGCACGGCGCCGTCCTGGTTCGCGCGTTGTTGCTCGGCGTGTGCGGAACCGATCGCGAGCTCATTGCCGGACAATACGGCACCGCGCCGCCAGGACACTCCCGCTTGATCATCGGTCACGAGTCGCTCGGTCGTGTGGAGGATGCGCCAGCCAACTGCGGCTTCAGGCCGGGCGATCTCGTCGTGCCGATCGTCCGTCATCCGGATCCGGTCCCGTGCGAGAACTGCGCAGCCGGTGAATGGGATATGTGTCGCAATGGTCAGTACACGGAGCATGGAATCAAAGCGCTCGACGGCTTTGGCGCCGACTGGTATCGCATGGAACCCGCCTTTCTCGTGCACGTTGATCAGTCGCTCGGCACGTTCGGCGTACTCGTCGAGCCGATGAGCGTCGTTGCCAAAGCCTGGGAGCATGTCGAGCGTATCGGCCGGCGTGCGCACTGGCAACCGCGCCGAGCGCTCGTCACCGGCGCCGGGCCCGTCGGCCTTCTCGCGGCATTGCTCGGCCGACAGCGGGCGCTCGAAGTGCATGTCTTCGACCGGGAAGCCACTGGACCGAAGCCCGCTTTGGTCCACGATCTCGGTGCGGCATATCACACCGGAAATCTTCCGGACGTCCCTGGAGCGTTCGACGTGATCATCGAGTGCACGGCGGCGCCCGCGCTCGTCAGCGAGGTGATTTCGCGCGCGGCGCCGGACGGAGTCGTCTGCCTCGTCGGCGTGTCGGTGCCTGGGTCGACGCGCACCCTCGACGTCGGGGCGATCGATCGTGCGATTGTGCTTGGCAATCGGGTGATCTTTGGCTCGGTCAATGCGAATTGCCGTCACTACGAGGCGGCGGTCCGGGCACTGACGGCGGCCGATCCCGCGTGGCTCGCGCGCCTGATCACGCGGCGTGTCCCCATGCAACGCTATCGAGATGCGTTCGCGGCTCACGAGCACGACGTCAAGACGATCATCGAGCTCGATGGCGTCTCGTCGACACCGACGCACTGACCGGAGCACCCGTGGCGGCGCGAATCGAGGATTACGCGATCATCGGCGACTGCGAGACGGCTGCACTGGTCTCCCGGGATGGGTCGATCGACTGGCTGTGCTGGCCGCGTTTCGATTCCGGCGCCTGCTTCGCTGCGCTTCTCGGCGGCCCCGACCACGGGCGCTGGCTCATCGCACCGGTTGATCCCGACGCGCGCACGTCCCGTCGATACCGCGGTGACACGATGATTCTCGAAACCACCTTCGAGACCGCCGATGGTGAGGCGACCCTTGTCGATTTCATGCCCTTGCGCGACGGCAAATCCAATGTCGTTCGAACCGTCGTCGGCAAGCGCGGACGCGTCGCGATGAAGACGCAGCTCATCCTGCGGTTCGACTATGGCGCAATCGTTCCATGGGTCAACCGGGCCGACGATGAGCGGCTGCTCGCCGTAGCTGGTCCGGATCTCATTGCCATCCGGGCCGACGTGCCGCTGCGCGGCGAAGGCCTCACGACTGTCGGCGAATTCGAGGTCGAGGAGGGTGATCGCGTTTCCTTCGTCATGACCTGGGGTCCGTCGCACCTGCCGGCGCCGGAAAGCATCGATCCCGCCGAAGCCCTGGAGGAAACCGAGGAGTTCTGGACCGAGTGGGCGCAACGATGCACCTATCAAGGACCGTGGCGCGAGCCCGTAATGCGCTCCGTGCTGACGCTCAAGGCGCTCACGTATGCCCCGACCGGCGGCATCGTCGCCGCCCCAACCACGTCGCTGCCCGAGCAACTCGGCGGAATCCGGAACTGGGATTACCGATATTGCTGGCTGCGCGACGCCACGCTGACGCTCCTCGCCCTGATGAACGCCGGCTACTTCCGCGAAGCCTCGGCATGGCGGAACTGGCTCTTGCGCGCGGCTGCGGGCAGCCCCGACCAGGTGCAGATCATGTACGGACTGGCCGGTGAGCGGCTGCTCCATGAATGGGAAATTCCGTGGCTGCCGGGATACGAGAACTCGAAACCCGTACGCTGCGGCAACGCGGCGCACGAGCAGCTCCAGCTCGACGTCTACGGCGAAGTCATGGACGCGCTGCACCAGGGCCGTCTCGGCAGGATTCCGGAGATCAGCGAGGCTTGGTCCCTGGAGCGGGCCCTCGTCAAGCAGCTCGAGCAGATCTGGCGCACGCCGGATCAAGGCATCTGGGAGATGCGCGGTGACCCGCAGCACTTCACCCATTCCAAGGTGATGGCCTGGGTCGCCTTCGACCGGGTGGTGAAGAGCGCCGAACAGTTCGGACTCTCGGGGCCGGTCGATCGCTGGCGCGCCATTCGTGACGAGATCCACGAAGACGTGTGCCGCAATGCATTCAGCGGGAAACACAACGCCTTCGTGCAAGCCTATGGATCGGAGCTCGCCGACGCGAGTGTGCTGATGATTCCGCTCGTCGGCTTTTTGCCGCCCAGCGATCCGCGCGTCGCGAGCACGGTCGCGTTCGTCGAGAAACATCTCTTGCACGATGGGTTCGTCCTTCGCTACGACAGCTCCGAGACGGACGACGGTTTACCGCCGGGCGAGGGGGCATTCCTCGCTTGCAGTTTCTGGCTGGCCGACAACTACGTCCTCCTGGGTCGCCGTGACGACGCCCTGCGGGTGTTCACTCGATTACTCGAGTTGCGCAACGACGTCGGCTTGCTCTCCGAAGAGTACGACCACCGCCTCGGTCGTCAGATCGGGAATTTCCCGCAGGCGTTCTCGCACATCGCGCTGCTCAGCACGGCGTTCAATCTTGGCCACGCGGATAGCCGCAACGCGCCGCAGCCCGCCGAGCAGCGGCGCGATCATCATCCCGCGCCCGCGCAAGCATCCGACTCGCTCTGATCGCGCTCGCTATGCCAGTTGAGTCGAACCGTCCGGCTCATGCCCGCAGGCGCTGCGCCGCCGTCAGCGGATCAGAGCGATTCCGTTGCCTGGCCGCGGAAACCGGACGAACACCGCCGGATCGTGACCGGGCACGATCAATCGCCGATCGCTTGCCAGTGCGAGCATGCGCCTTTGCGCGCTCAGGTTGGAGGCTGTATCCAGCGTTTGGGCGATCGGCACCCGCCGCTCGAGATTCTCGTACAGGTAAACGTTGTCCGAGGCGATCACCACCGTACCCGCGGTTGTCTTCACCGACGCGTACTGCGACGCGAACGTGTGCTTGCCGCCGGTGAAGACGGTGATGCCGGGGATGATCTCCTTGCCGTCGCCGTCGACGAGCATCAGCCGGCCTTGCCGCGCAACGTCCGCGAGGAGCTTCGCGTCACCGGCGTCGATCGCTCGATCCTTTACCGTTCCCGCGCTGTCGAGATGGTGCTCGAACTCCTCACGCTGCATCCATAC
>DATJIZ010000166.1:0-8116 GCA_035492735.1 Gemmatimonadaceae bacterium | reverse complement strand
GACGATCGGTGCTCGGGCGAGTGCGCCTGCATCACGGCGCTCGGGCCGAGGCTGGGAAAGAGCAGCACTTGTCCGGAGGCCAACGCGAGCAGACCCGGAAGCGCTGTTATTCCGGCGGCGACGAGCGGCGAAATGATCGCGTCGGCGCTGTCGTGCGATGCGGCTTCTCGACGGGCAGCAACCATGCGTGGTCTCCTTGTGCGCCGCGCCAGGTGCGAAGACGAGTGGCATCATGCGGGCGCGAGTTGCGCCCGCACGGCGTCGACTGAATCGGCATCGGCGACGACGACGAGCTGGTCGCCGGCGGTGAGCACGGTTTGCGCGCCCGGCGTGACCGTCTCGCCACCGCGCAGGATGCCGATGATGTTCGTGTTCGGCCCCGCGAGCGCACGACCGCTTGCGGCGAGCGTCGTGCCGACGAAGGGGCTGGTGGGACGAAGCACGCCGGTGAAGATGCGGAGGCCGTTCCCGATGTCGATCGGGAGGCCGGCGCGCAGCAGATCGATGAGGTTCAGCTCGCCCGTGTAGGGCAGATCGCGCACCTTCTGATCGCGCAAAATCTGGAGCGCGATTCCGAGGAGGCGCGAGTGGTGCGCTGGCGAGTCGGCACGCGAACGCACCTGCGCTTCGTAGATGCTCCGGATCGGCAATCGCCGCGAGAGCCGCGTTTGCACGAGATAACTCACCATGACGGCGAGGGCCGCCGGTACGAGCAGCGTGTACCCGCCGGTCATCTCGGTGACCATCATCATCGTCGCGATTGGAACGTGCGCCGCGCCCGCGAACACGGCCGCCATACCAACGACGACGAACGGCGCGGCCGGCTGTCCGCTGATCGACGCGCACGCGCCGCCGAGCATGGCGCCGACGAACAGACTGGGAGCGAACACGCCGCCCGAGCCGCCCGACGCCACCGTGAAGCTCAACGCGACGATCTCAGCGAACGTGATGGCGACCATTGTCCCGAGCGACAGGCTGCCGTCGATGGCTCGCTGAATCCAGCCGTAGCCGCCGGCGATGACCTGCGGAAAGGCGAGGATGACGATGCCCGTGAGCAAGCCGCCGATCGCCGGCTTGGTCCACGCCGGCACGGGCAGGCGCCGAAACGCGTCGCGTGTCCGGTAGAACATGACCGGCATGGCCACGCCGAACAGGCCGGCGACCAGTCCGAGCAATCCGTACCAGAAGTACCCGTACGGCGAGCGGAGTCCGGTCACCGTGGGGACGACGAATAGCGCGCCCCAGCCGACGATCAATCCATTCACCGCGTACGCGACGATTGCGCCGAGCGTGGCGTAGAGGAGCGCGCTCGACTCGAACTCGACGTCGGCGTAGAGCACCTCGACCACGAAAAACGCCGCGCCGATCGGTGAGCGGAAGATCGCCGACAATCCGGCCGCGGCGCCGGTGAGCATGAGAATGCGCGTATCGGCGGCGTCTCGGCCAGTGAGTTTGGCATACCCTGATCCGACGGCGGCGGCGATCAGCGCGATCGGACCTTCGCGTCCGGCGGCACCGCCCGAACCGATCGTGATTGCCGACGCCACGAGCTTTACCGGCGCCACACGGCCGCGCAGCCTGCCGCCGGTGCGGTGAAAGGCCTGCACGACGGCGTCGGTGCCGTGACCTTCTGCTTCGGGCGCGAGCCACTCGACGAGGATGCCGACGATCAAGCCGCCGAGGGTCGTCGCGACGGGCAGCAGCCACAGTCCGTGCCGGCCGATGATCTCGGTCGAGGCGCCGCCTTCGCTCGGCAGGCCGGGTGGGGTGTAGCCGGCGAGTCCGGTGAGGAAGACGTTCCGCGCGACCGTCAGCAAGCCGTTGAACAGTTGGGCCGCCGCGACACCAATGACGCCGAGAAGGATCGTATCGACGAGCAGCCGTTGCTGCCGACTCGGGCCGTGCAAGCGGTGATAGAACGCGCTCAGCGCCGAGGCCGCTGACGGCGACGTACCGTTGCCGCTCGAAGAATCCGGCTCCGCAGCGTCCGACGTGTTGTTCTCAGGCATTCATGGAGTATATCACCGGCGCGGCGCCGGCGTCGCCGCGCGGAATGTCAACGTCAATATGCCAATCTTTGCGGTCTGGCGCCCCGGACCGGCGACCGCTGAGCCGCCGCGCGCTCCCAGGCGCGCACCGAAAATTTCGCCGACCGCGAACCACATGGCGCACGTTATGCGAACCTCCCGCGACCGACCAGATCATAGATCGAGGAGGAACGTTGTGTGAGCATCGCCGCCGCCCCGGTTCCGGAGCGTGATCCAGCTGTTGCCGAACGACTGACATCGCTCTGGGAAACGCCGAAGAACATCGTGGCCTGGCTGGCCACGGTGGACCACAAAAAACTCGGCAAACGGTACATCGTCACCGGCTTCGTCTTCCTCTTTCTTGGTGGAGTCGAAGCGTTGCTGCTGCGCGTGCAGTTGAGTCGGCCCGAGAACCAGTTTCTCCCGCCGGAAGCATTCAATCAGCTGTTCACGATGCACGGCACGACGATGATGTTCCTGTTTCTGCAGCCGGTGCTGTCGGGCTTCAGCTTCTTTTGCACGCCGCTGCTGATCGGATCCCGCGAGCTGGCGTTCCCGCGCCTCAACGCGTTCAGCTACTACGTGTTTCTGCTGGCCGGGATCTTCATGTACTTGAGCTTCTTCTGGGCGGCCGCGCCGGACGCCGGCTGGTTCGCGTACACGCCGCTGTCGGGACCGCGGTTCGACGCCGGCGTGAACATCGATTTCTACGCGCTCGGCCTGCTGTTCCTCGGAATCGCGACGACGGCCGGCGCGATCAACGTGATCGTGACGGTGCTCAAGATGCGCGCGCCGGGCATGAGCATCTCGCGCATGCCGCTGTTCCTCTGGAGCTCGATGACGATGTCGTTCGCCGTCGTGTTCAGCATGCCGGCGCTCAATGCGGCGCTCGTGCTGCTCGAGCTCGAGCGCCGGTGGCATTTCCCGTTCTACGATCCGCGCCTCGGGGGCAGCCCGCTGCTCTGGCAGCATCTGTTCTGGGTGTTCGGGCATCCCTGGGTGTACATCCTGTTTCTGCCGGCGACGGGCATGCTGTCGATGATCTTCCCCGTGTTCAGCCGCCGGCCGATCGTCGGCCACACGTGGGTCGCGCTGGCGACGGTCGCGACGGGCTTCGTGGGCTTCGGGGTGTGGGTGCATCACATGTTCGCCACCGGACTGCCGCAGTTGTCGATGAGCTTCTTCAGCGCGGCGAGCATGATCGTGTCGATTCCGAGCGCGATCCAGATCTTCGCGTGGATCGCGACGATGTGGTATGGCCGGGTGTGGTTCACCACGTCGATGCTTTTCGCGATCGGCTTCATCGTGCAGTTCGTGATTGGCGGCATGAGCGGCGTGTTCAGCGCCGCCGTGCCCGCGGACTGGCAGGTGACCGACACGTACTTCGTGGTGGCGCACATCCACTACGTGTTCGCCGGCAGCTCGCTGTTCGCGGTGATGGCGGCGATCTACTACTGGTTCCCGAAGATGTACGGCCGCATGCTCGACGAGCGGATCGGAAAGCTCAGCTTCTGGACGATGTTCGTCGGCTTCAACGCCGCGTTCTTCCCGATGCACATCCTGGGGTTCATGGGAATGCCGCGGCGGATCTACACGTTTCAGCCGGGGCTCGGGTTCGACACGCTGAACCTGATCGAGAGCGTCGGCGCGTTCGTGTTCACGCTCGGCCTGGTGATCTCGCTGTGGAACGTGATCCAGAGTCGCGCGGTCGGCGAGGCGGCGCCGCCGAATCCGTGGGGCGCGAGCACGCTGGAGTGGCTCGCCGCGTCACCGCCCGAACACTACAACTTCGAGCGGCTTCCCATCGTCGCGAGCCGCGATCCGTTGTGGGATGGCCAGTACACGTTCGGACCCGCCTACGACGAGGGCCGGCTCACCGTGCGCACGTCGGTCCTCGACGCAAATCTCGAGAAGGTGATCGAGATGCCGGAGGACGACGTGTGGGCCGTGCTCCTGGCGCTCGCGCTGCTCGCGATCCCGATCGGGATTCTCTGGCGCTGGTACGGCGTGGCGATCGCGGGCGTGATCGTGTCGCTGGCGATGCTGGCACGATGGCTGTGGCCGAGTCATCGGCGCGTGCTGGAGACCGAAATATGACCGCCACGGCGATGCCCGACGATCGCACGCTGCCGCCGCCGCCCAGCTCGACCGCGGACGTTGGCTACTGGGGCATGGCGCTGTTCGTCGCGACGGAAGCGACGATGTTCGCGATGCTGGTCGGCAGCTACCTGTTTCTCGGCACGGCCAACCCGGGATGGCCGCCACCTGGCATCGAGCGGCCCAAGCTGATTCTACCGCCGATCATGACGGCCGTGCTGCTGCTGAGCAGCGCGACGATGTTCTGGGCGGAGAAGGGCATCAAGCGCGGCGATCGCACCCAGCTTCGCATCGGCCTGTCCGTCACGATCGTGCTCGGCCTCGGCTTCTTGACGATCCAAGGGTTCGAGTACGCGGACAAGCTGCGCAAGATGAAGCCGTGGGACCATGCGTACGCGGCGTCGTTCTACACGATCACGAGCTTTCACGCGCTGCATGTGATCTCGGGACTGTTGCTGCTGGGGTACGCGCTGCTGCGCGCGCTTCTGGGACATTTCGACGGTGAGCAGCACCTCGCCGTGAAGAACGTGGGGCTGTACTGGCATTTCGTGGATGCCGTGTGGCTCGTGATCTTCACGACGCTGTACCTCTCGCCGCGGTTCTACTGAGGTCGGGCCATGGCAACCATCGACCGCCTCGGAGCAGCGCCGATTCCCCGCAGCCGATTGTGGCGCGGCCTGTACCTCGCGCCGCTCGCCTGGGCCGTCGCCTTCGCGATCGGCTACGTGCTCGTGTCGCGAAGCTGCGAAGGCGACAACGGCATGCATGCCAGAGGCATTCCGGGATTTCGCTGGATCGACCTTGGCGTCGCGGTCGTGATGGCGTGCGTGGCAGCGGTGGGACTGCTGACGGCGCTGGGCAGCCTGCGCGAAGCACGACAGCGGCCCGCGCCAGACGACCGCGAGCTCGAGGTGTCGGCGGGCGCGATCGATCCGGAGGCGCGCGGCACGACGCCGTGGTGGGGCAGGGAGCGCTTCATGGCGCGCGCCGGTGTGATCGGCAGTTCGCTCTTTCTGGCGGGCACGCTGCTGTTCGTGATCCCGCCGCTGGTGCTCAACGTGTGCAGTCAGGCTCGCTGAAATGACACGCCGTGACTGTGCTCTCGGCGTTGTGGTGCTCGCGGCGGCGGTCGCGGGCTGCTCGACCTCGGGCGCCGTGGCGATCCCCGGCGGCGATCCGGCGCGGGGCGCCCAGACCATCGCGGCGATGGGATGCGGCGCGTGCCATCACATCGGCGGCATCCCGGGAGCGAACGGCATGGTCGGCCCGCCGCTCGACAACGTGGGAGAGCGCGGGATCCTGGCGGGCGAGCTTGCGAACTCACCGGAAAACATGGTCCGCTGGATTCGCGACCCGCAGTCGGTGGAACCAACGACGGCGATGCCCAATCTGCACATCGGCGAGCAAAGCGCGCGCGACATCGTCGCGTACCTCTATTCGCTTCACTAATGCGCAATCCGGAGATTGTGATGAAATGCCTTGGCTCACCATCGATGATATGCCTTGCGACGGCACTGTCGGTCGCGGCGGCGACCGTCGCCTGCGGCAGATCGGAGGCTGGCCGCGTCGTCCTGGCCGGTGACACCGCGCCGAGTGGGCGGCCGGGGAGCACCGCCGCGCCGGCGCCCACGAGCTGGTCGCTGCCGAACGGTGCCGTACACGGTCAGCCGGATGGCGATTGGCAGATGCCCGGTCGGGATTTTTCCGGTTCGCGCTACAGCCCGCTCGCCGAAATCAATACATCGAATGTGAAAAATCTGAAGGTCGTGACGACGATGTCGACCGGTGTGCTGCACGGGCACGAGGGCCAGCCGCTCGTCGTCGGCAGCACGATGTACGTCGTCACGCCGTATCCGAACTTCCTGTACGCGGTCGATCTCACGAAGCCGGGCGGCGTGTTGAAGTGGCTGTATGCGCCGCCCACCGATTCGCGCGCGGTCGGCATCGCCTGCTGCGACATCATCAATCGCGGTGCCGTGTACGCCGACGGCAAGATCGTGTACAACACACTCGACGCGCAGACGGTGGCGGTGGACGCGGCGACCGGCAAGGAAGCGTGGCGAACGCGCGTCGGGAACATCGCGATCGGCGAGACATTCACCGGGGCGCCGCTCGTCGTGAACGGCAAGGTGTTCGTGGGCGACGCGGGGGCCGAGCTTGGCGTGCGCGGCTACATCGCGGCCCTCGACCTGGGCAGCGGCAAGGTGCTCTGGCGCGCGTACAACACCGGGTCGGATGCGGACGCCAGGATCACCAGCGCGACGAAGCCATTCTATAAGAAGGATCAGGGGAAGGACCTCGGGCTGCACACCTGGGCGGGCGATCAGTGGAAGCTCGGCGGCGGGACCGTGTGGGGCTGGATCACCTACGACCCCGAGACGAACACGCTCCTCTACTCGACGGCGAATCCCGGGGTGTGGGATCCGGATCTTCGGCCCGGCGACAACAAATGGTCGATCACGCTCTGGGCGCGTGACCCCGACACCGGTGACGCGAAGTGGATGTACCAGTTCGTGCCGCACGATGCCTGGGACTACGACGAGATCATGGAGAACGTGGTCGTCGACGGGACGTTCAACGGTCAGCCGCGTAAGCTGCTCATTCATCCGGGCCGCGACGGCTTCGTGTACACGTTCGATCGCACGACTGGTGAGATCCTGAAAGCCGAGAAGTACCAGCCGACCAACTGGGCGACGTCGGTCGACCTGCGTACCGGGGAGCCGCAGATCGATCCGTCGAAGCGGACCCACATGGGCAGCATCACGCGGGACATCTGCCCGTCGTCGACCGGCGCCAAGGATCAGCAGCCGTCGGCCTTCTCGCCGCGCACCGGGTATCTGTACATCCCGGCCCACAACGTGTGCATGGATTACGAGGGCACGCAGGCGAACTACATCGCCGGGACACCGTACGTGGGCGCGAGCGTGTTGATGAAACCGGGGCCCGGGGCGAGCATCACGGAGCCGGGGCAGAACGGGCACCGCGGCGATCTCGTCGCCTGGGATCCGCTCAACGGCAAGACGATCTGCGACGTGAAAGAAGATCTGCCGCTGTGGAGCGGAGTGCTGGCGACGGCCGGCGACGTGGTGTTCTACGGCACGATGGACGGCTGGTTCAAGGCGATCGACGCGCGATCGTGCGCGCCGCTGTGGCAATTCAAGACCGGCTCGGGAATCATCGGCAATCCGATTGCGTACCGCGGGCCCGATGGCAAGCAGTACATCGCCGTCTACTCGGGAATCGGCGGCTGGATGGGCGCGGTCGCGTTCCCGGAAATCTCGCTCGACGATCCCTACGCGGCCCTGGGCGTAGTCGGCGCGATTCCCGACATCAAGAAGAAGACGGCGGAAGGTGGAATGCTCTACGTCTTCTCGCTCTGAGGACTCGCCATGGCGCAGCGACGGATGCGGACGATCGTCAGTGTGTCGGCGCTTCTCGTGCTCGCGAGCGTCGCCGTGGGGCGCGCGGTGCAACGAGCGCCCGACGCGCCGCGCGTGTATCACCTCGACCTCGGTCCGGCCAGGGCGCCGATCGACGCAGCCGTGCCGTCGGCGTTCGACGCGAGCGGCAAGCGCGTGGCCATGCGCGTGTGCGCCGATCCCAACAACCTGCCGTTCTCGAATCGGGCCGGCGAAGGGTTCGAGAACAAATTAGCCGCGCTGCTGGCGACTGATCTGGGGTTGAAGCTCGAGTACAGCTGGTGGCCGCAGCGACGCGGCTTCGTGCGCAACACGCTCAAGCTCGGGAACTGCGACGTCGTCATGGGGATCGCGTCGTCGAGCGAGCTGGTGCTGCCGACCCGGCCGTACTATCGCTCGACTTACGTCTTCGTGACGCGGCGCGACAGTCGCGTCCACGTTCGCTCCCTGGACGATCCTGCTCTGCGCCGGATGCGGATCGGCATTCACCTGATGGGGGGCGACGACGCGAATCCACCGGCGGCCCGGTCGCTGGCGCGACGGGGACTCGCGTCGAACGTCGAGGGATTTCCG
>DATJIZ010000165.1:0-12419 GCA_035492735.1 Gemmatimonadaceae bacterium | reverse complement strand
GCGCCTTCGCCGTGCTCCAGCACTGCGATCGCAACGTGCGCGCCGGAGACTCGCACCTCGCCGCGTTCGGCGGCCAGGTCGTACGCGCGAGCGATGACACGGCGCGCGCGCTCGGCAAGCGGAATGCCGGCGCGCGATGCGCGGCGCACGGGCTGTCGCTGCGCTCGCGCCGCAATGTCTTGTCCTTCTGAGGTGCCGAGGATGCGCAGCACCTCCGCGCGCGCGGCGTCCAGCGTCACGCCGGCCTCGACCAGCACCTGAGCCCCAATCCCCTTACTCTCGGCGATCAGGCCGAGCAGCAGATGCTCCGTGCCCACGTACGCGTGATCCAGCTTGCGCGCCTCGTGCATCGCGAGCTCGAGGACTTTCTTGGCGCGCGATGTGTACGGCAAGTCCATGCGATGCGCGTCGGATTTGCCCAGCATGATGATGCCAAGCATCCGACCGCGCATCGCTTCCACGTCGACGCCCAGGTTCTGCAGCACGGTCGACGCGACTCCCTCGCCCTCGCGGATGAGCGCCAGCAGGATGTGCTCCGTGCCGACGTACTCGTGATGCAGCTCGTTGGCCTCCTCGCGCGCGTAGGCGAGAACCTTCCGCACCCGCTCCGTGAAGTTGTAGCCCTGCATCATCATAGATCCGCGCAGCTCTTGTTGATGTGCCGACAATCGGCGCAAATCAGCTTGCACTTGCGCCACTCGAGCCGCGGCGAGCCGCAATAGTCGCAGCACTCGGCGGCGCCGGCGTCCGCCACGACCGCTTCCGATGCGGTCTCGGGCTCGCGCGGAATCACTACGCCGGAGCGCACGAACGGTTTCGTGTGGCACGGATCCATGGCTCTATGAATGGCGCCGCCCGTTCAGAAAACAAGAGCCACGTTGCGGCCTCGGCTCGACGGACCGAGCTTTCGGGTCCCGAATCACGCTTCTTCCAGGATCATGACACGACACCACCACGCGAATGGCGCGCACCGCCACGACGGCACCGGCCACCAACACGGCGGTGATCACTTCGATCTGGCCGCCGCGGCGCGGCGAATCGTCGAGGCGCAGGGGTTCGAGCCCGACATCGATGACGCGGCCAAGCAGCAGCTCGCGAGCCTGAGCGCGCCGGCGCGCATCGATCCGGGCATTCGTGACCTGCGGGACCTGGCCTGGTCGTCGATCGACAACACGGAGTCGCGCGATCTGGATCAGGTGGAAGTCGCGGAAAAGACCAGCGACGGCTGCATCCGGCTGATCGTCGGCATCGCCGACGTCGACGCTCTCGTGTCGAAAGGATCGCCGCTCGACCAGCACGCGTACGCCAATTGCACGTCGGTCTACACCGGCATCGAAGTCTTTCCGATGCTTCCGGAGAAGCTCTCCACCGGCCTCACCTCACTCAATGAGGACGAGGAGCGCGCGGCGATCGCGATCGAGACCGTCGTGAACGCGGAGGGTGACGTCGTGTCGTTCGACGTCTACCGGGCGATGCTCCGCAATCGCGCCAAGCTCGCCTACGGCGACGTCGGCGAGTGGCTCGCCGGCGGCAGCCCGCCGCAGAAGGTGGCGCAGGACAAGCAGCTCGCCGAGCAGCTCGCGCTGCAGCACGAAGCCGCCAAGCGCCTCAAGGCCGAGCGGCTGCGCAATGGCGCGCTCGATCTCGAGACGATCGAGGCGACGCCGGTGGCGAAGGACGGCCGCATCGTCGACCTCACGCTCGTGCACAAGAACGCGGCGCGCGACCTGATCGAGGATTTCATGATCGCGAGCAATCTGGCGATCGCCAAGTGGCTCGAGGCGCACGGCCGCTCGGGCATTCGCCGCGTGGTGCGCGAGCCCGAGCGCTGGGGTCGCATCGTCGAGCTCGCCGCGCGCTACGGCACCACGCTCCCCGCCGACCCCGACTCGCTGGCACTGGCCCGATTTCTGGCCGAGCGCCGGACCGCCGATCCGGAGCGGTTTCCAGATCTGTCATTGTCGATCGTGAAGCTGATGGGGCCGGGCATCTACGCGCTCGACCTGCCGGGCAAGGACCCGGGAGGTCATTTCGGCCTGGCCGTGCACGACTACTCGCACGCGACCGCGCCGAACCGCCGCTATGCCGATCTGGTGACGCAGCGGCTCGTGAAGGCCACGCTCGCCAGCGCGCCACCGCCGTATTCCAACGATGAGCTCGCGGCCATCGCGGCGCGCTGTACCGAGCGCGAGGACGCCGAGAACAAGGTCGAGCGCACGGTTCGCAAGACGGCGGCAGCGCTCCTGCTGCACGACCGTATCGGCCAGAGCTTCGACGCGATCGTCACCGGCGCTACGCCGCACGGCACGTTCGTTCGTACCCTGCATCCACCGGCCGAAGGCATGGTCGTGCGGCACGCGGAGGGCTTCGACGTGGGCGACCGCGTGCGAGTCAAGCTGGTCTCGACGGACCCGTACAAGGGCTACATCGACTTCGAGGGGCAAGGAGAGCGGTAGCGTTTGCGCCATCGACTGGCGAGCGCCCCGCACGCGCGACACCTTAGACACATGCGCTCATACATCTCACCTCTCATCGCATTCGGCGCGCTCGCGTTCGTCCCGGCGGCGCCGGACCCCGTCCCACTTCGCGGCTTCACTGCGCAATCGTCGCAAGTCGAGCGCGACTGGGAATCGAAGTTCAAGGCCATTCCCGATCCTCACCGGCTGCGCGACATGATGCAGCGGCTCTCGGCGCGGCCGCACCACGTCGGCTCGCCGTACGACAAGCAGAATGCCGAATGGATTCGCGATCAATACGCGAGCTTCGGCTGGGACGCCAAGATCGAGACCTTCCAGGTGCTGTTCCCCACGCCCAAGCAACGTCTCGTGGAGCTCATCGCGCCGACGACGTACAAAGCGCAGCTCCAGGAGCCGACCGTTCCCGGCGATCCCACGTCGTCGCAGCACGACGAGCAGCTCCCCACGTACAACGCCTACTCCGCCGACGGCGACGTGACGGGACCATTGGTGTTCGTGAACTACGGCGTGCCGGCCGACTACGACGAGCTCGATCGGCGCGGCATCTCGGTCAAGGGCGCGATCGTCATCGCCAAGTACGGTGGTTCGTGGCGCGGCATCAAACCCAAAGTCGCGGCCGAGCACGGCGCGATCGGTTGCCTCATCTACTCGGATCCGGCCGACGACGGATATGGCGGCGGCGCGGTCTTTCCCAAGGGACCGATGCGTCCACCGCAGGGCGTGCAGCGCGGCAGCGTGGAGGACATGCCGACCTATCCCGGCGATCCGCTCACGCCTGGCATCGGCGCCACGGCCGACGCCAAGCGACTCGACGTTGCCAAGGCTCCGACGCTGACGAAGATCCCCGTGCTGCCGATCTCGTACGGCGACGCGCAGCCGCTGCTCGCGGCGCTCACCGGCTCCGTGGTGCCGTCGCAGTGGCGCGGTGGACTGCCGATCACCTACCGCTTCGGCCCCGGTGCGGCGCGCGTGCACCTGATCGTGAAGTCCGACTGGAGCCTCAAGCCGTTGTACGATGTGATCGCGCGGCTGCCCGGCACGAGCGAAGCCGACCAGTGGATCATCCGCGGCAACCACCACGATGCATGGGTCAACGGCGCCGAAGATCCGATTTCGGGACAGGTCGCCGAGCTGGAAGAAGCGCGCGCGCTCGGTGAGCTGTACAAGCAGGGCTGGCGGCCCAAGCGCACGATCATCTACGCCGCGTGGGACGGCGAGGAGCCGGGTCTCCTTGGCTCGACCGAGTGGGCGGAGACCCACGCCGACTCGCTCGAGGCGCACGCGGTCGCGTACCTCAACAGCGACACCAATGGACGCGGCTACCTCGGCGTCGAAGGCTCGCATTCGCTGGAGAACTTCATCAACGGCGTGGAGAAGGACGTCACCGATCCCGAGACGAACGTCAGCACGTGGAAGCGCAATCAGGCGCTGGCGATCCTCCGCGGCGGTCAGGACGAGCTGTGGAGCGACCTGCGCATTGGCGCGCTCGGCTCGGGTTCCGACTACACGCCGTTCCTGCAGCACCTGGGCATCGCGTCGCTCAACCTCGGTTACGGCGGCGAGGACGACGGCGGCATCTATCACTCGATCTACGACGACTTCTACTGGTACACGCACTTCAGCGACACGTCGTTCGTGTACGGCCGCGCGCTGGCGCAAGCCACGGGCACGGCGGTGATGCGTCTTGCCGACGCCGACCTGCTGCCATTCGTGTTCACCAACCTTGCCGCGACGACGCATCGCTACATCGACGACCTCCAGAAACTGCGCGACCAGCGGGCCAAGGAGATCGCCGAGCGGCGGCAGCGCATTGCCGACAGCGCCTTCGCGCTGGTGAGCGATCCGCGCGACCCGATCAAGGCGCCGAGCGCCCAGACGCCCCCGCCGCGGTTCGACTTCGCGCCACTGCTCGACGCGCAGGATTCACTTTCTGCGGCGGCGCAGCGTTTCGAGAAAGCGTACGCCGCGTGGCGCGATCACGGTGCCGTGCGGCAGGCCGGTGCCGCGCGTGACGAGGCAGCGCTGGCCGAAGTGAATCGGAAGTTGATCCAGACCGAGCGGGCGCTGATGCTCAGCGACGGGCTCAAGAATCGGCCCTGGTACAAGCACTCGCTCTACGCACCCGGCTTCTACACGGGCTACGGCGTGAAGACGATGCCGGGCATCCGCGAGGCGATCGAGCAGGGTGAGTGGGGGAGCGTGAACGGCGAGATCGCGCGCGTCGCCGGGACGCTGTCCCGCGAAGCCGCTCTCCTGCGCGACGCGTCCGCGATGCTCGAGCACCAGTAATCTCTAATTGGGGTCAGACACCAATTTCTGAACGAATAATTGGGGTCAGACACCAATTTCTCGAAAATGGGAAAATGGTGTCTGACCCCAATTAGGGTTTGCTCAGACCTTGGGTTCGCGCCACTCCACGCCGTCTTCCTCGATCAGCTCGTCCGCCTCGCGCGGGCCCCAGCTCCCGGCCGCATAGGTCGGCATGCGCTTGGGCTTCTTCGTTTCCCAGTACTGGATCAGCGGGTCGATCACCCGCCACGCCGCCTCGACCTCGTCGCTCCGCGTGAACAGCGTCGCCTCACCGATCATGATGTCGAGCAGTAGCGTCTCGTAGGCCGGCGCCGTGACCTCGCCGAACGCCTGCGCGTAGTCGAACTCCATGTCCACCGGCGCGATCTCGATCGCCGAGGTGAGCGCCACCGCGGCGCCGGGAACCTTGACCTCGAAGTTGAGCGACACGCCCTCGTTCGGCTGCACGCGCATCACGAGCGTGTTCGGCCGCATCTCGGCGCGCGTCTCGTGGCCGAACATCAGGTGCGGCGGCGACCGGAACTGCACGGCGATCTCCGATACGCGCTCGGCCATCCGCTTCCCTGAGCGCAGGTAGAACGGCACCCCGTTCCAGCGCCAGTTGTCGACGAACAGCCGCAACGCCGCGAAGGTCGGCCGAATCGAATCCGGTGAGACGTCGGGCTCCTCGCGGTAGCCTGGCACGGATCGTCCATTCACCACGCCGCCCGTGTACTGCGCGCGAACGGCGTTGCTCGGAATGGTCTCCGGCGTGAGCCAGCGAATCGACCGCAGCACCTTCACCTTCTCGTCGCGCACGGCGTTTGCCACCATCTGCGCCGGCGGCTCCATCGCGGTCAGCGACAGGAGCTGCAGCAGATGGTTCTGGAACATGTCGCGAACTACGCCGGCTTCCTCGTAGTACTTGCCGCGGCCCTCCATGCCGACGGTCTCCGCCGCGGTGATCTGCACGTGATGGATCCACTGCCGATTCCAGATCGGCTCGAAGATCGAGTTGGCGAAGCGGAGCACGAGGACGTTCTGGACGGTCTCCTTTCCGAGGTAGTGGTCGATGCGGTACGTCTGATGCTCGGCGAACATGCCCAGGAGCATGTGGTTGAGCTCCTGCGCCGTCGCCAGGCTGCGGCCGAACGGCTTCTCGACGACGATCCGCGTCCACGGCCGCTCGTCCGCCGTGCGGGTGCGCGGCGCGATGCCGCTCTTGGACAGGTTGCAGACGATCGGCTCGAACACGCTGGGCGGCACGGCCAGGTAGAACAGGCGATTGCGCTCCTCCGCCGGCCGCTTTGCCTCCAGCTCCTGCAGTCTGCTTCCGATCACGGCGTAGTCGTCGAGCTTCGAGAGGTCCGCCGACACGAAGTGCAGCCGCGGACAGAGCTCCTGCCAGAGCGCCTCGTCGAACTTCGTCACCTCGTCCGACTCCTGGAGCGCCTTGGCCATGGCGGCCCGAAACGTGTCGTCGTTCTGCGCACCGTCGCGACCGACGCCGAGCACCTGGAACTGCTCATCGACGAGATGCTCGTTCATTAACTGGTAGATCGCCGGCAGCAGCTTGCGCCGACTCAGGTCGCCGAGCGCGCCGAGGATGATCAACGTGCACGGATCGGCGCGATCGCGCCCTGCCGGTGCGTGGCCGTCGTACGCGGGACGCGGTGAGACGACCGGCTTGGTCGGATGTGTCATGTGGTCTTCACCGCGTGGCCGCCGAACTCGTTGCGCAGCGCGGCGATGACCTTGGCGCCGAACGAGTCCGTCTGCCGCGAGCGGAAGCGCATGAGGAGCGAGAGCGTGATCGCCGGCGCCGGCACATCGAGGTCGATCGCCTCCTGCACGGTCCAGCGACCCTCGCCCGAATCGGCGACCCAGCCCTTGATGTCGGCGAGCGACGCGTCGCGCGCGAACGCCGTCGCCGCGAGCTCGTTGAGCCACGAGCGCACGACGCTCGCATGCTGCCAGACGTTCGCGATCTGCTCCAGGTCGAGCTCGGGGAACGTCTTCGATGCGTGCAGAATCTCGTAGCCCTCGGCGTACGCCTGCAACAGACCGTACTCGATGCCGTTGTGCACCATCTTCACGTAGTGCCCGGCGCCCACCGGCCCCACGTGTGCGTAACCCTTCTCCGGCGCCAGGGCGGTGAAGATCGGCTCGCAGTGCTTCACCGCGGTGTCGCTGCCGCCGACCATCAGGCAGTAGCCGTTCTCCAGTCCCCAGATGCCGCCGCTCGTTCCGCAGTCGACGAATTCGATGTTCGATTTGGCGAGCTCGGCGCCGCGGCGAATCGTGTCATGAAAATTCGAGTTGCCGCCGTCGATGATGATGTCGCCGGGCGAGAGCGCTGGCCGGAGCGCCGCGATCGTCTGATCGACCGGGTCGCCTGCCGGCACCATGATCCACACGACGCGCGGCGCCTCGAGCGCCTTCACGAGTGTCGCGAGATCGCTTGCCGGCGTCGCGCCGAGCTTCTCGTACTTCGACACTGCCTCCGGGCTGCGATCGAACACCACCAGTCGATGGCCGTTGCGCATGAGGCGCTCGACCATGTTGCCGCCCATTCGGCCGAGGCCGATCATTGCTAATTGCATAGAGAGGGAAGGGGGAAGGGGGATGAGGGAAGGGGGAAGGCGGTTCGTGGCGTGAGACGATCGGCGTGGCGGGACTGCCCGCCGAGCTGCGTCGTCTAGCCGGTCCCGCTTTCCCCTTCGCTCTTCCCATCCAAAAGCAAACCGTGCGCCTGCATCTCGAGGCGCAACTCTGCCGCCGATCGAAACAGGATCGTCCGCATGCCCAATGCCGCGGCGGGCGTGAGGTTCTGCGTTCGATCGTCGACGAACAACGTGCGAGCCGGATCGGCCTGAGTCATCCCGAGCACGCGCGCATAGATCTCGTGGGTCGGCTTGCGGACGCCGAGCCAGCACGACGTGAAGAAGGTGGGGAAGACGTCGCCGAGCCCGAAGGCGCGGATGCGATGCACGTTCAACTCGGCACTCTCGTTGTTGAGCGTCGCCATGCGCACGGTGGCCGACCGCGCGAGCTCGCGCGCGACGGCGATCGAGTCGGGCCACGCGACGCTCTGCGCGAACATGAACGCCTTGAAATCCTCGCGCGTGAACCGGCGCGGCTCGCAGAACACGGCAAGGTCGAGGTACTCGTCGAGCGAGATCTGCCCCGCCTCGAGCGCGCCGACCGTCTCCTCGTGCCGATACTGAAAATCCGCTTCGTCGAGCCCGAAGCGCTCGACCGCCGTCTGGCGCTGCTCGCGATCCCAGGCGTTACTGCCGAGCACGCCCCCCACGTCGAACAGGACGAGGTCGAACGCGGTGCTCATCCGATGAGCACCGCGCGCGCCGGGGCGCCGTCGAGGCCCGCGAGGCGGAGCGGCAGCACGCGAAGCTCGTACGGTCCCATTGGCGGCAGCGAGAGGTCGAGTCCTTCGACGATCACGATGTCGCGCTCGAGCAGCGTGAGGTGCGTGGCGTGGTGCCCGGAGTGGAACTGCTCGACCGACCAGTAGTCGATGCCAACGAGCTTCACGCCGAGCGACGCGAGGTAGCGCGCGCCGTCGGGCGCGAGGTAGGTGTAGTCGCGCTTGAATTCGTGGTCGCGGATGAACTTCGAGTTGCGCGTCTTGATGAGCACCCGCGTATGTCCTTTGAGCTCGTGCAGGCGGAGCTGCTCTTCGCCCACGGCCATCACGTCGTCGCCGACCGCGACGAGCATCGCGGGACCCATCAGGACCTCGAGCGGCAGCTCGTCGATCGTCGTGCCGCCCTCGATCATGTGTCGCGGCGCGTCGACGTGGGTCCCGGTGTGCGACCCGAACGCGAGCGCCGACACGTTCGAGCTACCGCCCCTGGCGATCTCCTGCTGCGGCGTGATCCGGATCTCGGGATTCCCGGGATACACGGTGCCGCCATTCACCAGCGGTACGGAAACATCGTAGTAGGTCGGCATGGTTGTATGAAAACCTACCACGGTCTCGCCCCAGCCTGTCCAGCGCACCGACCCGGACAGAAGGCGAAGGCGGACTGAAAGGATTCCGTAAGCCCCTCTGGCCGGCTGCCCGGCGGGCCCTTTCTATAGAGTATGCGCCGCTCCCCTCGATTGGTCGGCACCGTGGCCCTGTTGATCCTCGCGCTCGTGGTCTGCGCGGTGCTTGCCTATCAGGCCTGGGACGCCGCGCGCTCGCAGGGCCGAACGGCCGAGAGCGCGCTGCACGACTACGCAAAGATCGCCGACTGGCAGCTCACCCAGCACGCCAAGAACGCGCTGCTCACGCAGGTCGTGACGTCGCTCGTCTCCCAGGCTTCGCAGGTCGATCCCGAGCATCTCGACCGGACGCTGCTCGCGCCCGAGCAGGTGGAAGACGTGGCGCGCGGCATGGTGGGCTGGTGCAACTGTCTCTCGGGCGTGCGGTACTTCTTCCGTTATGACTGGCGCGACGGGACGCTTCGCACCACGGAGACCGAGCTCTCCGACGCCGATCTGGCGTGGGCGCGGGACACGATCGTTGCCTACACCAAGGCGCTGCCGCCGCTGCGCGATCGGCAGATCCTGGCGTTCGGCTCGCCCGACGGCCGCTTCGGCCCGCTCAAGAATCTCGCCGTCATCCTCACGAACGATTCGTACGCGATGCTGTTCG
This sequence comes from Gemmatimonadaceae bacterium, assembly GCA_035492735.1. GTDB lineage: Bacteria > Gemmatimonadota > Gemmatimonadetes > Gemmatimonadales > Gemmatimonadaceae > JAQBQB01. The sequence continues at coordinate 2,993 of DATJIZ010000165.1, read as the reverse complement.
GCAAGCGCGCCGGCAAACCGGTGCTGCTCGTCTTCGCCGTGGCCCGCGACATCGAGCATGGACTACCCGTTGTGCTGTACGGCTTCGCGACCGATCCGACGCCGTTCCTCACGCCGGTGTTCGAGAACATTCGCGGCGCGGAGAGCGGCAAGAGCGCGCTCCTGCCCGAATCGCTGATCCGCGGCCTGCCGCCCGATTCGATCCTCGCGATCTCGGTGACGACGCTGTTCGGCGCCGAGGTGTACAAGTCGGGCTGGGCGGCGCCGCGGTACAGCGCCGTGGACACGATCGAGCCGGGCTTCGGGCGCTTGATCATGCGCACGAGTCTGCGGCCGGACTTCGCCGGCGCGCTGCTCGTGGGCGGGCTGCCGCGCTCGCGCGTGCCGGCGCTCGTCGCGCTGTTCATCGTCGCCGCGGGACTGCTCTCGCTCGCTCTGCTGCAGCTTCGCCGCCAGCAGCAGCTGGCGCGCTTGCGCACGGAATTCGTATCGGGTGTGTCGCACGAGCTGCGCACGCCGCTCGCGCAAATCCGCTGGTTCGCCGAGCTGCTGCACATGGGCAAGCTTCGCACCGAAGAGGAGCGCGCGCGCTCGGCGGGCATCATCGATCAGGAAGCGCGGCGGCTCACGTATCTCGTGGAGAACGTGCTCAACTTCTCGCGCACGGAGAAGGGCACGAATCGCATCTCGCCGGCGCCGGTGGAGCTGGATCACGAGATCCGCGACGCGCTCGAGTTGTTCGCGCCATTGGCGCGCGCGAGAGACATGGCGGTCAACGACGAGCTGGCGGCGAACGCCGTCGTGATCGCCGATCGCGACGCGCTTCGTCAGATTCTGCTCAATCTCCTGGACAACGCGGTGAAGTACGGTCCGGCCGGGCAGACGGTCACCGTCGGATCGGAGATTGCCGGCGATCGTGCGCGCATCTGGGTGGAGGATCAGGGCCCGGGCATTCCGCACGAGGATCGCCGGCGCGTGTGGGATCCGTACGTGCGGCTCAATCGCGAGGCCGAGTCGGCGACGGGCGGCAGCGGCATCGGTCTATCGGTCGTGCGCGAGCTCGTCGAGCTGCACAGCGGCCGCACGCGCGCCGAGAGCTCGCGGGGCGGGGGAGCGCGCGTGGTGATCGAGCTGCCGATCACGAATCCGGCCGAGCATCACGATGGGAATTCCGACAACCAGCACCACAACGTGAAACTCAAGGCGGTCCCATGACGGCGACGATGAACAGCTGGCACTCCGCGACGAGCGGAACGAGCGGCCCGAACAGCCTGCAGAGCGTGAACTCCGGCAACGGCGGTACGATGCCCGTGACGAAGGCCCGCATTCTGATCGTGGAAGACAACCCGAACCTCGCCTACGGGCTGCGCACCGGGCTCGAGATCGAGGGATACGAGGTGCAGGTCGCGGAAGACGGCGAGACCGGACTCGAGCGTGCGCGCGGCTGGAAGCCCGATCTCGTGATGCTCGATCTGATGCTTCCCGGCATGGACGGCTATCGGGTCCTGCGTGCGTTGCGCGACGGCGGGTCGGAGGTGCCGGTGTTGATCCTCACGGCTCGCGGCGAGGAGGCGGACAAGGTCCTCGGCTTCCGTCTTGGCGCGGACGATTACGTCACGAAGCCGTGCGGTGTGCTGGAGCTTCTGGCGCGGGTCGGGGCGCTGCTCCGGCGGTCGCGGATGGCCGACCATCGAGGACCGCTGGAGTCGCACGAACGATTCGGCAGCGTGGAGATCAGCCCGGCCTCGCGTACCGTGACGAAAGGAGGCACTGCTGTTGCACTGAGCCCCAAGGAGTTCGATTTGCTGTTGGCGCTCGTGCGACGGCGTGGCGCGGTGGCGTCGCGCGTCGAGCTGCTGCGGGAAGTATGGGGTCACCGTGTGGAAGTGATGACGCGCACAGTCGACATCCATATCGCCGAATTGCGCAGAAAGCTCGAGGACGATCCGTCGCAGCCGCGCCACATACTCACGGTATGGAAAGCCGGCTACCGATTGGAACCATGACACCATTCGCCCGATCCCGCTCCGCTTCCCGTCTCGCCCCGCGCCTCCTCGGCGTGGGGCTCGTCGTTTACGCGGCAGCCTGTCACCGCGCCGGACCCGCGCCGACGCCAGCACCGGCGCCCGCCCCGGCCAAACCGCAGCCTCCGGCGGTCGTGACGGTGACGAGCGGCCCGGAGCTCATTCGGGCCATGCACGATCGTTATTCAAACAAGTGGTATCGCACGATCACGTTCACGCAGAAGACGACGGTGGCGCTGCCGAGTGGCGGACAGATCGTGCAGACGTGGTACGAGGCCGCGGCGCTCCCCGGCGCGCTGCGCATCGACACCGATCTTCCCTCGAAGGGCGGTGTGCTCTATGCGCGCGACAGCAGCTACACGTTCAGCGCGGGCAAGCTCGTGTCCTCGGCGGCGCGGTTGAACGATCTCCTGGTACTCGGCTTCGACGTGTACACGCAGCCGGCCGCGAAGACCGAGTACGTGCTGGAGAAGGAAGGCTTCGATCTGAACAAGATGCACCAATCGGAATGGCAGGGCCGTCCCGTGTACGTGGTGGGAGCGTTGCGCGGCGACACGAGCTCGAAGCAGTTCTGGATCGATCGCGAGCGATTGCTGTTCGTGCGAATGCTGGAAAACGGGCGGCAGGGACACACGGACACGCGGTTCGAGTATTACGCGCCGTACGGCGGCGGCTGGGTGGCGACGCAGGTGGTGCAGCTGGTGAATGGGAAGCGGCGCTTGACGGAGCAGTACTCGAACGTGAAGACGGACGTGACGCTGTCGCCGGAGCTGTTCGATCCGACGAAGTGGGCAGTGGCGCCGCATTGGGCGGCGGGGACGGGGGGCGCGAGGCGGTAGGTCAGAGCCCCACACCAGGCGACGACTGATTACGAGTGCGCTGAATTGGTGTCGGTGCCGGACCGCCGACGCTGATCTTGCGGAATGCGCCCACCCATTCCGCTGTCGCATCTCAACGGGCCGCCCGATCC
>DATJIZ010000164.1:0-13455 GCA_035492735.1 Gemmatimonadaceae bacterium | reverse complement strand
TTGCGGCGTCTCGAGAATCAGGGGAATTCCGTGCGACCGCCGATCGGCGAGCAGCGCGCGAAACGGCTCGACCCCGATCCTGCCGTCGCCGAGCAGAACGTGCCGGTCCTTGTTCGAGGCCAGCTCGCCCTCGCTGTCGTTCAGGTGCACGAACCCGGGTGCTTCGCCGGTTTCCTGCTCGAACTCATCGAGGATGCGCGTCACCGCGCCCGCCGCCCGCAGATCGTACCCGGAGGCGAAGAGATGGCACGTGTCGAGCCCATAGCCGGTTCTCGCTCGCAGCGCACGCGGCACGTGCAGGAGAATCGCGCCGACTTCCGCCGCGGTCTTGGCGAAGGTGCGCCCAGCGCCGGCCGTGTTCTCCACGAGCACGCGCGTTCGGCTTTCGGGCACATGCTCCAGTGCGTGGACGATCGCCTGCGCCACACGCTCGGCGGCCGCCTCGCGATTGTCGTCGGTCGCCGCGCCCGGATGAAAGCAGATGGCGCCCACGCCGAGCGCCGTCGAGCGCTCCAGCTCCTTGGCAAGCCCATCACGGGCGCGCCGCGACTTTTCCTCCTCGGGTGTCGCGGTGTTCAGCACGTACGCCGCGTGCGTCACGACGTGGGCCAGCTCGATGTCCGTTTCGCCGAGCGCGCCGCGAAACCGCTCGACGCGCTCGGGTTTGATCGAGACCTTGTCGCCGTAGTACTTCGGGATCGCGGTGAAGATCTGCAGGGCCCGCATGCGCGCCGCACCGGCACGCCTCGCCGCCATGTGAATGCCGCCATTGTCGATCGTGTGCGCGCCGAGAAAGTGCGTCATGCAACGAGATCTCCGTTCACTGAATTCGACCCACGCGAACGACGCGCCGTGTGGCGTCGCCCGATTGTGCCGATGTCCACGCGACGGCGAGGATGCGGCCGCGCAGCGCGACCGCCGGCAGCGTCGCGTGATCGATGTCCCGCGATGCCGTCGTGCGCCAGTCGAACAAGTGCCCCTGGGTGCTCGACAGGGCGACGCCGATCTGCTGTCGCGACCCATTCGGATCTTCGTACGCCACGACCACTCGTGGATCCTGCGCCGCGATCGCCGTGTGCACCAGGCGCTCACCGTAGATGACGGCGACCGGGGCGTGCAGCATGCCGCCCATCACGTGCGCGAAGAACACGCCCTTTCCCTCCGGCGCGATCATCGAGTACGCCACGTACACGTCGTCGCCGACCGTGGTGAGCGAGGGCGGCGGTCGGTCGCAGCCGGCGCTGCTCACATCCGACGTGTCCATCGCGATCCTGCCGTTCCACGACCGGCCGCCGTCGGCGGAACGCGCCACGTACAGGGCCGCGCTGCTGTCCGGGCGAACGCTCCACCACCCGGCGAACGCGTGTACGGTGCCGAACGCGGTCTGCAGCGAATGCTCGCACGTCCCGGGTGCCGGCGGCGGCGGCGTGAGCCGCCGCGCGCTCGTGTCCGCAACGAATCTCACGGCGCCGCCCGAATCCACGACCAGCCTCGCGGGAGCGTTGCCGTCGATCGGCGCGATGGGCTCCGGATCGTTCCAGTTGACGAGCGGCTTGTCGCATCCGGTCGAGAGCAGAACGCCCGTCAGCAGCAGCCTGGAGAGAAACGCGCTCCGCATGGCTCGGAGATTAGCGCCGGCCCGCCGCCGGATGAAGCACGCTATTTTTTCTGAAGCGCCGATCGCCGCGCCGTCATGCTTCGTCCGGCGGCCGCGATCCGATCCATTTACGAGGAATCGACCACGATGGCTGTCCCTACCGCCCCCTCTCCGGCACGCGTCGCCGCTCGATCCGAGCAGGCCGAGCGTACCGTGCACCCCCAATCGGCACCGCTCGCCGGGTTCGCCGGCACGCGCCGCGTCCCCGAGCCGGTCAACGAGCCGGTGAAGAGCTATGCGCCCGGTTCACCGGAGCGCGCCGCCCTCAAGGCGCGTCTGGCCGAGATGGCCAGCGAATGCATCGATATCCCGGCCATCGTCGGCGGCCGTGAGATCCGAACGGGCAACATGGCCAAGGCGGTCATGCCGCACGATCATCGGCACGTGCTCGCGAATTGGCACAAGGCGTCGCCCGAGCACGTACGCTCGGCGGTCGACGCGGCGCGCGCGGCGCGCGCCGAGTGGGCGAATTGGGCGTGGGAAGATCGAGCCGCCGTGTTCCTCAAGGCCGCCGAGCTGCTCGCGACCACCTGGCGCTCGACGCTCAACGCCGCCACGATGCTCGGCCAGTCCAAGACCGTGTTCCAGGCCGAGATCGATTCGGCGTGCGAGCTGATCGACTTCTGGCGGTTCAATCCCGCGTACGCGCAGGAGCTGTACGACGAGCAGCCGCTGTCGACGCCGGCGATGTGGAACCAGCTCGACTATCGCGCGCTCGAGGGATTCGTGTACGCGGTCACGCCGTTCAACTTCACGTCGATCGCCGGCAACCTGCCCACCGCGCCGGCGTTGATGGGCAATACCGTCGTCTGGAAGCCGGCGTCAAGCGCCATGCTGTCGGCGTATTACATCATGCGGCTGCTCGAGGAGGCCGGGCTGCCGCCGGGGGTGATCAATTTCGTCCCGGGCGACGCCGCCGAGGTGTCGGACGTCCTGCTGTCGCATCGTGAGCTGGCGGGCGTGCACTTCACCGGCAGCACGGCGGTCTTCAACCACATGTGGGAGACGATCGGCCGCAACATGTCGCGGTACGCGAGCTACCCTCGCGTGGTCGGCGAGACGGGCGGCAAGGATTTCATCGTCGCGCATCCGTCGGCCGATCCACAGGCGTTGGCCGTCGCCGTGGCGCGCGGCGGGTTCGAGTATCAAGGTCAGAAGTGCTCGGCGGCCAGCCGCATCTACGTGCCGCGCTCGATGTGGAACGACGTGCGCGATCGCATCACCGGCATGATGGACGAGATGCGGATGGGTGATCCGCGCGACTTCCGCAATTTCGTGGGCGCGGTGATCGACGAGAAAGCGTTCACCAAGATCAGCGGCTACCTCGACGACGCGCGTTCGAACGCGACGATCGTCTCGGGAGGTGTGGCGAAGAGCGACCAGGGCTATTACATCAAGCCGACGCTTGTCCAGGCGAAAACCCCGGACTATCGCCTGCTCTGCGAGGAGATCTTCGGCCCGGTGGTCACCGCCTACGTGTACGACGACGCGCGTTGGGGCGAGACGCTCGAGATCATCGACCGCAGCTCGCCGTACGCGCTCACCGGCGCCGTGTTCGCCAACGACCGCGCTGCCGTGCGCGAAGCCGCGATGGCGCTTCGCAATGCCGCGGGCAACTTCTACGTCAACGACAAGCCGACCGGCGCCGTGGTGGGCCAGCAACCGTTCGGCGGCGCGCGCGGCTCGGGCACGAACGACAAAGCAGGGTCGAAGCTGAACCTCGTGCGCTGGGTCAGCGCGAGGTCCATCAAGGAGACGTTCTCGCCGCCGTTGGACTACAAGTATCCATTCATGGCCGAAGAGTAGCCCTGCCCGATCGCATCGCCTCGCCGCAACACGCAGTGCGCACCACGCAGCACGCAGCACGCAGTAGTCCACCTACGCGAACAGGAGGCATGACATGACCTCGCTGGCGTCGTTGTGGCTTCCCATTCTGTTGTCCGCCGTGGCCGTGTTCATCGTGAGCAGCATCGTGCACATGGCGCTGCCGCACCATCGCACCGATTTCGGCAAGCTCCCCGCGGAAGACGAAGTGATGCGCGCCATCGCGCAGGGCGCGCCGGCGCCGGCGACGTACATGTTCCCATTCGCGGGCTCGATGGCGGCGATGAAGGATCCCGCCTGGGTCGAGAAGCGCACGCGTGGCCCGGCCGGCATCGTCACGATCATGCCGGCGGGCATGCCGGTGATGGCGAAGAACCTCGTCGGCTGGTTCATCTACTCGATCGTGATCAGTCTGTTCGCGGCCTACATCGCCAGCCGCGCGCTGCGCCCGGGAGCCGAAGCCGGCGAAGTGCTGCGCTTCACCGCGGCCACGGCATTCTTCTGCTACGGCGTGGGCATGGCGCACGAATCGATCTGGTTCAACCGGCGGTGGAGCGTCACGTTCAAGTACTTCTTCGACGCGCTGCTGTACGCCTTCGCCACCGGTGCCGTGTTCGTCTGGCTCTGGCCCAGATAGCGCCGTGAGTTCGCAACTTCCGCCGCGCGCTTCACACTCATGCTGATTCTGCCGCAAGCCGAGGTCGAGCGATTGCTGCCGATGGGCGAGTGCATCGAGGTCATGACCTCGACGCTCGCCGCGCTGGCGCGAGGGCAGGCGCTGCTCCCGCTGCGAACGATGATCCTGATCCCCGACTCGACCGACGTGTTCGCCGTCATGCCCGCGTACCTCGGCAACCCGTCGACGATCGGCGCCAAGATCATCACGTTCTTTCCGCGCAATCATGGCACGCAGTACGACTCGCACCAGGGCGCGGTGCTGTTGTTCGATCCCGACACGGGCGCCCTGGCCGCCATGCTCGACGCCACACCCGTGACGACCATTCGCACGGCGGCCGTCTCCGCGGTCGCGACGCGACTGCTCGCACGCGAGGACGCGTCGACCCTGGCGATCCTCGGCGCCGGCGTGCAAGGCTACGTGCACATCGAAGCGATCCGGCTGGTTCGCCCGATCGAGCAATTGCGCGTTTGGAGTCGAACGCGTGCGCACGCCGAGCGGCTGGCCGCAGCGGCGCGCGAGCGGTTCGGACTCGAGGCGATGGTCGCCGCGTCTGGTGCCGAGGCGGTTCGCGGCGCCGACGTGGTGTGCACCACGACGTCGGCACGCGAGCCGGTGTTGCTCGGCGAATGGCTGGAACCAGGCACCCACGTGAACGCCATCGGCGCGTCACATCGGACGGCGCGCGAGATCGACTCGCGCACCGTGGTCCTCTCGCGCCTTTACGTCGACCGACGCGAGTCGGCGCTCAAGGAGCCCGGAGACATTCTCGTACCGCTCGAGGACGGCGACATCACCGCGGACCACATCGTCGCCGAGATCGGCGATCTGCTCGTTGGTCGCGGGCAGGGACGTCGCGACGCGCACGAGATCACGCTGTTCAAATCGCTCGGGTTGGCGATCGAGGATCTCGCTGCCGCATCGCACGTGCTTGCCGCAGCGCGCCGAACTGGCGCTGGCGTGTCGGTGGAGCTGGGCGGCGCGCGGCACGCGCTGTTCTGACATGGGCTCGGCAGCCATCGAGCGGCCTACGCTCGAGCAGATTCGTGCCGCGCGCGAGCGAATCGCGCCGATGATCGTCCGCACGCCCCTCGTGCGGCTTCAGGTGGACGCGCCGGCCGAGATCCACCTCAAGCTCGAGTCGCTCCAGCCGATCGGCTCATTCAAGCTTCGCGGCGCGGGAAACGCCATCGCGCTGCTCTCGCCCGAACAGCTGGCGCGCGGCGTCTACACGGCGAGCGCCGGCAACATGGCGCAGGGCGTCGCATGGAGCGCGCGCGTCCTCGGCGTGCCGTGCAGCGTCGTCATGCCCGACAGCGCCCCGCGCACCAAGATCGACGCGGTGCGCCGACTCGGCGCCGCGATCGTGCAGGTGCCCTACGACGAATGGTGGCAGACGCTGGTCGACCGCGGGCGCCCGGGGATGTCGGGCACGTTCATTCATCCCGTAGCTGATCCTACGGTGATCGCCGGGAACGGAACGATCGGGCTCGAGATCCTCGAGGATCTCGATGGCGTGGATGCGGTGCTCGTTCCGTTCGGCGGCGGCGGCCTGGTGAGCGGAATCGCCTCGGCGGTTCGAGCGCTGTCGGCGACCACGAAGATCTACGGCTGCGAGGTTGCGACCTCGACACCGCTCACCGCCGCCCTCGCCGCTGAAGAACCGGTGACGGTAGAGCGGACGCCGAGTTTCGTGGATGGCATTGGCGGACGCGGCCTCCTGCCCGAGATGTGGCCGCTCGTTCGCGCTCTGGTGGACGGAGCCATCGTCGCCCCGCTGGAGGACGTGGCCAATGCGGTGCGCCTTCTCGTCGAGCGCGCTCGGATCGTCGCCGAAGGTGCCGGCGCGACGCCAGTCGCCGCCGCGCTTGCCGGACGCGCCGGGAGCGGCAAGATCGTCTGCGTCGTGTCCGGCGGAAACATCGATGCGGTCGTGCTCGCGGCTCTGATCAGCGGCTGAGCACGCGCGCGGAGCGAGGCGAGCGGAGCACGCGTGGGAGCGAGGCGAGCGGAAGCCTCGTGGATTCCATTTGTTCCGTGATGGTTGGCACCGAGCCTGCTTTCAAGAGCCGTGAAATCGCTCAGGAGCGATGCACACGACGATCGTCAAACGAAGCAGGGACACGGGCTGGGGGGCAGCGCAAATGCGAACCATCATCGACTGTTCAGGCATCAAGTGGACGATCTTCGAGGTGAAGCGTCCGACGGACGACACGCGCTGGAGTTATCTGCCCGAAGAGTACGGTGACGGTTGGCTCTGCTTCGACTCGCACATCAGCAAGCGCCGCTTGACCCCGATCCCGGCGCGCTGGCGCGAGTTTACGGACGACGCGCTCCTGCACAAGCTGCGCGAGGCGCAGCCGGTGCTGCGCCGTTCCGCCGACGCCGACAGTGCTTCGGAGCTGGAGCTCTAAGGCTTCTTCCCCTTCCCGATCGCCCTGTAGTACTCCTCGACATGCTGCTTGTACGCGGGCGGCACGTCGCCCGAGCGCTCGAGCAGCACGCGCGTCGAATCTCCCTCGCCCAGTGAGCGGCGAAGCGCGAACTCGAAGTCCTTGAATCCGTCGATCGTCTTGGCGCGCAGATCAGCCGAAGCGCGCGTGTCCTCGAGCACCTGCGGGTTCACGAGCTGACGCAGGTTGTCGATGGCGCGATCGAGCTCTTTCGTGGGTTGACCGGTTCGCGCGAGCTCGCGGCGCAGCGCCTCGGCGTCGTTGAGCCGCTGCTGCGCCTCTCGGCTGAATTGCTGCGCATCTTCAGGCGATAGCCGTGCGCCCGGTCCCTGCGGCGCGCCACCGCGCGGCACTCCGCCGGCGTTTGGATTCCCGCCGCCGTTGCCCATCTGTTGTTCGCCTTGGCGTCCGCCGTTCCCTTGTTGGCCTTGTTGGCCTTGTTGGCCTTGTTGGCCTTGTTGGCCTTGTTGGCCTTGCTGGCCTTGTTGGCCTTGTTGGCCCTGCTGGCCCTGCTGGCCCTGCTGGCCCTGCTGGCCCTGCTGGCCTTGCTGGCCTTGCTGGCCTTGCTGGCCTTGCTGCGGTTGGCCTGACCGTCCGCTGTTCGCCTGCGATTGCTCGCCCTGACGGCCTTGCTGCCCCTGCTGATTACCCGACTGCGCTGATTGCTGCTGCCCCCGCGTGCCGGCTTGTTGCTGCGCACGTTGTCGAATCCGTTCGTCCATCGATTCCAGGCCGCGCACGAGATCGCGCGCCTGATCGGCGGCGTGCGACTCCTGCTGCTTACCGCTCGCCGTCTGCGCCGCGGTTTGGGCCTGCTGCAGCCGCTGATTCAGATCCGCGATGTCGGCGCCGATTTGCTGTTCGGCGGATCGCATCCAGTCGGGAGGCGCCGAGCGTGCCGCCTGCTGCGTGTAGCGGAGCTTCTCTTCGACTTTGCGCCCGCGCAGCGTGTCCGCTGCCGACTCCAGGGCGCGCGCGAGGTCGCGTTGATCGCGCTTGGTGTCGAGCGCCATGCGATCGAGCTTCGACTTGAGCTGCTTGACCTCGTCCGCCATCGCGCCCTTCTGGTCGGCGAGCGACTGCTGCAACTGCTGCTGATTAGCGCCGCCGCCGTTTGTGCCGCTCTGCGCGAGCTTCTCCACGTCGGACTGAACCTGCTTTTCCTGCTCGGCCAGCCGCTGTGCCTGTTGCATCGCGTCGTTCAGGTCGCGTGACGCGCGGCCGTTCTTCTCCTGATCGAGCAGTCGTCGTGCTTCGTTCAGATTGTTGAGCGCCTGCGCCGATTCGCTCGACCGCTGGCTCCCGGTGCTCGCCGCGGCCCGCCGCATCGCGTTTGCCGCATCCTGCAGGCGACGCGCAGCATCGGCCATCGACTGGTTCTGTTGCTCGCGCGCCAGTCGCTCGAGCTGACGAGCCTGATCCTCGGTCTGCTGAGCGATGTCACGTTGACCCTGGCCGCCCTGCGCGCCCGACGCCCCCATGCGGGCGAGGCTGTCGGCCTTGGCGCGCGCGCGCGCGTTCTCCTGCTGCTGCCGCGAGGCCAGCTGGCGGAGCTTCTCGGCGGTCTCGTCGACCTGATTGTCGGCTTGCTGCTGCTGTTGGTTCTCCTGTCCGCGCTGGACCGTCTCGTACTGGTTGCGCAGCCGGTCCTTCTGCAGCTCGAAGATGTCGGCCAGGTCCTGCGCATCGGTGCGGTTGCCGCCACCACCGCCGCCGCCACCGCCTCCCATCGACACCTGGATCTCGTGGAATACCGCTTCCGCGCGCTGCAGCTCGGCGAGCGCGCGCTGCTCCGGCCCGAGCGCCGACGTTGGCGCGGAGGCGCTGAGCTTCTTCTCGGCCGTGTCCATCGCCGCCGCCGCGCGCGGCAGGATCTGCGCGATCCTGTTCCAGTTGCTGTCGGACGAGGCGATTCCGCGCTCGACGAGGCGGCTGGCGAGTTGCGTCGTCTGCTCGCGCAGCCGCTGCTGCGAGAGCCGGATCGTGGCGACATTCTCGCTCAGCGACTTGGCGTCGGTCTGCGCGCTGTCGCGCGACGTCTTGAACGTGGCGGCGATGATCTCGCGCTGCCGCTGCGAGAGCTGGTTCGCGTCATTCTGGCCCCCGCCTCCACCTCCGCCGCCGCCGCCGCCCTGCTGCTGCCGATAGTCGTTCTCGAACGGACGAACCTGCAGGAAATAGATGTCCGTCGACGCATGCTGCGGTCCGGTGACGGCGTTGTTGTCGGTGGCCTTGGCGTAATACGACACGACGTCGCCCGGCTGCAGCTGCAATCCCTCGAGCATGAACGTGTAGCCCGCGGAGATGTCGCGGATCGCCCGCGTGCCGTCGTGGAGCGACATGGCCTTTTCGGGGCCGCCGTTCACCGAGTACATCAGCTCGAGCTTGGCCACGCCGTAGTCGTCTTCGGCCCGCGCCTCGGTATACACCTCGTCCACCGACAGCACCTTCTGGTCGCGGCCGGGCTTTGTGAACTCGACCGTCGGCGGGCGATCCGGCAGCACGTCGATCGTGTAGTCCAGCGAGCCGGTCACCATTTTCCCATCGGGACCCTGCAGCTCGATCTTGTAGAAGCCCGGCTTGTCGACACGCATCATCGCCATCAGCCTGCCATCGGCCGTCGGGACGAGCTTGAGCGTGTCACCGCCGTCGACGACGACGCGTCCACCATTCGTGGAAACCGTCGGCGCGACGCGTATGCGGACCATCGTGCCCTTGAGCGCGGCGATGTCTCCGGTGCTGTCGACGTCGAGCGGCGGAAGCTGCGTGTAGGCGGGGTAGCGATACTGCAGGTCCATCTGCCGCACGTACGGCAGGTTCGCCACGTCGATCGTATAGGTCGTCGATCGAACGCCGTTCGCTTCCACCGCGTACTGCGTCTTGCCGCCGATGTCGAACATCCGGTACGCGTAACGGCCGGTGCTGTCCGCCATCATCGGCAGCCGCGTCCACTCGAGCGAATCGGCAGCGCGCACGAGCAGCTCGACGCGTTCGGATTGGAAGCCCCGCAGCTTCGCGCCGATCAGTTCGTCGCCACCCTTGGCCACGGTCGCGTTCCCCGGTTCCACGACGATGCTGAACAGGCTCACCGGCGTGTCGTCACGCCACGGCGCCGCGAGGAGCCGCACGCCGTGCCGCAGCACGGGCGGTCCGAACAGCGTGAACACGAGTGCGGTCGCAACGACGGCTGCCAGAATGCCGCCGTTGACTCGCAGCTCGCCCGCATCCACGGCTTTGCCATCGCCCGCCTTGTGCACACGCTCAACCGCGGCGCGCGTCAGGCGCTCGATCAGCGCCGGCGAGCGGAGCGGCGCGCCCGGCACCGATGTCGCGCTGTGCATCTCGACCGCTGTGACGACAGCGGCCTTGAGCGAACGCTCGTGCTCCTCGAGGTAAAGCGCGACCTGCTCGTCGCGCAGCTTCGGCATGAGCGGACGCAGGATGTACCAGACGGCGAGCGCGAGCACGGCGACGACGGTCACAATGCGCCCCGTCAGCACGACGGCGTCGGAGTAGTGCCAAACGCTCATGGCATACGCCGCCGCCGCGGCAATCGCCCAGCCGCCGGCCACCGTGATGGCCGCACCGCGCAGTGCGCGCTTGGCGCGATAACGATTGCGCACGCCGCGCACGACGCTGAGCAGCTGTGACTGTTCCGGGCTCACCCCGTGGACGCTTTCCATGCGCTCTCCCGCGCTGATCCTCAGCTCGTCGCGCGTGACAGGCGGTTCGAGAAGGTCGTCTCGAGGCCCATCAGGAACAGCGCGAGGAGCAACAGATACCACCACACGTGCTGACGCCGCTCCTGCTCCTGCGGCGTCGCCGTGTTGACGTCACTGCTCAGTTGATGTTCGCCCGTGGGCGTCGTGACCGCCAGCACCAGATCCCGCGGATCGAGGTGTGACAGGTCGGCTTCCGATGCATCCACGTTCACGGCAATCGGCCGGCCACCGCCGACCGGCGTGTCACGCCCCCGGAGCTCGTAAAAGCCTTGTTCGCGAAGCGTAATGAGATGGTTCGGTCCCGTGGCCGTGACCCGCTGGCGCGCGCCCGAGGGCGCCTGGAGCACGAGCTCCGTCGTGGTATCGGTCGCGCGGCCCGAGACGAATGGCGCCGTCAGCTCCCCGTGCCGCGACAGGTCGAGCACTTCGCCGGCGGCGTACGACGCCCGCGGGTCGGCGTACCGCCCGGCGTGCTTGCCGAGTTGATGCACGAATGGAAGAAAGACGGGCTGCAACGGCAGGTTCGTCCAGTTCTTGTCGAGGCTCGATGCCCACACCACGAGCTTGCCTGCGCCGGCGGCGCGCTCGACGATCGCCGGCGAGCCATCGTCGAACCGTGCCGGAACGCTGGCGCCGGCCTGCGGCGTCAGCGCGCGATAGCGGTAGAAGCGCGCGGTCGAGAAGTCGCCGCTCCGCGGCGCATTGAACAACTCGAAGATCGGATGCGAGTAGTCGACGGACGAGAGCGTGCCGCCGGCGTCGCCCGTGCGGTCGACGATCTGGCCGACGGTCGCCGGCAAGCGATTTCGCCACTCCGCCGGCCACGTCTCGGTGCGGCCTTCCCCCGGCGCGATGATCACGCCGCCGCCAGCGTCCAGCAACGCGCGGAGCCGCGCGCCGACCTCGCCTGACGGCGGCTCGACTTCGTCGAGGATGACGAGCGCCCGATCGTCCAGATCGCGCGGCGTCAATGCGCTCACGCGCTTCACATCGACGTTGAAGGTGGGTCGATCGCCGATCGCCAGCGCACGGCTGATGTACAGACTCTGATTCTCGCGCGGGCTGGACGGCTCGACGATGAGAACCGGGACGGCTTCGTCGGGAGCGATCGTGAAGTTCAGCACATCGTCGAGCGCGAGCGAGTCCGGTGTGATGCGAATGCTGGCGCGCGTCGCCCCCGCCGGCACGGCGATCGAGCCGAACGCGGCCTGCTGGGCCCCGCTCGCCGCGACGACGACCCGACGCGTGTCGACGTCCCGGCCGCCGATCTGCAGCGTCGCCGTGACGGTCCGCGGCGCGCTGGCGGTGTTGATCAGCCGCGCCGCGACCGTGACGTGGTCGCGCTCACCGCTGCTGTCACGATCGGTCGTGACCTGCGTGACCGCCACGTCCGGCGCCGGTCCACCGAGGTCGATCGGCGTGACGACGGTGCCCTTGGGCATGACGATCTCGTTGTGGTTCGCCCAACCCGCCTTCTGAAAATCGGTGATCAGCACCACCTCGCGCCGGGGCAGCGTCGATGCACCGAGGATCTGCGACGCCAGCTTGAGCGCCGGCGCGTAGCGGGTGCCCTCCGCGCCGAGCGACGCGGTGTTGATCGCCGCATCGAGCCGGTCCGGCGTGGCCATCGGCTCGCTCGCCACCGACGCGTCGTCGGCGAACAGCACGAGTGTCGCGCGATCACCGGCCGCCAGACCGCTCACGACCTTCTTCGCCGCGGCTCGGGCTCTCGCCCAGCGATCGGCGTACGCCATGCTCGCCGACCGGTCGAGCAGGATGACGACCTCGCGCGCCCCCGTCGTGGACAGCGCGACCCGGCGCCGCTCAAAGAATGGCCGCGCGAACGCCGCGACGAGCAGCGCGATGGCGGCGCATCGAAGCACGAGCAGCAGGATGTGGCGGAGCTTCTGCCGGCGTACCGAGCGGTACGGAATCCGCTGCAGGAACATGAGCGACGGAAACTCGACGACGACCCGCCGCTCCCGGTGGATCAGATGGATGATCACCGGCACGGCGATCGCCGCGAGACCGGCCAGAAACGCGGGCGCGAGAAAATTCATTCAGCGCACCCGATTGAAGCGCTGGCGCGATGCCAGGTACGAGAACAGCGCCCGGTCGAGCGGCTTGGACGTATCGAACAACGCGTAATCGGCTCTCGATTCGCCGATCCGCTTGGACAGCGCGGCAGTGTGCGCGCGGACCAGATCCTGGTACTGCTTCCGGAGATACTCGGGGATCACCGGCATCTTCTCACCGGTCTCCATGTCGATGAAGTTGCTGGCGTCGGAGAACGAGAAATCGAGCTCGCGCGGATCGAGCAGGTGAAAGACGATGAGGTCGTTGCCGCGTCCGCGCAGCTCGTTGAGCGCCGCCATCACCGCGTCGGGATCCTCGTAGAAATCGGAGATCACCGCGATCAGGCTGCGCCGCCGCACCGTCTCCGACAGCTTGCGCAGCGGCGGCAGCAGCATCGAGCGGCCCGACGTGCCCTTGGTCTCGCGCCCGCGACGCTCGATGCGATCGAGGGTGTGCAGGATCTGCTGCAGATGCTTGGCCGACGGCGGCACGTACTCCACGATGTCGAGATCGACGCTCGCCAGCCCCACGCGATCGCGCTGCAGGCTCGAGAAGTACGAGAGACACGCCGCCAGGAAGCAGCCGTACGTCAGCTTGGACACGCGCCCGCTCTCGGCGTCGGCCCCGAAGCGCATCGACGCCGACACGTCCAGCACCACCGTGAAGTTCGTGTTCGTCTCGGCCTCGTATTCCTTGACGTAGAACCGGTCGCTGCGCGCGAACACACGCCAGTCGATGCGCCGGATGTCATCGCCCGGCATGTACGCCCGATGCTCGGCGAAATCGGTGGACGCGCCGAGCAGCGGCGAGCGGTGCAGGCCGTTGATGAACCCTTCGACGACGACTCGCGCCAGCAACTCGAGATTCCCGATCCGCGCGAGCACGGCCGGGTCGAGGAGGTTGGCAGGCGAGTTCGGCGCCGCGGTGGCCATCAGCTCACATCCCCGACTTCGGCACGGGCACCGCGCGCACGAGCTTCTCGATGATCTGGTCCGTCGTCACCTGCTCCGACTGGGCGTGGAAGTTGAGCAGCACGCGATGGCGGAA
>DATJIZ010000163.1:0-2427 GCA_035492735.1 Gemmatimonadaceae bacterium | reverse complement strand
GCACGGACGGGGAGCTGAACCTGGGCCAGCTCGTGCGCGAGCGGTACCCGCGTGACACCGTGCTCGTCGGCTTCACGACGTACCGTGGCACGGTGACGGCGGCGAGCGACTGGGATGCGCCGGCGGAGCGGAAGCACGTGCGCCCGGCGCTGCGCGGCAGCTATGAAGCGCTGTTCCACGAGACAGGCCTCGGCAACTTCATTCTGTCGTTCGACCATGGGCACGAGATGGCGTGGGAGCTCGACGAGCCGCGACTCGAGCGCGCGATCGGCGTCGTGTATCGACCGCAGCGGGAGCGCACGAGCCATTACTTCAGCGCATCGTTATCGCGGCAGTTCGACGCGGTGTTTCACTACGACGTGACGCGCGCCGTCGAGCCGCTCGAGCGCATGGCGATCTGGGATCGCGGCGAGCTGCCCGAAACGTTTCCATGGGCGCTGTGAGCTCTCGCGCTGTCGCGCGCCGGATCTGGGTGGACCTGCTGTTGTATCCCACGCACACATTCCCGACGGCCGCGGCTCCGGTGCTCGTGGCAATCGGGCTCGCGGCGCACGACCGGATCGCGGCACCGACCATGGCGCTGTTCGCATTCATCGCGAGCTGGGCGATACACGTCGGTGGTGTATTCGCCGACAACTACGCGCTGATCACGACGCACCGTGACATCCCGGAACATCCGGAGCTCCTGGCAGCACTGAACGACGGATCGCTGACCCTGCGCGGCCTCAGACTGGCAATCGTTGCCTGCTTCGTGCTCGCGCTGCTCGCCGCGCCCCCGCTCGCATCGTCCGTCGGCTGGCCGGCCGTGGTCGCCCTGGGCGCGATCGGAACGCTCGCCAGCGTCGGCTACGCCGGCGGCCCACTGCCCTACGCCAAGCTCGGCGTCGCCGACCCTGTGTTCTTCGCGATGTTCGGGCTCATTGCCGTCCCCGCGACCTACATCGCGCAAGCGGGACTGGGCGCCGACGCATCGGTCGTGACGCTCATCGACGCCTTCCGGTCGCTGCGACCCGCAGTGTACGTGGCTGCGTTGCCGATCGCCGCGCTCGTCACGAACGTGCTGCTGATCGACGAGATTCGCGACGCCGACTTCGATCGCGCCAAGGGCTGGCACTCGGGCGCCGTACGGTGGGGCCGCGGCTTCACCGGCGTTGAGCTGTGGATGCTCACCGTATTCGCCTACGTCGTACCCGTTTGGCTGTGGGCTGGCGGCGGCTTCACCGCCGGCGCGCTGCTGCCGCTGCTCACCTTGCCGACGGCGATCGGCATCGCGCGCCGCGTACGGCGCGCGCGACGATTCGAGGAGCTATTCCCGCTCACGCCGCGAGCGTCGCGCCTGGCGATGATCTATGGAGCGCTGTCCGGCATCGGCTTGAGTATTCGCTGAGCGCACCCGATGCTCACGCGCCTACGAGCTCGAGCTCCTGCTCGTGTTCGGCGACTGGCAGCTTCGGCGAGTGCTCGATCGCCGACAGCAGGTCGTCCACCGTCGTGAGATCCGCGAACATGAAGCCGAGCGTGGCGAGGCTCGCCGCTTCCATCTCGCTGGTGTACGATGCCGTGGCGTCGCGTGGCAAAATGACGCGGATGTCGCGGATGAACGCCTCGCGAACCGTCGACTCCACGCACACGTTCGTCGCCACGCCGGCCGCGATGAGCGACGTTACGCCGAGCGAGCGCAGCGCGATCTCGAGATTGGTTCCGTAAAAGGCGTTGAACCTGCTCTTGGGAATGAGATACTCGCCGGCTCGCGGCAACAGCCGCTCGACGATCTGCGCGTCCCAGGTGCCGCTCATGATGTGGCCGAGGGGCTGGAGCGCTGGAAAGCGCCGCGCGACGAGGCCCGCGTCGGCGTAGTCGGATCGAAAGACGGTGTAGGTGTGGATCACGGGAAGACCGTGCTTTCGACAGGCGTCGACGAGTCGGTGCACTGGCTCGACGATCGCGTGACCGCGGGCGGTGCTCAGGCCGACCCGTGCCATCGAGCCGCCAGGCATCACGAAGGCGTTCTGCATGTCGATGACCAGCAGCGCCGTGGACGAGGGGTCGATCTTGAGCGGGGTAGGCATTGAAGGCTCCTGAATTCAGAGAGAGTGATTCGCGATCGCGCCGGCAGTCATCCTGCCGGCACGCGGCGCTGCAGATGCTTCAGGCGAAGGTGCTCCTCGCGTTCGCGCTCCTCGAGCGTGTGCGCGACCGTGGTGATCTGCGAGATGAGTCGCGGCTCGACACGCTCGCGGAGCAGCCGGAGCTGCCGCGATGTCGACGACACGGCCTCGGCGAGCCGCGCGACGCGGAGCTCGCGTGGCGCGGCGGCGATGAGCACGTCGGCGAGCGCCTCGTACGAATCGGCGGCCGCGTTCATCTCGCGCCCGGCGCTTCCGGCAGTGACGCCGCGCGCCTCGAGCGTGCGGCGCACCCGCTCCG
>DATJIZ010000162.1:0-6948 GCA_035492735.1 Gemmatimonadaceae bacterium | reverse complement strand
CCGCCTGAACGACATCAACCCCGACGACATCGAGAGCATCGAGGTCATCAACGGTCCTGCCGCGGCCACGATCTATGGCACCGAGGCCGCCGGCGGCGTGATCCAGGTCATCACGAAGCGCGGCCAGGCTGCCAGTGCGCCGGCGGTCGCGTTTCGAATGGAAGAAGGCTCGTTGTACTTCCGCGACGCCGCGGGCCGCGTGCCGACGAACTATGCCAAGGACAAGGCCGGCAACATCGTAGCGTGGAACGGCGTGCAGCAGGAAGCCGACAGCGGCCGCCCGGTCTACAAGACCGGGTTGACGCGGCAGTACAACGGCTCGGTGTCGGGCGGGCGTGACGTGCTTCGCTACTACGCCGCCGCGGGCTACGAGAACGATTACGGCATCGAGCCGAACAACGCGCTGCGCGAGTTCACGTCGCACGCGAACCTGACGACCCAGATCGGCAACAACAGCGACGTCACGGCGAGCCTCAATTTCGTCGATCTGTCGGCGCACCTCGGCGCCGACCAGGGTGTATCGCCGCTGATCGGGACCGAATACGGACACGCCCTGGTGTTCCCCAAGTCGGGCGGCTTTTACGCGAATTTTCCGCCGGCCGTCCCGCAAACGCTCTATGACAACTCCGATGGCGTCAATCGATTCACCGGCAGCGTAACGGTCAACAACCGCCCGACCAACTGGTTCACGCAGCGTGCGGTCGTCGGCATCGACTACACCGGCGAGGACGCGCGGGCATTGGAGCGATACGCGCCGCCGGAGCTCCAGCCATTCCTTTCGGCTGGACAAGCGGGTGGCCGAATCGGTCAGACGCTCAACCACAATTCGATCGTCACGGCGGACTACAACGGATCGGCGAAGTTCAATCTCCGCCCGTTTCTGGAGTCGACCACGTCCGTCGGCGGACAGTATTACAACACCGAGCTCAACTCGAGCTTCCTCGGCGGGATCGGTTTTCCCGCGCCTGGCGTCGAGCTGGTGTCCGCCGTCGCGACGCAAGTTGCGGCCACGCAGACCCAGACCATCAACACCACCATTGGTGCGTACGCACAGCAGCAGTTCGGGTGGCGCGATCGGTTGTTCCTGACTGGGGCGCTGCGTGTCGACAACAACAGTGCGTTCGGTCAGGACTTCAAGTGGGTCACGTATCCAAAGGCGAGCGCATCGTGGGTGGTGAACGAAGAGCCCTGGTGGCGTTGGCGAACGATCAATGCGTTCCGATTGCGCGCCGCGTACGGCCAATCAGGACGTTCACCCAACGCATTCTCCGCGCTGCGCACCTTCACGCCAGTCACGGGCTACAACGGCGGGAACGGCGTTACGCCGGGTACGCTCGGCAATCCGCTGCTCAAGCCCGAGCGAAGTAACGAGCTCGAAGTCGGTGCGGAAGCCGGGTTCTTGAACAGGCTGGCGCTGCAGTTCACGTATTTCTCGCGGCATACGAGCGACGAGATCGTGAATCAGACCGTCGCGCCGTCGGCCGGCTTTCCCGGTACGCGCTCGGTGAATCTCGGACGGGTCGACAACTCCGGCATCGAGGCCCAGGCCACGTTGCAGGCAATCACCCGGCGCAATGTGAATTGGGAAATCGCCGCGAACCTCGGAACCAACAAGGACATCATCAGGCAGCTGGGTGGCGTGCCGGCGTTGATCACGTCGTATGGCGCCAGCAACCAGGTCGGGCATCCGATCAGCGGCATCTTCTCACGCAAGATCTTCTCGGCGGACCGGGATCCGACCACCGGCTTGGCGAAGAACGTGCTCTGCGACAGCGCCGGCACCGGCGTTCCCTGCTCGAAGGCCCCGTTCCAGTTCCTCGGCACGCCCACGCCCAAGGTGACGGGCGCCGTGGCCAACACCGTGACGTTGTTTGGCCGGCTTCGCCTGTACGCGCTCGTCGACTTCAAGACCGGCAATACCGTGATCAGCAGCGTCGACCTGGTTCGATGCGCTGGCTTGGTCCTCGCCGCCGGACTGTGTCGCGCGAACTACTACCCGAACGAATATCCAATCAAGTACGTGGCCGAGGCGACGACGACGGCGTTCTTGCAAAACTACGTCGACCAGTACGCGACGAGCGGATCCTTCGCCAAGCTCCGCGAGCTCTCGGCGACATACACGATTCCCGATCACTGGTTGCGCGGCGTCAAAGGCGCGTCGTTCACGCTTGCCGCGCGCGAGCTTCACACGTGGACCAGCTACAACGGCATCGATCCAGAGGCGTTCATCGTCTCGAACAGTGGCACGACCAATCCCAACGACCAGGCGGTCACGCCGCCGCTCAATCGAATCATCGCGACCCTCAACTTCCGGTGGTAATCATGCGAACATCTATTTGGCGTGGAGCGCTGTGCGCGCTGCTGCCTCTGGCTGCCGGTGTCGCATGCCGCGAGGTGACGACGCTCGAGCAGTCGAACCCAGGCTCCTTGTCCGCGGCGACGCTTTACACGCCTGACAACGCGCAGATCCTCGTGAATGGCGCGATCGGGGATTTCGAATGCGCGTTCTCACGGTATGTCGCCGGCTCCGGCCTGTTCACCGACGAGCTGTCGGATGCGATCTCCAACCCGACGAACTTCGATTTCGATCGCCGAACGCTGGCGACCAACGGCTCCTATGGAACCGGCACGTGTGGCAACAACCAGCAGCCGCCGATCTACACCACACTGTCGACGGCGCGCGCGTCGAACGACACCGTGCTGGCGAAGCTCCGTGGCTGGACCGATGCCGAGATGCCGGTGGGCGTGAACCGCACGAAGCTGATCGGCCAAGCGGCGGCATACGCCGGATACAGCCTGGTGCTGCTCGGAGAAGGGATGTGCACCGCGGCGCTCAATCTCGGCCCGGAGCTCCAGCCGGCAGACCTCTTTGCGCAGGCCAAAATTCGCTTCGACTCGGCGATCGTTGCGGCTTCGGCCGTCAACGATGCATCGACACTCAACCTCGCCACGCTCGGCCGCGCGCGCACGTTGCTCGATCTCAAGGATCCCGCGAATGCCGAAAAAGACGCGCTCAAGATTCCACCCGGCTTCGTTGCCAACATGACGACGGACGTTGTGAACGTTCGGCGCGAGAACTTCGTCTTTCTTCAGATCAACCAGAACGCCTTTTCGACCATCGAGCCGTCGGCGCGCAATCTGACGATCGGCGGCGCGCCTGACCCGCGCGTGGCCGTCACGAACACGGGCAAAGCCGGTACGACCTCGGGCACGCAAGTGTGGACGGCCGACAAGTATCCGGCGCTCGGCACGCCGATCCCGATCGCGCGCTACGCCGAGGCGCAGCTCATCATCGCCGACGCGCGGCTTGCCGCCAACGATCTCGCGGGCGCCGCCGCGGCGATCAACGCGGCACGCGCCACGCACGCCGGACTGCCGCTGTACTCGGCGACGGGACAGAGCGCCGACAGCGTGAAGGCGCAGCTGATCGAAGACCGCCGCCGAGAGCTGTTCCTCGAGGGTCACCGACTCGGTGATTTGCGGCGTTACGGACTTCCGCTGGCGCCGGCCGCCGGTGCGGCCTATCCGGGCGGCGGCGGTACGTATGGAACGCAGACCTGCTTCCCGCTTCCGGACGTGGAGCGCATCAACAACCCCAGCATCTCGAAGTGACGATGAGACTTCTGACCGGTGGTTATCGCACGGCGCTCGCGGGCGCCGTCGGCTGCACCCTTCTCTTCGTGCCGCATGCCGCGCGGACGCAGGAGCCATTCCCCGGCCTCGACGCGTACGTGTCGAAAGCCATGCAGACCTGGAAGGTGCCCGGCGTGGCCATTGCCATCGTCCGGCACGACTCGGTGCTCTACACCAAGGGCTTCGGCGTCCTCGCCGTGGGTGCGGCGACGCAGGTGAACGATCAGACCCTGTTCGAGATCGGCTCGAGCTCCAAGGCGTTCACGGCGACGCTCGTCTCGATGCTCGTGGCCGACGGCAAGATGCGCTACGACGCGCACCTCACCGACTATCTACCCGACTTCAGGATGTACGATCCGGTGGCGAACACCGAAGTGACGGTGCGTGATGCGCTGACTCATCGCACCGGCATCGCGCGTGGTGAGCTCGTCTGGCTCGGTTCGGGCCTCTCGCGCGACGAGGTGCTCCATCGCGTGCGCTTCCTCAAGCCCGATGCGCCGTTTCGTTCGCACTATTCGTATCAGAACATGATGTTCCTTGCGGCCGGACAAGCCGCCGGCAAAGCCGGCGGCAGTACGTGGGACGAGCTCGTGAAGCAGCGCATCTTCGAGCCGCTCGGAATGACGTCCACGGTGACGGACTATCACAACGCCGGCCCGAACGCCGCGAGGCCGCACGGCATGGTGAAGGATTCCGTCTTCGCCGAGGCGTTCATGAATGGAAACAACATCGCCCCGGCCGGCGCCATTCTCTCCAGCGCGCGCGACATGGCGCAGTGGCTCCGCTTCCAGCTCGCCGATGGCTCGATCAACGGCAAGCGGCTCGTGTCTGCTGCCGCATTTCGCGAGACGCATACACCGCAGATCCTCATGACCGGCGCGCCGGAAGGCGGCATGCGGGCGCTGAGTGACTCGGTCCCCGTGACACACTTCAGCGCCTACGGCATGGGCTGGATCATCGAGGATTATCGCAACCACCTGATGTGGCAGCATGGCGGCAACACGATTGGGTCCACGGCCGCCGTCGGCATGCTGCCCGAAGAGAAGTTCGGTGTGGTGGTGCTCAGCAACATGGCCGGCGCACAGCTGCCGGGCATCCTCATGCATTACATCTTCGATCGGCAGATCGGAGCGCCGATGCGCGATTTGAGCGCCGAGGCGTACGCACGCGTGATCGCGCAGCGGCGTCGCGCCGATTCGGCCGAGGTGGCGCAGGCGGGTGCGACGCACCACGCCGCTCCGCCGCTCGAGCTGGCGGCGTTCGCTGGCTCGTACGCCGACAGCTTGTACGGCGACGCGACCGTGACGGTCGAGAACGGCCAGCTCGTCTTGAAGCGTGGCGACTGGCAAGGCCCACTCGCGTTCGAGAACACGTTGAACTTCACGTGGAAGCTGCCCGGCACGTCGCCTTTGCCGAGCATGCCGATCAAGTTCGAGGTCTCGGCCGACGGCAAGGTGGCCGGTATGTACTTCGGACTGGGCAGCGACGCGACGCTGCTCGCGCGCAAAGCGCTGGGTGGCGGTCGTGGTGGACGACGCGGCGGACCGGGAGGCGGCGGGCCGACTCGATGAGCGGCCCACGCCGTCGCCGGATGTGTACGACATCATGGCTGGTCGCGGCGGGCGTCGCCATCGCGGCACTTGGTGCGCGCGGGTACGCCGTCCAGGCACAAATCCCTTCCGCCGTCGAGTTTCGTGTCCCGAAATCACCGACGGTGGCGACGAGCGACTCGGGCGCATTCATCGCGTACGAACTGCACGTCACCAACCTCACGACGAATCCGCTGACGCTTCGCCGAGTCGAAGTGCTCGACGCGACGAATGGCGAAACGCTCGTGAGTCTCGGCGACTCCGTGCTTGGGGCCGTGATCTCGCATCCGGGCGTCGCGAGGCAGGCTCCGATTGCCGAACGCGGCGAGATCGGTCCCGCAATGCGCGCGTACGTCTATCTCTGGATTCCACTCGCACGCGGCACCGCGCCGGCGCACGTCGAGCACCGTCTCACCTTCCAACGAAGCGATTCGACGACCGAGGTGCTCGAGGGCGCGCGCATCCCGGTCGAGCGCCAGGCCGTCGCCATCAGTGCGCCGGTACGCGGCGAGTGGGCGGCGTTCAACGGACCGTCGAACGCGTCGGGACACCGGCGCCTGATCCTCGCGCTCGACGGGCACGTGGCCAGCGGCCAACGCTTCGCGATCGACTTTCTGCAGGTCGATTCCGCCGGCAACTCGAGGCGGCCCGGCAGCGATCCGCTCAAGAACGAGAGCTACTACGCGTACGGCACGGAACTGCTCGCGGTTGCCGACGGCGTCGTCGTTGCCACGAAGGACAGCATTCCGCAGAACGTGCCCGGCGGCCGCGCGGTGAAGATCGACCTCGTGACGGTCGGCGGGAATTACGTCGGCATCGACATCGGCGGCGGCAGGTACGCGCTGTACGCGCACGTGCAACCTGGATCGCTGCGTGTAAAGGTCGGCGATCGGGTGAAGCGCGGCCAAGTTATCGCGCTGCTTGGTAACTCCGGCAACTCCACCGAACCGCACGTGCATTTTCAAATCGCCGACGGACCCACGTTTCTCTCGTCCGAGGGTCTGCCGTACCAAACCGATTTTGACGTCGTCGGCAACTGCGGCATCGCCCCGGGACCGCCGCCGAGCATTCATTGCACGCGTCACGCGCCGACGCCGGTGAAAGCCGGCATCCCGATCCAGAACGAGCTCGTTCGATTTCCCAAGTAGGAGAATCCATGCTTCGTCGCGTCACTCATCTCCTCGTTGCGGCGCTCGTCGTGCCGGGCATTGCCGGCGCGCAATCGCCTTCGTCGGTCGCGCCGTACATCGCCCCGGCGTTTCCCGAGGAGCTGGTCGCGGCCAGGAAGGCGGATCGCATCGCCTGGCTCGCCTACGATCATGGTCAGCGGAACGTCTATACGGCTGCGGCGCCGGACTTCAAACCGGTTCGGATCACGAAGTTCCTCGACGACGACGGGGTGGTGTTGTCGGATCTGGAAATCTCTGACGATGGAACGATCGTGACGTTCCTGCGCGGAGGCGAACCGAACACGCGGGGATGGATTGCGAATCCGACGAGTGATCCGAATGGCCAGGAGCGCGCCGTGTGGGCCGCGAGAACCAGTGGTGGCGACGCGTGGCGGCTCGGCGTGGGCTCCGCCGCGGTGATCTCACCGGACGGTCGCATGGCGGCGTTCGCGCAAGACAGTCAGATCTACGTGTACGCGATCTCCCGCGCGCCGCGCGATTCGATCGCGCGTGGGTTGAAACCGTTGATCCGCGCCTGGGGCCGGAACCTGAGCCCG
>DATJIZ010000161.1:0-4567 GCA_035492735.1 Gemmatimonadaceae bacterium | reverse complement strand
GCTGCCGAGTTTCGTCGTCGCGTTCTTCGGGATCGTCTACCCGGAGCGCGACATGATCGTCTGGCTCAGCCTGTGGATCGTGTCGCTGCTCGCGTTCGATCGTACGCGGCGCCGAGCGGCATTCTATGGCGCCGTGCTCGCCGCGCAATGCATCGTGTACTACAAGGAGCCGGCATTCATCCTCGTGGGAGGGTTCGCCGCCGCGCGCCTTGCGATCGAAGCGCTCCGGGGCCGGGAATGGTGGCGGCGGCGCGCGTTCGCACGTTTCGCCGCCGATCATCTGCTCGAGCTGGCGCACCTCGCCATCTGCGCCGTGTTCGTGGTGGTGTACTTCGTGGCCATCGCCCGTCACGTCACCACGACGTATGCCCTGGCAGCCGGCGCGCCGAACGCGATGCGCAACGCGCTCGCCACCTATGCGGGTGCCGACTGGGTACTCGACGCGCTCGCCATCGTGGTCGTAGCGCGTGTCGCCGCATCGATCGCGCGGCGACTCTCGCTCGATTCGCTGTGGGATGCGCTGGCGATCGGCGCCGTCGCGTACGCGCTCGCCTTCGCGAAGCTCGGAATGACGCGAGAGTATTATCAGGCGCCGGCCGATTTCATTGGCACGCTGTACCTTGCGCGGCTCGCATATGCCGCGTTGTTCGCGCAACCGAGACGAGTCGCAGTGCTCGCAGCGCTCGTGCTGGCCTGGGTGTTTCAGCGCAATGTGCGCGACGCCGCAAGTAGAGTTTCGACGCGAAAGGAATATGTGCAGGGCAGCGTCCGACTGGCCGGGTTCCTACGGGACTATGCGGGATCGAACGCAGGACGGCCGCTGCAGCTGTACTTCCCCGGTGTCGGCGGGTTCGAGCTGATGGAGCTCTCGTCCTTCCTTCAGTTCAAGGGCTTCAACGCGGGGCTCGGAGGCTCGGCATCACCGGCCGGGCCGAGTTTCGTCGTGAAGAGCGCGCACCGCTACCCAGGCGGTCGGTGCCTTGCCTCGGAGGCCTTCCGCTGCGCGTTCGCGCCGTCGCCTCGACCGGGAGATCTCGTGGTGTATCTGGCTGGTCGAGAGCTGCCACGCCCCAGGCTCGACTCGTTACGCCTGGCCGGGACCGAGCTCTTTCACTATCGGCCGCGGACCTCGAGGCTCGACCGGGTGCTGCGCGCCATCGCTCGGCAAGACGCGTTCGCCGATCGCAATCCGGAGGTGCGGGTGTTCGGCGTATCGGCGCCGGCCGTCGCCAGAGCTGCCGCTGACTCGGCTCAGCCGACGCCGGAGCGCGCGGAAAGCGGGAGAACTGGGGCGGGTGGACTCGAACCACCAACTTCCTGATTAACAGTCAGGCGGTCTGCCAATTGACCTACGCCCCATCAATGTCGTCCAGACGGTCGCGCCGTCCGAACGTCACCAACAAAAAAGCCCGCCGGATCGTCTGGCGGGCTGCGTCTCGATCGTGAGCGAACGCGAGCTAGCCCGACCTCCGATTGGAGCTCCGATTATTCCGGCAATTGAGATTGCTCGCGCCCGGCATCATGGCTCGCAAGCTATGGTCCGGACCGACGATGGTCAACGGCGAATTCGACTCGGCGAAACCTCATCAGTCCGCGCGCAACGCGACCAGCGGATCGATCGCCGTGGCACGGCGCGCCGGGACGAAGCACGCGAGCAGCCCGATGACCAGCAGCACCGCCACCACGCCGCCGAAAATCACCGGATCGCGCGGCTGCACCTGGAACAGGACCACCTTGAGCAGGCGCGCGATGCCGAACGCAAACGCGAGGCCGACCGTCATGCCAACGGCGAGCTGCGCCAGGCCTTGACCGAAAATCATCCGGACCACGTTCCCGGCCTGCGCTCCGAGCGCGAGGCGAATACCCACTTCTCGCGTCCTGCGGCTTACCGAGAACGACATCACGGCGTACAACCCCACCGACGCGAGAAACAGCGCCACTCCGCCGAAGATCACGAACATCGTCCCGAACACTCGCACGAACCAGAACTGCTCGGCGATCGCCGAGTCGAGCGTCTGAACCCAATAGAGCGGGATGTCGCGATTCAGCGACGACACTGCTTCACGAACGCTCGGCGTGATGGCGAGTGGCGGGCCGGCCGTGCGCGCCGAGACGTACACGAACGTCCCGCGTGCCTGGGCGAACGGCTGAAAGATGACGGGGCCAACAGGTTCGTCCTGATCGCCGGTAAACACGTCGCCCGAGACGCCGACGATGGTGAGCCACGGATTCTTGCTCTTCGACTGGCCGATGCGGATGCGCCGTCCGATCGGGCTCGAGTTCTTGAAGAACTTCTGGGCGAACGCCTTGTTGACGATCGCGACGGGGAGCGCTCCGGGTCGATCGGCCACCGTGAACCCGCGCCCATCCACGATCGGAATGTCCAGCGTCGCGAAGAAGCTCGGCGTGACGGAGGCCCAGCGCGAGCCGGGGTAATCCTTGTCCTTGAGGTACGACTGGCCCTCGATGGCGAACGCATTTCCGCCGAGGCCCTGTCGCGCGCCAGGAAGCCCTGAGCTCAGGGCCGCTCCGCGAACGCCCGGCAGCGCGGCGACGCGATCCACGACGTCGTCGAAGAAGCGCCACTCGGCGATCGTGTCGGTGTAGGCCGCGGGGAAACCCATGCGCGCGGTGAACACATCTTTCGTCGTAAAACCGGTATCGATGTGCCGGAGGCGAGTCACGCTCTTGATCATCAATCCTGCCGCCACGAGCAGCCCGCATGACAGCGCGATCTCGAACACCACGAGCACCTTGCTGATCCTGCCGATGCGGAAGCTCGACGCTCCGCGCGAGTCGTCCTTGAGGATCTCGTTGATGTCGGCTCGCGACGATTGGTAGGCCGGGATCGCGCCCGAGACCAGCGTCGTGAGCAGCGCGACGCAGATCGTGAAAAGGAGCACCTGCGGGTGCAGGCGAATGTCGATGAAGAATGGAACCTGCGTGATCGAGATTGCCCGGTTGAACGCGGCGATCCCGAAGTAGGCCACCCCAATGCCGAGTACCGTCGCCGCGAGCGACAGCACGAGCGCTTCGGCCAGGAACTGCCGCACGACCGCCGAGCGCGACGCGCCGAGTGCCGTGCGGATCCCTACCTCCTTGCTGCGATGCGCGGCCCGGTCGAGCAGGAGATTCGCCACGTTTGCGCAGGCGATGAGGAGCACGAAGAACACGGCGCCGAGCATCGTGTACAACAACTGCTTGGGCTGCGGCCCGATGTAGCTATCCACGAAGCCGCGCGTCTCGGCGGTGAAGTCCTTGTTGGTAGCGGGATACTCGGCGGCGAGCCGCTTGGAGATCGTCGCCAGGTCCACGTTGGCCTGGTCGACTGAGATGCCCGGCTTCAGCTTGCCGACCACCGCGACATAGTCGCCCTCGCCGCGTGGTTTGGCGAGGGGATCCGTCTGCAGCGGCACCCAGATCTTGTCGTTGTTCGGAAACTCGAATTTTTCCGGCATCACGCCGACGACGGTATACGGCTGTCCGTTCACGCGGATGTGCTTGCCGATGATATCGCGATTCGATGCGTAGCGGTCGCGCCACATCGTGTACGCGATAATGGCGACCTTCTCGCCGCCCGGGACGTCCTCCCCTGGGCGAAACAGCCGTCCGAGCAAGGGCTGTACGCCAAGCATCGAAAAGGCGTTCGCGGTGATCCACGAGCCATCGAACCGCTCTGCTTTCTCGTCGCCGCTCACATAGATCGTGCCGGAGGTCGACGCCGCCAGGTCCGCGAAGCTTCGCTGCTGTGCTTTGAAGTCGTAGAAATCCTGGATTGGCAAATTCTGGCGCCGGATGCCGCGCACGAGATTGGAGCGATTCACGGTGACGATGCGATCGCCGTCCGGATATGGCAGGCCCTTCATCAAGGCGCCGTAGACGATGCTGAACATCGTCGTCGTAAGGCCGATGCCGAGCGTGAGGGCCAAGGTGCTGATCGCGAAGAGCGCCGGACTCTTGATCAGCGTTCGGACGCCGTAGCGGAAATCGCGCAGCAATGCCTGCATGAGCATCTCCGTGGGTGGTGAACGGGAGCGGCAATGGGCACGTACGCGGCCGGCCGAGCTCGGGTTTCAGCCCACGGGCGAGCAAGATCCGCGGGCCTGTTGCGCGCGGTGCGCTCGGTCCGATGCGGCGCGCGGCATCGCGTCGTAATTTTGGCCCATGCCGAGCGCCGCCGTTGTTCCGACGCTGAACACCACTCCGTTCCACGCTCGCACCGCTCCGCTCGTCCGCGCCCAGACGTGGCGCCGATGGGCGGGCTACCAGGTGGCGAGCGCGTACGAACCGCATCCCGATCGCGAGTACGCCGCGATTCGCAACGCCGCGGCGCTGCTCGACGTGTCGCCGCTGTACAAGTATCGGATCTCGGGCCATGACGCGGCGCGCCTCCTCGACCGCATGGTGACTCGCGACGTCACCAAGTGCGTCGTCGGACAGGTGCTCTACACGCCGTGGTGCGATGCCCGTGGCAAAGTGATCGACGACGGCACGATCAGCCGCCTCGACGAGCGCACGTTCCGGCTGACGAGCGCCGAGCCGAACCTGCGCTGGCTCTCGATGAACG
>DATJIZ010000160.1:0-9894 GCA_035492735.1 Gemmatimonadaceae bacterium | reverse complement strand
CGCCGCGCTCGTAGATGTCGTGAATGGCCGAGGCGCGCTCGAGCGCCGTGCCCATGCCATAGCGGTTGTTCTCGATGACGTACACGACGGGAAGCTTCCAGAGCCCTGCCATGTTGAGCGCTTCGTGAAAGGCGCCGGTGTTGACGACGGATTCGCCCATGAAGCAGACGCACACCTGGTCGCCGCCGCGATACTTGATCGCGAAGCCGACGCCGGTCGCGAGCGGCACGTGCGCGCCCACGATCCCGTGGCCGCCCAGGAAGTTGAGACTCTTGTCGAACATGTGCATCGAGCCGCCCTTGCCGCGGGCGCAGCCGTCGATGCGGCCGAACAGCTCCGACATGACGGCGCGCGGCGAGATGCCGCGGGCGAGGGCCTGGCCGTGGTCGCGGTAGGTCGTGATCACGTAGTCGTCGGGCCGGAGGACCGACAGCGCGCCGGTGCTGACCGCTTCCTGGCCGATGTAGAGGTGGCAGAAGCCGCCGATCTTGCCGAGCGCGTAGGCTTCGGCGCAGCGCTCCTCGAACCGGCGCTGCAGCAGCATCGACCGCAGCAGCTCGCGGTCGAGCTCCGGGTCGGACGGCGGTTGGGTCTGTGGGTCGGGTTTCTTTTTGGCCATGCTGGCGGCGGAACGGTGTGCGAATTCGCTAATTGGGGTCAGACTCGATTTAGCAAACTAAAAATCGAGTCTGACCCCAAGTTGAGTTGTTTAAACGCCGGCGGCCTGGACCTGCTCCCAGGCGTGGTAGCTCGAGCGCACGAGCGGCCCGGATTCGACGTGCTTGAATCCCATCGCCATGCCGATGTCCCGCAGCCGCCGGAACTCGTCCGGCGTGACGTAGCGGTCGATCGGGATGTGCGACTCCGACGGCCGCAGGTACTGGCCCAGCGTCAGGATGTCGACGTCGACCGCGCGGAGGTCGCCCATCACCACCTCCACCTCCTCGAGCGTCTCGCCCATGCCAAGAATGATCCCGCTCTTGGTCGGGATGTCGGGCGCGAGACGTTTCGCGGTCCGGAAGATCTCGAGCACGCGCGCATACCGCCCGCCGGGCCGGCACCGCTTGTACAGCCGCGGCACCGTCTCGGTGTTGTGGTTGTAGATGTCCGGGCCGGCCTCGAGGACGGTGCGAATCGACGCCTCGTTGCCCTGAAAATCGGGCACCAGCACCTCGACCGAGCAGTCCGGCAGCCGCTGTTTGATCTGCCGGATCGTCTCGGCGAAGATGTAGGCCCCGAAGTCGGGCAGGTCGTCGCGATCGACCGACGTGATCACGACGTGGCGGAGCTGCATCTCCATGATCGCGGCCGCAACGCGCGACGGCTCCTCGACGTCGTACTTGGGCGGCCGTCCGTGCGCCACCGCGCAGTAGGCGCAATTTCGCGTGCAGACGTCGCCGAGGATCATGAACGTGGCGGCGCCGTGCTCCCAGCACTCGCCGACGTTCGGGCAGTGAGCCTCCTCACAGACCGTGTGGAGGTCGAGCTCGCGCATCAGGTGTTTCAGGCGGAGGTACTGCTGCCCGCCCGGCGCGCGGACCTTGAGCCACGAGGGCTTTCGTTCGGGGAGCGGCTCGACGCGGTGCCGGCCGGCAATCTGATAAAGGGTCTCGCCCATGCTAGACGGAGCGGAAAGGTCGAACGACGGGGGCCCTGGCGCTGCGGAATGTCGATCGCGGCAGCCGAAAGCCCTGAACCGCCATAATCTACCGGCACCCGGTTAGTGCTGGTAGCGTATCATAACCGGCTAGTACTCTGACTTCAGGTTAGCCGGTTTCGGGCCACACCGAATCGGGCAATTCCGAAGCCCGAAAGGTCCAGGGACGGCTGGCGGCCGACCGCCAGATCGGCCACCGCCGCCGCCGTCGCGGGGGCGAGCAGGATGCCGTTTCTCGAGTGCCCGGTGGCGTACAGCAGCTCGGCGTGATCGGGATCAGGCCCGAGTATCGGGAGCATGTCGGGCGTCGCCGGGCGAAGCCCCGCCCAGGCCCGTGGCGGCCCGCTGGCGCCCAGCGCGGCGCAAAGGGCGGTGGCGGCAGCGCGGAGCCCGTCGATGGCCTGTGGCGTCGTCGATACGTCGAAGCCGACGTCCTCGGAGGTCGATCCCACGATGGTCTCGTTCCCCCGCGGCACGAGGTACACCCCGTTTCCCACCACCGGTCGGCTCAGCGGGCAGGTGTCGAGCGCGAGCATCTGGCCCTTGAGCGGCGTCACGGGTATCGCCCGCGGAAGCCCGCGTATTTGCGGGCTCCAGGCGCCCGCGGCGAGGATGGTGCAGGGCGCCGTGGCGCTGGCTCCCGATGCATTCGTGACCGTCACACGACTCCTGGCTACATCGACCGACGACACGGGCGCGCCGGCGACGAGCTCGATGCCAGGGCTCTGTTCGACGGCGCGCCGCAGGGCGGCCATCAGCCGCACGTTGTCGACCGCGCCATCCCTCGGATGGACGACGGCGCCGTGCGGCGCTCGGACGCCGGGCTCGAGCCGCTGTACCTCTTCGGCGGTCATTCGCTGCCCGCCGCCGGCTGGCTCCGCGCTCGCGGAAGCGTCGCTGGCGGCGTCGCTGACGACGAGCAGACCCGTCATGAGCGCGAGATCGGCGTCGAACTCGGCGAGCGCCTCGAGCAGGGCAGGATAGAGGGCAAGGCTCGCCTGGAAAAACGACCGGGCTGCGGGCGCGAGCTGCCCGATGCTTGGCGCGAGCAGTCCCGCCGCGGCAAAGGAGGCGACACCTTGGCGCTCGGCGCCGAACACGATGCAGCGCGCTCCGCGCCGCTCCAGCTCGAGGGCCGTTGACAGACCGACGATTCCATCGCCGATTAGGAGCACGTCGGCTGTCCTGCGGCTGGTGGCAACATCGTTGCTGGTCGGCATGTCGGCGGCGTCTCGGGTCAGTCGGGCCACGTGAAACTACGCGATCCGGCTCGTCGTAGGATTGGATGGAAAGCACGACCCTTCGACCTTCGGGGATCCTGGTATGCTTCGCACCATTTTTTCGATCGGGCTGTTCGCGGTTCTCGGCCTCATCGCGCTCAAGTTCATCTTCGGCATCCTCGGCTTCGCCGTGGGCCTGTTCATGATGCTGCTGGTCCTCGCCATCAAGATCGCGCTGGTCCTGCTCGTCATCTATTTCATCATCCGCCTGGTCAGTCCGGAGACCGCGCGGCGACTGCGAGAGCGGTGGTCGGGCCCGGCGGCCTGAATATTCGGCGTCCGACTCCGATCCACCATGCAAGAACGGCCGGCGCCACGAGCGCCGGCCGTTCTTGCGTACGGACGCTCACGTGCGGGCGAGTCGATCGACCACAGCCCAGACCAGCAGCGGTACCATGATCTCGTGATGGCCGGTGATCTCGTAGCCTCGACCGCTGTCGAGCGTCGGGCGCTGTACGACGTTCATGCGAGGACGGTAGTGGCGCTGCATGTCGAGGTCGACGGATACGAAGTCGCGCGGCCGGCCGCCATTGAGGTTTCGCGCGATGGTGAGTGCCTTGAGGAACACCTCGGGCATGATCACCGCGCTGCCCAGGTTCAGCACGACGCCGCCAGAGTCGAGGTCGACCAGTGAGGCGGCGAGCCTACGGAAGTCACGATGACTGGTGTCACCGACCGCCGCACCGCTGGCCGCGGGGTGCTGATGGATGATCTCGGCGCCAATCGCCGCATGCACCGTGGCGGGCACGCCGAGGCGGAGCGCACCGAGCAGAATCGACAGCTCGGGATTCGAGAGATCGGCGCGGCCGGCGAGCGCGCGGCCGAGGGCTTCGCCCATGCCCTGGTGCGAGCCCATGCCGGCGATGAATGCCTGGTTCATCTCGCGTCCGGTCTCGTCGGCCATGCCGAAGGTGCCGTCGCGAAGACCGGCCGCGACGTCTTCGGATGTGGCACCGAACCGGGCGATCTCGTAATCGTGGATCGCCGCCGAGCCGTTCATCGCGAGGTGGGTCACGATTCCGCGCCGCATCAGATCGATGAGCAGCGGCGCCAAACCCGTCTTCACCACATGCCCGCCGAGCATGACGACGACCGCGCGGCGATTGCGCGCGGCGTTCACGACGGCGTCGACGACCGCGCGGAAATCGCGCGCGACGAGGACATCGGGCAGGGCATCGATGAAAGCGGCGAACGATTCGCCGCTGCCCGAATTGGCCGGTGGGTGGGCGAACTCGCTGGCCCGGACCTTATTGGGGCGGCGGGCGACCGGAACGGTGCGAACGGCGGAGAGATCCACCTCGCGCGTCAGTGGTTCCTGGCCGGCGCGGTCACGCGTTTGAGCGGCGTCGTGGCCGTCGGGGATGGGTGGTACGATTTGAGGTAGAGGCTGAGGGACCCGAAGCTGACCCGCGATTTCATCTGCAGCATGATGCGGTTCACGTCGTCCGAAAGCCAGACCTCGGCGTGCCCGCCTTCGGAGAACAGCTTGGAGTCGAACACCGGCTGGACGACGATGGCCGGGAATCGGCCGGCGGGCACCTCGATGGTGTCGCGGCGCAGGACCTTGAAGCGGACGGGGTTTCGTTCCGCCATGAAGTAGTCGTTGAAGCTCGTGTCCATGCCGACGCGAAGCGGAATCGTGCGCAGGATGTACAGGAACGATCCCTCGACGAGCGGACGCGCGACGCTCTCCTGCGGCGGCTTGTCGTTGACGATGTACTCGCGCCGCTCAGGGAAGATCTCGTAATGGCGCTTGGGCTCGTAGTTGCCTTCGTCGATGTCCTGCCAGTAGCGAAGCGCCGACAGCGTGTGCGTGTCCGACCAGACCTCGTAGCGATCGTTCACGTGATAGAACGGGATGCCGCCGCGCAGCCGAAAGACGGTGTGCCAGGTGTCGTGACCTCGCACCGTGTCCATCGGCAGCACTTCCATCGCGCCGGTGCCGACGTGGATGCGGCCGTAGCGGATGTCGTACTCCATTCGCTCGCCGACGCCGAACGGCACGGACGACGATGCGGGCATGACGGTGTCCTGCGCGCTTGCCGGGAACGCCGCGAGCACGGCGCCGAGCAACAGCCGGATTGTGGCCAGCCCCCGGATCATGTACTCGCTCTCGGGGGCGGGGAGCGCCGGGCAGTGGACGCCGCCGTCGCCGCGCGGAACAGCGCGACGCCGTCGGACCACGGCCGAATCCGGCTCTCGCGGGCGCGCACGTCGTAGCGGGGATCGAGCGGCACGGTCTCGATGCGGCGGGCGAGCGGCGCGACGCGGCGCAGCAGGCCGAGATTCGCCGCCCAGCCGCGTCCCTGCACGATCGGATCATCGCCGGCGGTTTTCAACAGATCTCGAATGAGAGATATACGATAGAGCCGGTACGAGCCGAACGGGTCGCTGACGCCGGGCACCGCCCCGGCGGCGCGCATGGCCCACGAGGCGATCCAGCGCAGCCGTCGCACGGGCGCCGGTGTCGCCGCCGAAAGCGTTCGCTCGGCGACGACGAGATCGGCGCCGCCCTCGAAGCGCTTCACCAGCTCCGGAAGCTGCTCGGGCTGGTCGGTGAAGTCGGCCTGCATGGTGATCATCGCGTCGCGACGCGGGTAGCGAGTGCGCGCCGCCACGGCGCGGCAGAGGGCGTCGAGCGCCCGATCGTAGCCGACATGCTCGGCGCCGCCGATGATGGTCAGCGGAAGGACGTCGGTGTACGGCTGCAGTGTCTCGGCGGTCGCGTCGCTGCTCCCGTCGTCGTAGACCAGGATCTCATACTCGCGCGAGTACTCCTGGAACACCTTTCGGATGCGCCAGAGCAGAACGCCGACGGTTTGCGCTTCGTTGTATGCCGGGATGCAGATGTACAGCACCAGAGCCTCGGAGGGGAGCGGCCGGGGTCGCCTGCTGAAAGCTAGGGAGGGGCGCGAGATAGCTGTACTACACGCAATGAGCACTCCGGTTCGGCGAGTGCTGCCCGGCTCCCGAGGCCTGCGCTGTAACCTCGGTCGACCAGGCGGCGTCAGAACCATGGACAGCCTCTGCGGTCGTGACGCGCGAGTCCGCTGGGAACGATTGCTGCCTCTTGTATAGCGGCCGGCAGGCACTGAACGGGTGAGGCCGGTGTAAGACGGAAAGGACCTGGAGGAGACGATGATTCTCGCCGACACACGTCATAGACTGACGCGCGACGACGCACAGTTGGCTGCGCGACTCCTGGCCAGCGATACCGGCGACGACCTCGCCACGCTCGAGTCGCGTCTCGCCGACGAGGGAATCGACGCCATTCTCGATGATCCGCGGCTTCCCGGCGTGCTGCTGCGGGACCCCAGAGGCGCCCACGCGTCGTTCGCGCTGTTCGCGTACGTGATGATTCGACACGCACTGGGACAAGCCGGGGAACGCGATCGGAGCCTGGCCGACTACGTGACCGCCATCGTGCTGCACTTCGGCATACGCGATCGTGCATTCAGAATCTCGAACTCGGACGATGAGGTGTACGGCGCGCTCGCCGAGCTCGGCGAGGATCTGGACGATCCCGATCCGCGGCGCAGCTTTCTCGTGCGGACGCACCTTGGCAACTACGCGCTCTGGATCAGCGGTTTGTTTCCCGATTACATCGAGCAGCGGCGCTGGCGGCGGGGCGGCCCGGACCTCGAGTACTACGAGGAGCTCGGGCGGCGCGGCTTCCAGCTCGCGGCGGATCATCGGATGGCCGAGGAACACGGACTGACCGCGCTCTACGCAACGGCCGCCGAGCGCTTTGGCATTCTGCGCTCGGCGCTCAACAACGTCAGCGATTCGCTGTTCTTTCCGAACGTCCAGACGCCGGAGCGTCTGATGCGCCAGGTTCGCGACGAAGCGCGCTGGCGGCTGATGATGTAGGCGGGCGACGGCCGCTCAGTCGCGGCCCGCGTCGCGCACCGCGTCGGCGAAGGCCGCGAACAGACGGCGATCCCAGTCTTCCGGGGTCGCCGTCAGCTCTTCGGGGTGCCACTGCACGGCGACGAGCCACCACGCCGGATCGAGGGGCTCGAGTGCTTCGACGATCCCGTCGTCGCTGCGGGCCACGGCGGTGAGGGATGGCGCGACGCGGTTGACCGCCTGGTGGTGCGACGAGTTCGTGGAGATGGAGGTCGCGCCCACGATGCCGGAGAGCATGGAGCCAGGGTCGATCTGCACGTCGTGAACGCGCTCCGTCCGTCGGATCGACTGATCATGGTTCGTGGCCGTCGTGCACTGCGACGGAATGTCCTGCACGAGCGTGCCGCCAAGCGCCACGTTGAGCACCTGTACACCCCGGCAGATGGCGAGCGTCGGAATCCGCTGCACGAGCGCCTCTCGAGCGAGCGCGACCTCGCACGCGTCGCGTGCTGCGTGCGGGCTTCCGGTCTTTGGGTGCGCCGCCTCGCCGAAGAACGTCGGGTCGATGTCTTCGCCCCCGGTCAGCACGAGCCCTGCCGCGCCGGTCAGGGCCGCGACCGCGAGATCGGGCGCGACGGGCGGCAACACCGCCGGTACCAGCCCCACCGCAGCCAGGGCGTCGGTATATGCTTCGTTGACTCGCACGCGCGGCCGGCCGCGGAGGACCTCCGTGGTGGCGGTTACGAGCACGTAAGGTGCAAGCGACATGATGAGCGCGCCGTTGCCAGGGTCGGGATGCGATCTATATCGTACACCGGAGCGCTCCTCCGGCCAACACACCGCCGATGGTCTTCGACAGCCTGCGTCACTCGTTCGACGAACTGCTCAGCCGCGCCGCGCGTCCGGAAGAACGCCGGATCGTAGCGTCGCGGATGAAGGACACGCTCGTCCAGGCGACGGTCGGTCTCAACGACATGCGCGATGGTCTGGTCAAGGTCCGGGAGCGGCTGGCCGGCGAAGAGCGCGAGCTCGCGACCATTCGCCGGCGCAAGCAGCTCGCCGAAGGCATCGGTGATCGACAGACGGTGGAGATCGCCGGCAAGTACGAGCAGATGCACGCTGAACGCGTCGATGTCCTGCGCCAGAAAGTGGCCGCCCAGGAGGCGGAGCTCGCCCTCGCGCAGCGCGACGTGGACTCAATGTCGGCGCAGCTCAAGGCGGTGCTCAACGGGACGGATCCAAACCGCACATCGCTCAATGAGCCCGTCGTCGAGGATGATCCGACAGGCGCATCATCATCGCTGCGCGACGAGATCGACTCGCTCGGACGGGCCAGTGCGCGCGCCGACCGTGAAGCGGATGCAGCGCGCCGGCTCGACGAGCTGAAGCGCCGAATGGGGAAGTAGTCATTCGCCCGGGCAGCACTGTGCTCGCGGCGGCGCTGCTGTCGATGCCCGTCGGCGCGGCCGCCGCGCAGGACACCGCCTCGATCCCGTGCATCGGACAGCGCATCCGGTCCGTCGTGGTGCGCGCATCGGCACCGACGGCGGCGTACCTGCGGCGCGTTCCGATCCTGGCGAAGATCGCCGCGGCCACGCACGTCACGACGCACCAGCAGGTCATCGAGCGGTTCCTGCTGCTGCACGCGGGTGATCATTGCGAGGAGCTGCGGCGGCTGGAATCCGAGCGCATACTGCGGGCGCAGCCGTTCCTGGCCGATGCATCGGTCTACGCCGTGCCGGCCGCGCCGGGCCAGGTGGACCTCGTGGTCGAGACGACCGACGAAATCGCCGTTGTGCTCGAGGGCACGTTGAGCGGCGGCGCTCCGTTCGCGCGCTACGTGAGGTTCGGCAACTCGAACGTCAGCGGCGAGGGGATGTATCTCGCCGGCGAGTGGAGGAGCGGCGGCGCGTTTCGCGACGGCTACGGCGCGCGGTTCGTCGACAACCAGCTGCTCGGCCGACCGTACACGCTCACGGTCGACGGTCGGGTGCTCCCGCTTGGCTCCGAATGGGAGATGCAGGCGACGCATCCGTTCTACACGGACATTCAACGCGCCGCCTGGCAGATGCGTGCCGGTGCGCGCGACGACTACGTGCAGTTCGCCAACGACGAAAACTCGAATCACGGGATTCGGCTCGCTCGCAACTTCTTCGACGTCGGCGGGATCGTGCGCATCGGTCCGCCGGGACGTCTGAGCCTGTTCGGCGCGTCGCTGTCGGGCGACGACGAACGTCCGGCGAACATGCCCGTGCTGATCACGGACCACGGCTTCGCGCCGGACACCGGTCCGCCGCTCACGCAGCAATTCGTCGCCCATCGCATCGCCCGCGTCAATCTGCTGTGGGGTGTTCGCGACATCGGGTTTCGCCGTGTCCGCGGCTTCGACGCGCTCACGGCCAACCAGGATTTCCCCGTTGGATTTCAGTACGGTACGGAATTCGGTCGCAGCCTGTCCGTGCTCGGATCCCGCGATGACGACATCTTCATGTCGGGTGATCTGTACGCCGGTGCCGTGGGCCGCACGAACGGCCTACGCGCGCAGTTCGTCGGCGAGGGTCGGCGTGACAACTCGAATGGCGCCTGGGACGGTTTGCTCGCGGCCGGGCGAGTCACGGAATACGTCAAGATTTGGCCGCGCCACACCACGCTGGCGTCGGTCGAGTTCAGCGGCGGGTGGCGGCAGCGGGTGCCTTTCCGCCTCACACTGAGCGACCCGATCGGGGGGGTCCGCGGCTACGCCGGCTCCGACACGCCGGGCGGACAGCGGGTCGTGGGCCGTTTCGAGCATCGGGCGTTCGTGGCGCGACCGCATGGCCTCGGGGATCTGGGCGTCGGCGGCTTCGTCGAGTCGGGTCGATTGTGGGCCGGCGACGTCCCGTATGGCGCAAATACTCCGCCCCGGACCGCGATCGGCGTGAGCCTGCTCGCGGCCGTTCCCCCGGCGTCGCCGAGGATGTGGCGCGTGGACCTGGCGTTTCCGCTCAACCCGGAGCAGCGGGGAAGACACCTGGAGCTACGATTGTCGAACGTCGATCGCACGGCGTTCGTGCTGCAGGAACCGTCGGATGTGCGAGGGGCGCGGGAGCCGTCGGTGCCGGTGAGTGT
>DATJIZ010000159.1:0-11435 GCA_035492735.1 Gemmatimonadaceae bacterium | reverse complement strand
GTGGATTCTGCGCGTGATGACAGGCACGTCGATTGCGGCGGTTCCGCCTCGCATAGACTCGGGATTCTCACAACCTCATCGTTGGAGGTGTCGTATGGCTCGTGACACCACGCAGCAGAATCAGCGTGGCTCCCGCTCGTCCGCACCAACCTCGAACGCGCGCAAAGGTGCGACCAGCGGAACGGCGCAATCGGATCGGCAATCGGATCGGCAATCAGATCGACAGACGCCGATCCAGACCGGACGCGAATCAGCCACCCGCTCGCGCAACGCGACGCCGAGTTCGGCACCGGTGCGCGGGCAAGGCGAACAGGTCGGCGTGGAGAATCGGCAGAGCGGCAGCGCGTTGTCCGCACCGGTGCGTGGGAACGATCCGTTCGCGCTCATGCGGCGCATGCAGGACGACATGGACCAGTTGTTCGGCGCGTTCGGCTTCGGCCGGCTCGGACTCTCGCCCGTGTTCGGATCGATGCTGTCGAACGACCTGTCCGAACTGCCGACGCGGAGTGGACGCGGCACCACGAACGAGGGCCTGTGGTCGCCGCAGATCGAGACCTTCCGCCGGGGGAACCAGATCGTCGTGCGCGCTGATCTCCCCGGCGTGAACAAGGACGACGTGAACGTGAACGTCGACAACGGCGTGCTCACGATCTCCGGCGAGCGAAGCTCCCACAACGAGAACGAGGGCGACGGCTGGTATCGGACGGAGCGAAGCTACGGCAGCTTCTACCGTGCGCTGCCGCTGCCCGACGGCGTCGAGGGCGACGCGTGCGAGGCGACGTTCAAGGACGGAGTGCTCGAGGTGATACTGCCCGCGCCGTCGGAGGAGAAGGCGAGCGGCAAGCGAATTCCCATCAAGTAGCCGTCGGACGTCAAGTCAGCCGCGCGGCGCGACCCTGACCAGGGGTTGTGCCGCGCGCTACCTTGCGGGCCTATCTCCGTCCCGGGGCCACGGGACACTCCGGAGGCGAAGAGGCCGCCGCATGAGCAAGCTCGTCGTTTTGATGTTCACCGCGTTCGTGGACATGGTGGGATCGTCGATGATCTTCCCACTGGTCCCGTACTACGCGACGCGGATGGGCGCGACGGGCCTCATGGTGGGTGTGATCCTGGCCTCGTTCTCGGTCGCCCAGCTTCTCAGCGCGTCATCGTGGGGCCGGTTCTCCGATCGGTACGGCCGGCGGCCGGCGATTCTGTCGGGACTCGTCGTGTCGGCGGCGGCGTACATCGTGTTCGCGTACACCGACTCGCTCGCCCTTCTCCTGATCTCCCGATTCGTGCAGGGCATCGGTGCCGGCACCGTCGGCGTACTGCAGGCCTATGTGGCCGACACGATGCGCGAGGACGAACGGGCCAAGAGCCTCGGCTGGCTGAGCGCCGCAACGAGCTTCGGCGTGGTGGTGGGACCAGCCCTTGGATCGTTCCTGACGATTCTGTGGGGACATGCCGCGCCCGGCGTGGGCGGCGCCGTACTTTGCATTTCGGTCAGCATCTTTGCCTGGCGTTATCTCCGCGAGTCGAACGAGGCGCTGGCTGGCCGGCCCGCCCGGCGGCGCCCCCGCGCCGGCCGCGACGCCCTCGTCCGCGTGCTCACGCACGCGACCGAGCCGGCGCCGCGTCTGATCTGGATCTACACCGTCGGCATCGGCGCCTTTTATGGGACCGGCCAGCTCATGCCGCTCGTCCTCGCCGACCGGTTCGGCGTCACCGAGAAGACGGTCGGCTGGTTCTTCATGTACTTCGGCCTGATGGGCGTGATCATTCGCGCCCTGCTGCTCGGGCCCGCGGTGCGGAGGTTCCGCGAGCCGCGTGTGGCGAGGCTCGGCGTCCTCCTCCTCGCCGCCGGACTCGTACTCGCCGGCGTGAGCGAGTCGTACGTGACGCTGTTCGTGGCATTCACCCTCATGCCGCTCGGCACGGCCTTCCTCTTCCCGTGCGTTACGGCGCTCTTGTCGCGTGTCGTGACCGCCGCTGACCGCGGTCTGCAGATGGGGGTGCAGCAGACGTACGGAGGCATCTCGCGCGTGGCGTTCCCGGTGTTCGCCGGCGCGATCGTGGATCGCTTTGGGCCGGGGGTGCCGTTCGTGATCGCCGGCGTGCTCGTGCTGTTGACGATGACGATGATGTGGTCGCTCGAGGCGAGCGTGGGTGCGGCGTCGGTGGCGGCTGGGGATTGAGGCGGGCGCAATGCGTGACGGGAATGCGTAGACGCGATGCGTAAGCTGCTCGTGACGGGCGGGGCGGGGTTCATCGGCGGGAACTTCGTGCACTACTGGCTCGCGCGGCACCCCGACGACAGCGTCGTCGTGCTCGACGCGCTGACATACGCCGGTAACCTCGCCACGCTCGCTGGGCTCGAGCAGACCGGACGCATGACGTTCGTCCACGGCGACATCACCGATCGCGAGCTCGTGCGCGGGATGCTCGCCGATCACGATGTACAGACGATCGTGCACTTTGCCGCCGAATCGCACGTCGACCGCTCGATCGTCGAGCCGGGTGCGTTCGTCCGCACGAACGTCGTTGGAACGCAGGAGCTGCTCGATGCGGCGCGCGACGCGTGGGCGTCGCCGTCGGGCTGGCGCCCCGGCGTGCGATTCCACCACGTGTCGACCGACGAAGTGTACGGCTCGCTGCGACCGGAAGATCCGCCCTTCACCGAGCAGGCGCCGTACTCGCCCAGTTCGCCCTACGCGGCGAGCAAGGCCGCGGCGGATCATCTCGTGCGCGCGTACCATCATACCTACGGTCTGCCGGCGACGATCAGCAACTGCTCGAACAACTACGGGCCGTATCAATTTCCTGAAAAGCTGATTCCGCTCACGATCGTCAACGCGGTGCGTGGATTACAGGTTCCGGTGTATGGCGACGGCCGCCAGGTGCGCGACTGGCTGTACGTCGACGATCATTGCGCGGCGATCGAGCGCATCCTCGGATCAGGTGACGTCGTGGGCTGCACGTTCAACGTGGGTGGACGCGCCGAGCATGAGAACATCGAGATCGTACAGCTCGTGTGCGCCCTGCTCGATGCGCGGTTCGGGGCCGACGAGTCGCTGCGCGCACGGTTTCCATCGTGCCCGGCGAGTGGTGGTCGGAGTTGTCTGGAGTTGATCACGCACGTGAAGGATCGTCCGGGGCATGATCGGCGGTACGCGATCGACGCGAGCGCGATCGCGGTGCGGCTCGAGTTCGAGCCGGCGCAGACGCTCGAGACGGGGCTCGGTCGGACGGTGGAGTGGTACCTGGCGAACGAGAGCTGGTGGGGCGGGGTGATGGACGGGAGTTATCGGGAGTGGATCGAGCGGTGGTATGGCACTGAACGGCGCTGAGTTCAGTCGTGCTTCCAGCGGAGCGCCTGCCGTCCGCGAACCACGTGGTATGCGCCGACGAGGACCGCCGCGTTGATCATGCAGAAGTAATACGGCAGCCGCAGTACCTTGGGCCGAAGCTGCCACACGCCGCCAACGATCACCAGTGCGTAGAACAGCAGCTGGAGAACGGCGAGCGTGCGATACAGCAGTTGGTCGAGCAAAAATAGATTTGCGACGGCCGCGACGACGAGCGCCGCGGGCACGACGAGCCGCGCGGCCTTGTGCGACAGGAAAAAGAAGAGCATCAGCGGCCGGAGTGGCCAAAGGAGCGGACCGATCTCGCGGAGCTGCTCGACGTTCCCCGCCATGATCCGAACGCGCCGGCCGAAGCCGCCCATTTCGTGGGCTTCCTCGTACGCCACGGCTGCCGGCTCGTAGGCGACGCGATAGCCGCGTTGTACGATCCGCAACGGGATGACATAATCGTCGTTGATCGTGTCCGGGCGCGGAAACGGATACAGCTCGCGCCGGATCGCGTAGAGCGAGCCGTGCGCCCCGAGAATCGAACCGAGTGCCGCCTCTTGCCTCTTGAGGAAAGTCTCATACTTCCAATAGAAGTCCTCCTGCCGGCCGAGGTGGGCGTGGTCCTGCTTCTGGACCCGGTACACGCCGCTCACCGCGCCGACCTTCGGATCGGCGAAGCTCGCGACCAGGCGGCGGATGGCCTGCGGCTCGAGCATGCTCGAGGCGTCGGAGAACGCGACGATCTCCCCCCGCAGCTGAGGCACGACGTCGTTGAGGACGTGGAGCTTGCCACGGTTCCGCTCGAACGCGCAGGCGCGCACCCGGGTCCCGTCAGCCAGTGATCTCACGATTTCGGCTGTTCCGTCCGTGGAACCGTCGCACGCAACGACCAGCTCGTAGCGATCGGCGGGATAGTCGATCGCGAGAACGTTCCGGATCTTGTCGGCGATGACCCGCGCCTCGTTATAGGCGGGAACGAGGATCGACACGAACGGCTCGATCGGTCTTCGCTCGATCGGGCGGCGAAT
Source organism: Gemmatimonadaceae bacterium (assembly GCA_035492735.1). Taxonomy (GTDB): domain Bacteria; phylum Gemmatimonadota; class Gemmatimonadetes; order Gemmatimonadales; family Gemmatimonadaceae; genus JAQBQB01. The sequence goes on along the minus strand of DATJIZ010000159.1, from coordinate 7,072 downwards.
GACCGTGCGCAGCGCGACGAGGAGCAACGGGTAGCCGACGTACGTGTACACCACGAACCCGGCGGCTACCCAGAACAGGACCTCGGCGCGCACGGGCTAGGTCGCGGTCGCGGCAGCGCAGTACAGCTGTCCGATCACCTCACACGAGTCGACGCGGAATCCGGAGCTCTCCAGGTAGTTGTACACCTCGTCGCGGCTGAAGAAATACACCGGGCAGCCCAGCACGTTGAGGCGCACCTTTCGAATCGGGGCGCGTACCGTACCGGAACGCGGCCACGCCGACAGGAACCGTCCTTTCGTGATGCTGCGAATTACGTCGAGGCGCGATTTGGGATTCTGGATGTAGTCCCAGAAGCCGATCGCGATGGTGAGGTCGAACGTCTCACCTGGCCGCCAGTCGTTCACGTCGGCGTTCACGAAATTGCAGCGATCGGCGACGCCTTCACTGGACGCGAGCTCGCTCGCGAGCTTCAGCATCTGCGGAGCGATGTCCACGCCGGTCACGTGCGCGGCACCGCGCTTGGCAAGCGCCGCCACGAAGCGGCCGGACCCACATCCCACGTCGCAGATCCGCTGGCCGCGAGCGTCGCCGGCCTGCTGCATCACCCAGTCGAAACGCTGATAGATGTCCCGCCGCAGCCACTGATCGAGCCGGCGGGCAACGAAGCTCTTCTTGCCGGTGTAGATGGCGTCGAACTTCGGGGCGATGTCATTCCAGTACTGCTTGACCTGCGGCATGTTGTCTTGCTGCGGCATCGTCATCGAGAGTCTCTCGTCAGGTTGTCGATCAACGGGGCAGCCTCGCCCAACCCACTCTTGGCAAAGCTCGTGAAACGGCCGAGGCGCAAAAGCGCCCCTAAACGGTCGTGCATGCGCGACAGATTGGTATAGTGACGCAGACGCGAACGTGGCCTGCCGGGCAACCGGGGCTGGTCCGGGTCCACTTCCCACGGGTGAACGTACGCGATCAACGGCACATTCTCTGCCGCGGCGCGCCTGGCTCCCAGGCGCGTATACCAGAACGGCAAGAGGCGGAGGTACCCACCGCCTCCGACCGGGAAATTCGGCCCAAGCCCGGCGCGGAACGTGGTGATTGGATACTCGGTGAGCTGCCCGGATGGAGTGTTCAGCCGGAACGGGCCGCGCGGCGCGTCCGGAATCCCGTACACGTCGTGGCGAATCGGAAAGATGCTGGAGTCGAACGTGAATCCAGACTCGATGAGGATCTCCAATGCCCACAAGGATTTACGAGTTACGGAATAGCTGGGCGCGCGGTATCCGAACACCCGCTGCCCCGCCGCTTGCTCGATCGCGCCCTTGGCCTGACGGGTATCGGCCGCGAATTCGTCGGGAGTGAGCTTGTATATCAAACGATGCCAGTAAGAGTGGCATGCCAGCTCGTGGCCACGGGTGCTGATTTCGCGCACCAGGTGTGGCGCGCGCTCAGCAACCCAGCCGAGGACAAAGAATGTCGCCTCGACGTGGTGCTCGTCGAGCAGATCCAGGATGCGATGCGTGTTGCGCTCGACCCGAAGCGTGTAGCTTGGCCAGGCATCGCGACTTACGATGTCCGAGAAGGCTTCGACTTGGAAATAGTCCTCGACGTCGACCGAAAAGACGTTCGTCAACGAAGTCCTCGACCGGCCGGGCGTATCGGGCTCAGCGCGTATATGCTTTCTAAGGCTAATCTCTGCAACGATTTAGACTCCTGGTTGGTCGCCTCAGGCCTGTGGGGTCGCCAGGGAACCCCTTTCCTGATGTCGGGCAATGATGGCTGCATCAGTGACTCCCGTACGCCGTCGCGCGCCACACGCTAGTATGACGCCATGAAAATTCTCTGGGTCAAGGCGGGTGGGCTCGTGCCCCCGGACAGCGGTGGCAAGATCCGCAGCTACAACATCCTGCGAGAGCTCGCTCGAGACCACGAGATCACGCTGTTCTCGTTTCACCAGGAGCACGAGAACGATCAGCATCCGGCCCTGCGCGAGATTTTCCATGACGTGGTCTGCGTGCCACTGCGCCTGCCGGAGACCAGAGGGCCGCGCGAGATGGTTTTGTACGCTCGCTATCTTCTCTCGGGGCAGTCCTACATGCTGATGAAGTACTGTCAGCCAGTCGTGCGCGATCGGCTCGACGCCCTCATCGGCCAACGCGCGTTCGATGTCGTGCTGTGCGACTTCATCGTGCCTGCGCCCATCATTCCGTGGGGTGCTCGCGCCGCCAAGGTGATCTTCACGCACAACGTCGAAGCACAGATCTGGAAGCGGCACTTTCAGGTCGCCAGGAATCCGTTGTGGAGGGCGATCTCGTGGCGTGAATGGAAGACGATGGAGCGCGCCGAACGCCGCTTCCTGACCGCGGCCGATCACGTGTTGGCTGTCTCCGAGACCGACCGAGACGCATTCGCCGCATTCGTCGACCCGCATCGATTGAGCGTCGTCCAGACCGGTGTCGACGTCGACTACTTCACGGCAGACGAGCGGCATGAGCGGCCGAACTCGATCGTGTTCACCGGCTCGATGGATTGGCTGCCCAACGAGGACGGAATCATCTACTTCGCCGATCAGATTCTTCCGCTCATCCGCGAACAAATACCCGACGTGTCGGTGACCGTCGTTGGACGGCGCCCCTCGCAGAAGCTCGAGGCCGTCGCGGCTCAGCAGCCTGGAATGCAGCTCACGGGCTGGGTCGAAGACGTGCGGCCGTACCTCGCACAGAGCTCAGTGTTCATCGTCCCGCTGCGCATCGGCGGCGGAACGCGACTCAAGATCTTCGAGGCGATGGCAGCGGGTCTGCCGGTGATCTCTACGGCATTGGGAGCTGAAGGGCTTCCGGTTCAGGACGGCGCGAACATCGTGCTCGCGGATTCGCCGTGGGAGTTCGCCGAGCGCACGGTCGCCTTGTTGCGGAACGAGTCGGAGCGTGCGCGGCTCGGCGCGGCCGCTCGGCGGATGGTCGTGGACAGTTTTAGTTGGCGAAGTGTGGCGGCGGATTTGTCCCGGACGCTGAATCACCTCGTCGAAGAGCGGCGCGCTGCACAGCAAGCGCACGCCGCCGATTGATCAGCTCACCAACAGATCCCGCGGTACCCGTCGCCGTCGCTCCGGCGTCCGCCGAAGGCTCGCACGAGATCGATCACGATCTGGCCGTCGCGGAGCAGCGGCTCGATTCGTCGGAATTCGCCTGATCCGTTCCCGATCACCACGACCTCGGAACTGTCGACGACCTCTTCGATCGAACCGCGCATCAGTGACCAGATGTGCGGAATCTCCTTCTCGATGTATTCGCGATTGCTGCCGATCAATCGTGCCTCGGAAACGTCCCGATCATAGATCGCGAGTGCGAAGCCTTTGCCGATCAACCGCTCGACGACCGATACCATCGGCGATTCGCGGAGGTCGTCCGTGCCGGACTTGAATGCGAGCCCGAGCACGCCGACGCGCCGGCTTCCCGCGGAACGCACCATCTCGTACGCGCGTTCGATCTGCCGCTCGTTGCTCTCGAGAGTCGCGCTGAGGATCGGCGTGGCGACGTCGACCGTGCGCGCGTGCTGCGTGATCGCGCGAAGGTCCTTCGGCAGGCACGATCCACCGAACGCGAAGCCCGGCCGCAGGTACGTCGGCGAAAGATTGAGCTTGGTATCCAGACAAAAGAGCCGCATGACCTCGTGGCTATCGATCTCGAATGCCTTGCAGATGTTGCCGATCTCGTTGGCGAAGCCGACCTTGAGCCCGTGAAAGCAATTACACGCGTACTTGATCATCTCGGCGACGCCCGTCGCCGTGACGTGGAGTGGCGCCTCGATCCCGGCGTAGAGTGCGGCCAGCGCTGCGCCGGTTGCTTCGTCGTCGGTGCCGATCAACGTGAACGGTGGCTCGTAGAAATCGCGAATCGACGTGCCTTCGCGGAGGAATTCGGGATTCATCGCGACGCCAAAGTCGACTCCCGCCTTCCTGCCCGACGTCGATTCCAGCGCGGGAATCACCACACGTGCCGTCGTCCCGGGCAGTACCGTGCTTCGGACCACGACCGTGTGTCGCTCGGGCTTGTCGCGAAGCGCGGCGCCGATGTCCTCGCAGACGCGCCGGACGTAGCGCAAGTCGATCCCGCCGTTCGGCTGACTGGGCGTCCCCACGCAGATCAGCGACACGTTCGACCGACGAATCGCCTCCCGGACGTCGACCGTGGCGGACAGGCGTCCGGCGGCGACCATTTCGGCGACGAGCTCTCCGATGCCGGCTTCAAGAATCGTCGGCTTGCCGGCGTTGATCATGTCGACTTTGCTCTGGCTCACGTCGACGCCGACGACGTCGTGGCCCTCCTTCGCAAAACAGGCCGACGTCACACAGCCGACGTAGCCCAGCCCGAAGACGCTGAGCGAGATGGTCATATCCATGCAGGTACTTGAAGGTGAAGCGTTCGGTCTCGAGGTGCGAAGTCTAGCGGCTCGAGCGTGGTCGTTTCGATGACGCGCAAGATCTCGCCAAGTCTCGCCCCGGTGCTCGTGCGACGGCTAACCTTGACGGTGGCCGGTGCATGCGCAACCGTTGCCCGCCAGCGACGCGTCGAACGCCGTCCTATCCGCTTGTGATTTCATCAGTTGCACCGCATGGAGAGGTGAGGTACATTGCACCGCCAATGGAAAGGGGTCGGGCGCAACGCCGCCCGAGTGACGGGGCCACTTACCCGTCGTCACATCCCACCAGCACCGACGGCTCGCCGACACGATGGACGTGTGTCGCGTCGAGGCTTGCTGGCCGCTACCAATTCGACAGTCCCGTTCTGCGCCGCGCTGCCATCGACAGCCGCGTCGCCGAGGAGCGAATGAAACAGGTCATCCGAAAGGGGTTTTCTTCGATCATCGTGGACGAGGTGCCGGATCCGGTCGTGATCCCGCATCATGTGCTCGTGCAGCCAGTGTGCTCGCTCATCAGCAGTGGAACGGAAACCGCGAACATTCACAAGGACGGCGTTCTCAAAGAGGCCATCGACAATCCATCGCAGCTCCGCAAGATCTGGGACGCGGCGGCTGTGGTTGGTCCACTCCGCGCGCTTCGTGAGGTTCGTGCAAAGTTCAGCGACTACGGCGTCCTCGGCTACGCGGGAGCCGGCGTCGTCGTCGATAAGCATCCGACGGTGGGCGATATCGAGGTCGGCGAACGCGTCGCGTACGGTGGCGAGGGCACCGGCCACGGCGAGTGCATTCTCACGGGCCGTCAGCTGGTAGCACGAATTCCGGACTCGGTTCCGTACGAGCACGCGTGCTTCACGACGCTCGGCAGCATAGCGATGAACGCGGTGCGCGTGGCCGAGATTCAGTTGGGTGACACGGTCGCGGTGATCGGGCTCGGGCTGGTCGGACAGATCGTCGCGCAGCTCGCTTCGCTGCAAGGCGCGCGAGTCATCGCCACCGATCTTCGCGATGACCGTGTAGCTCTGGCCCGCCAGTTGGGCGCCGACCATGCCTTCGTCGGTGGGCCGTCGCTCACCGATGCCGTACGGGGCCTGACCGACGGCCGGGGCGTCGACCACGTCATCATTGCCGCCGCCGCCAAATCCTCGGCTCCCTGCGAGCTAGGTCTTCGCCTCTGTCGGGACAGAGGAAAACTGATCGTGGTCGGAGCGGTCGAGATGAGCTTTCCCTGGGGCGAGATGTACATGAAGGAAATCGAGCTCCGCATGGCGCGCGCGTATGGCCCGGGGAGTTACGATCCGCAGTACGAAAAGTCCGGCCGGGATTATCCGTTCTCGTACGTTCGCTGGACGGAGAACCGCAACATGGAGGAATTCCTGCGGCTGCTCGATGCAGGCCGGATTCAGGTCGGGCCGCTCGTGACGCATCGATATCCGCTAGAGCAGGCGGCTGACGCGTACGAAGCGATCATGGCTCCCGGCTCGACGAGCCTCGCGGTTGTACTCGAGTATCCGGCGCCTGCCGTCGAGGCTTCCGCGACACCGCGAGGCTTTCAACGCCGCGTAGACGTTCGCTCGGGTGCGCCCCGCGCGAACGCCATCGGCGTCGCACTGATCGGGGCGGGAAATATCGCGAAGTGGGAACACCTCCCGGCGCTGAAATCGAATTCCGGCGTCGATCTTCGCGCGATTCACTCGAACAGTGGAGCACGAGGAAAAAGCTATGCTCGCCGATTCGGCGCCGCCTATTGCACGTCGGATCTCGAGGCGATCCTGGCCGATGATGCCGTGCAAGCGGTCGTCATCGCGAGCCGGAATCGCGAGCATGCTCCTCAGGCGCTCGCGGCGCTGCGCGCCGGCAAGCACGTGTTCGTCGAAAAGCCGATGGCGCTGACCGAAGCCGAGTGCCGCGACCTTGCCGAGGCGCAACGCGAGTCCGGTCGTGTGCTCAACGTCGGATTCAACCGCCGATTTTCGCCCTTCTACCTTGGCGAGAAGCGCGCGCTGGCCAATCGATCGGGCGCGGCGGTGGTGAATTGTCGCGTCAACTCGCCCGGAATATCCGGCGGCTACTGGATGGCCGATCCCGCGATCGGCGGCGCGATACTCGGCGAGGCGTGCCATTTCGTCGATCTGCTGTACTGGCTCCTGGATTCGGAGCCTGTATCGGTGTCGGCCTTCTCGCTTCCAACCGACCGGCCGGAGCCCGTAGGGCAGAACAACATCGCGGCCTCGTTTCAGTTTGCCGACGGCTCGGTGGCCGGCCTCACCTATTCGACAGTTGGCAGCGCGAGGTCGGGCGGCGAACGGGTCGAGGTATTCGCACCCGGGATCGGCGTGACGAGCGAAGACTTCAAGCAGCTCACTGTAAACACGAGCCGGCGATCCAGGAAAAGTCGCTTCTTCGCCCAAAAGGGTTACGAGGCGCAGATGAATGCTTTCATCGACGCGATTCGCTATGGGAAGCCCGGGGCTGTGACGATCGTCGACGGAACCCGGGCGACCGTCGCCTGCCTGCGGATGCTCGACGCCGCTCGTACGCGGCAACCGCAGACGATCGAGTGGGAGCACCTGCTCGGATAATCGTGCGCGTCCTGCAGCTCGGCCCGTATCCGCCGCCGCACGGCGGCGTTCAGACGAACCTCGTCGCCATTCATCG
>DATJIZ010000158.1:0-2626 GCA_035492735.1 Gemmatimonadaceae bacterium | reverse complement strand
GGCTTCACGCGCTGGCGCAGCGGGTATTCCGGAATCGATCGGCGCAGCTCCGCGAAGATCGACGGTCGCTCGGGGCGCGGACCAACGATGTTCATCTCGCCGCGCAGCACGTTCCAGAGCTGCGGCAGCTCGTCCAGGCGCGTTCGGCGCAGCACGCGCCCGATCAGCGTCACGCGCGGATCGCACCGCGTCGCCCATACCGCCCGGCCATCGGGTTCCGAGTTCACGTGCATCGTGCGGAACTTGTACATCGTGAACAGCTGGCCGCCGTGGTCGTATGTGCGCCGCTCGAACTTGCGCGCATACCGCCAGCGGCGATCGACACCGACCCGGATCTGCGAGTAGAACACTGGCCCCCGCGACGTCAACTTGATCGCCAACGCGATGAGCAGGATGATCGGCGACAGAACCACCAGTGCGACTGCGGCGACCGCCACGTTGAGTACTCGCGCTGCTACCTCGTCCCGCTCGCGCGGGAGGACGGCCTCGCCCTGCACGGCGAATTCGACATCCGCGAACGGCACCGACGGGATTTCGACCGCGACGTCGGCAACTGTGGCCGTCGCGACCTGGCCGCCGATGGTTCGGCCGCGCCGCGAACGCAGAATCGGGGTGTCACTCGAAGCCTTGAGCCTGGACAGCGCAGCCTGCATTCGGAATGAATCTCCAACCGCGAGTGATCAATGTCGCAGATCGAGCGTGAGCTTCGATGCCGCGGCCTACGCGCGGGGAACCGCTATGCAGCCTGCGTGCTCAAGCGATCTTTCGAGTTGCTCCTGAGTAAGTCTTTACTGAATAACGCTTTACGCGATGCCGTCGGGCGACAGCTGAAAACGTTCTGCGAAAATCTGTTGCGATCGCCCCACAGATCACCGGTCGGCTGCAACAGGCACGCACGCGGACCGATCGCGCAATGAAAAGCGTGCAAAGCCGGGCGGCTCTGCACGCTTGGGCGCCCGTGTGTCGGCGCCGGACCGCTCAGACTACCTCGACGGCCGTGCTGTCGCTCGATGCGGTCGTCATATCGTAGCTGTACCCGGACGCGTAGCCGTAGTACTCGAACTCGCCATGCAGATGCACGCCGTTGAGCACCGCGCCCAGCACGCTGATCGGCAGGCGATCGATCAGCGCGAGCTTCGCGGCCGCCATGCGCCGTTCGGTCTTGCCGACGCGCAACACCACCAGGATGCTCCCTAGCGCCGTGGCGATCGCGTACGAATCGATGCCGGCGGCGAGCGGCGGCGTGTCGAACACGACCACGTCGTAGCGCGTCTTGAGTTCGGCGACGAGCCGCGGCAGCGCCGCGGAGGTCAACAATTCAGGTGCGTGCGGCTGCCGGCTGCCGCACGCGACGAAGGCGAGTCGGTCATGCGCGGTCGATTGCACCACGCGGTTGATGTCGGCGCGGCCCGACAGGTACTCGGTGAGGCCATCGGTCATAGGCAGACCGAACACGTCGTGTACCATGCCGCGTCGCGTATCGCCGTCGACCAGCACGGTGCGGTAGCCCGCGTCGGCGAACGACATCGCGAGGTTGGCCGACACGAACGATTTGCCATCGCTTGGTGACGGGCTCGAAACGGCGACGGTGATCGGGGTATCTCTCGTGTGACGCACGTGCATGCGGAGCGATCGGAACGATTCGACGAGGTGCGCGACCTGTTCAGGCGATCGTGCGTTCACGCCGCCCTTGGGGAAGCGTGGAATCGCCGCCGCGATGGTCATTCCGAGCTCGCTGGTGACCTGCTCCGGGTAGCGGATCCGGCCATCGAGCGCGTCGAGTAGCAATGCGAGGCCGATCGCTACGCCAAGCCCGCCGAGGATCGCCATGGCCATGATGCCGGGGGCAGTGTTCTTCGACGGCTCGAGTGGCGCGACCGCCGTATCGAGGATGCTCACGTCGGGCGTCGTCGTCTGCTCGGCGAGCTCCGCCTCGGCGGCCCTCGACTTGAGGGTCGTGTACAGCCCTTCGTCGACCGATACCTGTCGGCGCAGCCGCATCTCTTCGATCGTGCGCGTGGGAATTGCCTGCAGGTCCGTGGACGCACTCGCGATGCGAGTGTTGAACTCCGCCTCTCTGTCGCGAAGCTGCACGAGCAGCTGATTCGCGAGCTGCGGGATCGTTTTGGTCTGCAGCGCTTGCACGGCAGTGATCAGGTCGCGCACGGTCGGGTACTGGTCGGTGTAGACCTGCCGTGCCGACGCGAGGCTCGCCTGCGTATCGTACAACTTCTTGAACGCGTCTCGGAGCGCTTCGGCGCCGGGACTCTGTGTGACGCTGGGGATGAACAGCACGCCCTCGTAGCGGTTCGGACCGGCTGCCGTGTCGGTAATGATCTTTTCCAGCGCTTCGCGGTCGTGACGCATGGCGTCGTACTCGAAGCGTTGGTCGAAGAAGTTCTTGATGGCCGGATCGCGCGTCTCCTGCACGCCCGCGGAGACCGGGCTGTTCTCCGCCGGCAGCGTGATCGTATGTACGCGGAAATTCTCGAGCGCTGATTCCGCGTCGTGCAGCGCCGACTCGGCGTACTTGAGCTGCCCTGAAAGAATGTTCGAGTATTCCACGACGTTGCGCTTCTTCAGCTCCGCGGCGACGCTCACGTATTCGTTCAGCCACGTGTTGACG
>DATJIZ010000157.1:0-11256 GCA_035492735.1 Gemmatimonadaceae bacterium | reverse complement strand
CGCGGCCGCCGCGCTGACGGCGTGCGGCGCGGGGATCGACTCGTCGACGTCGCCGGGTACGGTGTCGACGACGACGATCACGGTCGCGAACTATCCGGCGTTGGCGAGTGTTGGCGGCGTGGCGACGACGTCGATTGGCGGAGTGCCGCTCGCCATCGTCCGTACGGGCGATACGAGCTTCGCCGCGTTCTCGCGGATCTGCCCGCACCAGGGCGGAACGATCCAGACGACATCGTCGGGATTCCAGTGCCCGGTGCACGGCGCGACGTTCAATCGATCGGGGCAGTGGATCGGTGGGCAGCGCACGACGAACATGCGGCAGTATCCGACCACCTACGACGCCGCGAGCGGAACGCTCACGATCGGCTGACGATCGGTCGAGGCGCGCGTCAGGGTCGGCTGCCGCACCGGTGTCTCATCAGTGCAGGGAGTAGCACCGAGAGAGGTTGCACCGCTTTCGTGAGCAGTAGTACCGGTTCGGGTGGGGACCGGTCACCTCCGAGAGCAATTCAGCGGGGTGGTGCCGATGCAAATCGGCATTCACCCCGCTGTCTCGTTCCTATCGCGAGTCTCTGGCGCAGCCGCCCGCGCGGAGCGAAGCTTGGCCGATGAACCAACCCCAGCAGCCGGCGCGATCCCTCCTGCGCATTCTCGGTCTCGCGTTCGGCCTCGCCGTCGTCGTCGGCAACACCATCGGCGCGGGGATTCTGCGGACGCCCGGCGACATCGCCGGCCTGCTGCCAACTCCCGTCGCGTTTCTCGGCATCTGGGTGATCGGCGGGCTCTACGCGCTGCTCGGAGCGAATGCGCTGTCGGAGCTCGGGACGATGCTGCCGCGGAGTGGCGGCCAGTTCGTGTACGCCCGACACGCTTTCGGCGACTACGCGGGGTTCGTCGTGGGCTGGATGGATTGGGCGTCGACGGCGGCGTCGGCCTCGGCGATCTCGATCGTGATCGGCGAATCGGTGGCCAGCATCGCGGGTTGGCCGCGCGGCACGGCGTCACCGATCGCGATGGGCGTGGTCATCGTGTTCACCGTCCTGCTTCTTCGCGGCACGAGACTGGGCGACCTCACGCAGCGCGTTACGAGCTCGGCGAAGGCGCTCGCGCTGCTGGTGCTCGTCGCGATCTGCTTCGTGTTCGCGCACCGCGCGCATGCAGCGGCAGCGGCGCCGGCCGCCGCGGCAACGGCGACCGGGTTCGCGGCGTTACTGCTCGCGGCCCAGGCGGTCATTTACACGTACGACGGCTGGGACGGCGCGATCTACTTCTCCGAAGAGCTCGATGATCCCGACCGACAGATCCCTCGGTCCATGTTCTACGGGCTGCTGAGCGTGGCCCTGATCTATCTGCTGATCAACGTCGCGTTCATGGTCGCGCTGCCGATTCGTGCGATCGCCGGCTCGACGCTCGCGGCGGGAACGGTCGCCGAGGCGATCTTCGGCGCGCGCGGCGATCTGCTCGTTCGGCTCGTCGTGATCGCGGCCCTGCCGAGCGCCGTGAATGCGTGCCTGCTCATGGCATCGCGCGTGTTGTACTCGGTAAGCCGTGAGGGTCTCGGCCTGCCGGTCGCTACTCATGTGAATGCGAGAGGCACGCCCACCGTGGCGCTCGCGGGCAGCGGGTTGGTGGCGTTGGCCTTCCTGGCGACAGGCACCTTCGGCTCGATCATCGCCATCGCGGCATTCTTTTTCGTCGCCGCCTACTCGCTCTCGTTCGTCGCCTTGTTCGTGCTCAGAGCTCGCGAGCCGAACGCGAATCGGCCGTACCGGGCAGTGGGCCACCCGTGGACCACCGGTTTCGTGCTGCTCGGATCGCTAGCCTTCCTGGCCAGCGCCGTGATCACCGACCGGCGGAACAGCCTCTACGCGTTGGGGATCGTCGTGGCGAGCTATCCCGTGTTTCGCTGGTCGCATCGGCCGGGTCCGACACCGGCCCCAGCACGTCCGTAGATTTTGTCGAAGGAATCGCTCGTGACACCGGAGCAATCGTGATCAAGCGAGACAAAGAACTCATCGTCGTGGGCGACCGTGTGCTGGTGAAGGTCGAGGAGGGCGAGGAGCGAACGACCGTCGGTCTCTACCTCCCGTCCACGGCGATCGACAACCAGGCGGTGCAAGGCGGAAAGATCGTCGCCACGGGACCGGGCTTGCCGATGCCGAGCCCGGACTCCTTCTCGGACGAACCGTGGAACGCGCAGGAGCGCGCGACGCGATTCTTGCCGATGCAGGCCAGAACCGGGGATTACGCGCTCTTTTTCAGGAAGGCGGCCGTCGAGATCACCTTCGAGGGCGAGCGGTATCTGGTGGTGCCCCAAGCGGCGATTCTTGCGCTCGTGCGGGAGGAGTAGGCCCCAAGGCTCGAGATTGCTTCGATCACCAAAGGTGCGGTCAACGAGCGCTCGATCACCGAGCTCGCGATCACCGAGCCCTCGGATTCATCGAATCCTCGCTCAAATCAAAACCCAACTTTTCTAAACCATATGCGTCTTCCACAGCAGATGTACGACGAACGGCTCGTGGCGCCGATGCGGCAGGATCTGACGCGGCTGGGCGTTCGCGAGCTGCGCACCGCGGAGGAAGTCGATCGCGAGCTGAAGAACGCGAAAGGCACCACGCTCGTCGTCGTCAACTCGGTATGCGGCTGCTCGGCGCGGATGGCCAGGCCGGCCGTCGCGATCGCGCTTCAGAATCCGATCAAGCCCGAGCAGCTCACGACGGTGTTCGCGGGCCAGGACGCCGAGGCGACGGAACGGGCGCGGAGCTACTTCGTCGGCTATCCGCCGTCGTCACCGCAGATCGCGCTGCTCAAGGATGGCCAGACGGTGTTCATGCTCGAGCGCTGGCAGATCGAAGGCCGCCCCGCCGAAGAGATCGCGCACGACCTGGTGAACGCGTTCAATCGGTTCTGCTCGTAGAGGGAAGAGGGAAGAGGGAAGAGGGAAGAGGGAACACCCCTTCCCCCTTCCCCCTTCCCTCTTCCCCCCTTATCACAGTTTTCGAATCCAGATATTTCGATAGCGCACCGGATCGCCGTGATCCTGGAGCGTGAGGGGCAGTGCGTCGGCGTGGTGCCTGTAGGGCGGACGCGTCTGGTGAGCCGTGGGACCGCTGAGCTGAACGTCGTCCTGGATCAGAACGCCGTTGTGGAAAACGGTCAGCCGCGCCGGCAGCTCCACGAGCCCGGCGCGATCGAAGCGCGGGCGGTGGAACACGATGTCGTACGTCTGCCATTCGCCCGGCGGCCGACTCGCGTTGACGAGCGGCGGGAACTGGCCGTAGACCGCACCGGCGCTGCCATCGGCATACGTGCGGTTGTGATACGAGTCCAATACCTGGACTTCGTACAGGCCCATCAGGATCACGCCGCTGTTGCCGCGCTCCTGGCTTTCACCTTTGGCTGGGGTCGGTGCACGCCACTCGAGGTGCAGCTGGACGTCGCCGAAGGCCTGTTTGGTCGAGATCGAGCCCGTGCCGGCGGCGACCTCCATGTAGCCGTCGGCAACCTTCCAGCGCGCGGGCAGATTGGCGCTGTCGGCCGATCGCCAGTTGGCGAGCGATCGGCCGTCGAACAGCACGATGGCATCGGAGGGCGGCGGGGCCGATGCCTTGAACGGTCCGGGGTCGACGACTGGCGGCTCCGGTCGGTCCATCGAGTGTTGTGGCCACTTCGTCGAGACTTGTGCGCCGGCCGACATAGTCGTCGCGAAGAACAGGACGGCCGCCCGTATCGACACGCGAGGGCGAGCCTTACTTGTGGCTCAGCGAATAGACGTACGCCGCCACGGCCTTGACCTGATCGTCGGTCAAGGGCGTTTGGCCGCCGCCTCTGGGCCGCATGGGGAAGCGGTGCGCCTTGTCCTGGATCGAGTCCGCCGGCACGCCGCTCATGATGAGCCGCACGAAATCCGGATACGTACCGTTGACGTGCATGAACGTAGGACCCGTGAGATTCGGTCCGTTCTGCGCGCCCTTGGCATCGGCGCCGTGGCAGCGCACACACGAGGCCTTGTGGTACAGCGAGTCCCCTTCGGCGATCATCGCGGTCGTCACGCCGGCCGGCAGGCCATTGGCCGCCGCCTTCGTGGCGGCGCCGGTCTGCGATGGCGACGGCGAGGTGGACCCCGTCTTGGTTGCGGAGGAGCAGGCAGCGATCGCCAAGGCGGCGATCAGCAGGATGGTCGGTCGGGCGATGGTGTGGCTCATACGCGTCGGCGAGGATGATGGGGAAAAGATGTCCGCTGGACGCAAGAACGTACGGGCCGGGCCAAACGCTGTCCATCCTCGCCGCGGGCCCGCGCGGCCCCAGTGCTCAGCGTGCCACGCGGCGTTACGACGTCGGCTCCTCGCACACGATGCCCGCTACCGGCAAGAGGTCGAATCGGCCCGCAACGGGGTCGGCGCGCCATGCCTGTCGCACGTTCGCGAAGCGGACCGCCGTGGAGTCGCCGACCACGATCGCGACGATCTTTGGATCGAGCCGACCGTCCCGGTCGCACGAGCCGATCAACAACCGCTCGTCGGATGCGAGCGGCGGCACGCGAAGCTCGGCGCGCACCACACGCTCGCGACCGTCGAGTGTCTCGAGCCAGAGCATCGCGCCGCGCGGCGTCCTGACCTGCGAGAGCGCATATCGCGCGCTCCCGCTCCCGCGCGCAACGACGGAGCCGGCCTGATACGCAAAGCCCGACGGAAGCGACGCGTAACGCATGCCGACGTAGCTCGTGGCGCGGACGAAATCCTGTGGCGTCGACGCATGGGCGGCGATCCCGGAGTCGCGCGGCCGGGATCGCATGTTGCCGGAATTGTCGTCGGGGTTGTAATCGTTGCATGCTGCCGCGCCGAGTGCGAGGGCGCAGGCCAAGGCGAACGGGATGGTGCGATTCATCGTGATCGGCGGGGAGATGCGTGCGAGTGCAGTGCCGGGTCGACCGTTGCTCCGCACCAATGTATCGAACCTGACTGGGTGTCGATCACGGCTGGCGATCGCCGGCACGCCAGTCGCACAGCGCCTTGTCTCCGATCTTTGTATCGCGAAAGCGCTGCGGCGTGACGGTGCACGTGGTTCGATCGACGGCGACGAGCGTCGCGGGTTCTGCTTTGCCAGTGACGCGCTTCAGGCTCATGTTCGGCGTCGAACTGGCGGCAGCTGGTTGACCTGCCGGCGTCGAGAGCGGCGCCGCGGGCGGAACGCCGCTGCCCCGCACGGCGCCCGGTCCCTCCGGACGCGTGTGATGTGTGCACGCCCCGACTGACAGCGCGAGTCCGCAAGCTATCAACTGCGACCGAATGCGCGGCATACGATCCTCGGACGGGTAGGTGGCGCCAATCTGTACACTCCGGCCCGCTCCGGGTGCCGGTCCCGATCATCGTCCGGGCCGCACGCGGGCGTAGAGGTACTGATCCATGATCCGTCCGTCCTTGATCGCGCTGCGGCGCATGGTGGCTTCGCGCTCGTAGCCAGCCTTCTCGAGCGCGCGGCAGGACGCGACGTTCGTCGTGAACGGGACCGCAAACACCCGCTCCAGGCGCTTCTTGTTGAACGCGTAGTCCGTGACGAGCCGTATGGCGCTCGTCGCGATGCCGCGGCCCCAGAACGATTCGCCCAGCCAGTAGCCGAGCTCCGCGCCGATGCGCTCGATGTCGGTGCCGGGATGCAGGCTGATTCCGCCGACTGCCTCACCGCCGACCTCGATCGCGAAGCTCGTCTCGTCGGTCGAGGCCGAGAGGCGATCGATGTACTCGGCGGCGTTCGCTTCCGTGAACGGGTGCGGGAACCGGTCGCGGAGGTTCTCCCAGATGCGTCGATTGTTACCGTGCCTGGCGAGCGAGGCCGCGTCGGCCGGTTGGTAGCTGCGCACGATGCATTCACGGGATTGGAGTTCGAGCACGGTGTCGTCTCCTGTTGCCGCCGCCAGGCCACCACTCAGCAGTTGCCCTGACCGCTCGGCGCGCACCCATGCACCGACGCATCGTCGAGCGCGGCGAGCCTCATCAGAGTCATGACTTGGAAACAGCCCATGCTGTCACGTTAAACGGGCACCCGCTGGCCAGGATCACCATGTACGCGGCGCACTGGCCCGCCGCGCGGGCGGCTCGCGGCAAGATGGCTCCGAAGGTAGAATCCCGTCGCGTTCTTCCCACCGGAGATTTCATGTTCGCTCGCCCGCAGCGTGCCGTACTCGCCATCGCTACGCTCGTTCTCGCCCGATCCGTGGCGGCACAGTCGACGCCCACCGCCACCCAGTTCGACAAGCTCCACTTCCGTTCGATCGGACCGGCGATCATGTCGGGCCGCATCGCCGACATCGCCGTATACGAGAAGAACACGTCGATATGGTACGTCGGTGCGGCGCACGGCGGTGTGTGGAAGACGACGAGCAACGGCGCGGTGCTGACGCCGATCTTCGAGGACCACGGCCTGATGTCGATCGGCGACGTCACGGTGTCGCAATCGAACCCCGACGTACTCTGGGTGGGCACGGGCGAGTCGAACAACCGCCAGAGCACGTCCTGGGGCGATGGCGTGTGGAAGTCGACCGACGGCGGCAAGACGTTCACGAACATGGGGCTTCGCGACTCGAAGCACATCAACCGGATCATCATCGATCCGAGCGACGACAACACCGTGCTCGTCGCCGCCACCGGCCCGCTGTTCGGCTCTGGCGGCGAGCGCGGCATCTACAAGACCACCGATGGTGGCAAGACCTGGAAGCGCGTGCTGTTCGTGGACGACGAGACCGGGGCCAATGATTTAGTGATCTCCTATACCGATCCCAAGACGCTGTACGCGTCGACGTACCAGCGCCGCCGCACGTCGTGCTGCGTCAACGGCGGCGGCCCGGGCAGCGGCATCTGGAAGTCGACCGACGGCGGCGACACGTGGACCCGCCTCACCAGCGGTCTCCCTGCCGGGCCACTCGGCCGCATCGGGCTCGATACGTACCGTCGCAACGGCAACATCCTCTACGCATCGGTCGAGGCGCCGACGCCGGCCGGCCGCGGGGCGCCGAATGCCGCTCCGGGCGAAGCGACCGACACGCTGCCGCCGGGCGGCGGTCGTGGCGGCGGCCGCGGCGGTGCGGGCTTCGGCAACGCCGGGGGCGAGAGCGGGCTCTATCGCTCCGACGACGGCGGTGCGACGTGGCATCGCGTGAGCACCACCAATCCGCGGCCGCTTTACTTCAGTCAGGTGCGCATCGATCCCAACAATCCCGATCGCGTCTTCATGGGCGGCGTGAAGATGCAGATGACAGTCGACGGCGGAAAGACGATGGAAGGCAGCGCGTCACTCGCCGCGCACGATGACGTGCACGCGATCTGGATCGACCCGAACAACTCCGAGCACATGTTGATCGGCGACGATGGCGGCGTGAGCGCGTCGTACGACGGAGCGAAAACCTGGAACTTCTTCGCCAACCTGCCGGTAGGGCTGTTCTACCATGTGGGCTACGACATGGCGACGCCGTTCAACGTCTGCGGCGGGATGCAGGACAATTACGATTGGTGTGGCCCGAGCCAGTCGCGGCAGAGCACCGGCATCCTCAACCACGACTGGTTCCAGATCCAGGGCGGCGACGGCTTCGTGGCCATTCCCGATCGGCGCGATCCGCGCTGGATCTACAGCGAGACGCAGGACGGCAACATCATCCGCCGGAACAAGATCACCGGCGAATCGAAGCAGATCCGGCCCAACGCGTTCAACGTGACGCCCGCACCCAAAAAGGGCGAGACGTTCCGGTGGCACTGGGATACGCCGATGATCATCTCGCCGAACGACCCCGGCACGTTGATCGTCGCGGCGAACAAGGTGTTCGTGTCGCACGATCGCGGTGACTCGTGGACGGCGATCAGCGGCGATCTCACCACCAACGCCAATCGCGATACCATCGTCACGATGGGCGTGAAGGGCTCCGACATTCGCCTGTCGCGCGACGACGGCATTTCCCAATGGCCGACGATCGTGTCGCTGGCCGAGTCGCCGAAGCAGAAGGGGTTGTACTACACCGGAAGCGAGGACGGGCTCGTGTACGTGTCGCGCGACGGCGGCGCGCACTGGCAGAACATCACCAAGAACGTCCCGGGATTCCCAGCTGGCGGCTTCGTGAGCGAGGTGGTGCCGTCGGCGTACGATGCGGCGACGGTCTACGTGACCGTGGACAACCACCGGCTGAACGATTTCGCGCCGTACATGTGGGTGAGCAACGACTATGGCCAGTCCTTCCGGTCGATCGTGAACAACCTCGCCGGCGAGAACGTACGCACGCTCACCGAGGACCAACGCAATCGCGACGTCCTCTATATCGGTACCGAGACCGGAATCTTCCTGTCACTCGATCGCGGCAAGTCCTGGGAGCGGCTCAAGGCGAATTTGCCCAACGTTCGCGTCGACGAGATCACGCTGCACCC
The DNA here is from genome assembly GCA_035492735.1 of Gemmatimonadaceae bacterium. GTDB lineage: Bacteria > Gemmatimonadota > Gemmatimonadetes > Gemmatimonadales > Gemmatimonadaceae > JAQBQB01. The sequence goes on along the minus strand of DATJIZ010000157.1, from coordinate 2,848 downwards.
GCGCGACAACGCGATGCTGGTTGCCACGCATGGCCGTGCGTTGTGGATCCTGGATCATCTCGAGCCGATCCAGGAGTACGCGGCGACGCAGGCGGCGAACGCCGACGTGAAGCTCTTCACGATTCCCACCGCGCTCGAGTGGAAGACCAAGGACGATCGCAACGACGAGTTCTGGGGTCACCAATACTTCGTCGGCGAGAATCCGCCGAACGAGGCGGTGGTCCAGTATCTCATCAAGAATCCGGTGAAGGATCTCAGACTTCGCGTGACCGACGCGACGGGGAAACTCGTCCGCGACGACTCGGTGCGGACCGCCAAGATGCAGCCGGGAATTCAAACGACGTGCTGGGACATGCGCGTCGAGCCGATTCCCACGCCGGCCGCCGATTCGACTGGCGGCGGCAGAGGCGGGCGGGGTGGTCGGGGCGGCGGACGCGGCGCGAGCACGTCCGCGGTGCCGGGTGTTCCGCAGCCCGTGCCGACCGCCTACACGGCGCTCAACCCGTGCACCGTGCCAGGTGACAGTGCCAACGCCGGCCGAGGCGGTGGTGGCTTTGGTGGCGGCCCCACGCTCGGCGGACCCGGTCCCTACGTGCTGCCCGGGACGTACACCGTCGCGCTCACGTCCGGCGGCAAGGTGCTCGATTCCAAGCCGGTGAAGATCGTGTTCGACCCCGACGTGCACTTTGCGCAGACGGATGCGGCGCGCTACAACGCGATCGTCGGCGAGCTGCACGCGCTTCAACGGCGGGCGACCGCGGCAGCGGTTGCGCTCAACAAGCTCTATCCGCAGATGAGCGTCGTGTCGAAGGCGCTGAGCGAGAAATCCGACGTTCCGGCGAACGTGAAAGCGCAATTCACGGCTCTCGAGAAACAGCTCGACAGTGTGCGCGCAAAGTTCGGCGTGCCGCTCCCCGCACCGGGGGGGCGTGGCGGCGGGGGCGGCGGTGGGCGTGGCGGTGCCGTGGATCCGGAGAACGTGTTTGCGCGCACGTCGGCGCTCAAGCAGTCACTGATGGGCGTGTGGGAGCCGCCGAGCACTGCGATGGTGAAGCAGTACGACGACGTGAAGCTCGCGATGCCCAAGGCGGTCGCCGAGGCGGATGCCGTACTCACCAAGGCCGCGGCGGCGAGTCACGCGCTCGCGCGCTACGGCATCACGCTGACGGTTCCGCCCGCCGGAAAGTAGCGGATTCACTCGCTCCGTCGCGCCGCGCGATCGATTGCTTCCTGGCGGGCCATCGCCACGGACCAGTCGATCGCGGGCGCGACGTCTTCATCGGCCAGCTCGAGGCTGGCGCGGGCGCGTTCCACGACCGGGCCGCCAAGGTCCGGAGGCAGCGCCATACCGAAATCCAACTCGGCGCGCCGGCAAATGCGCTCCTCGCGTGGCAGGTCGACGCCGCCCAGGCCTCGTGCATGCACGCGCGCATGCATGCCTTCGTGGAGGATCGAGGCGGCGACCGGAGCCGGGGTGATGTCGCGCCGTGCGAGAAACGTGAGCTCGGTCATGCAGGTGCGCGAATCGGGAAAGAACGCGCCGCGGCAGGGGTAGCGCACGACCCAGAAGCGCGCGACATCGCGCCGGAGATGTGCGAGCCGCCACGGCTGGGTGCGCTCGACGAGCGCGAGGGCGTCGTCGAGGCGGGCCAGGACGTCCGGCGTGGCGATGTCCGGGCGCGAGTTCTCGACGATGACCTGAAAGCCGTGGATGCGATGCAGCTCCGGCGCGGTGCTCATGTCATGCAATATCGTGTGCGCGCAGACCTGCTACAACGATCGCCGGGTTCAGGCGCGCTGCTGCGCGCTGTTGCTCCGAGCTCGTCGATTCCACGGCGAGCCTTGACTGCCGGGCGAATCGCCTGCAGGATCGACGTATCGCTCGCCGCGGGTTAGGAAAATCCCAATGAGAATGTTCGCTCCCGGAGCGCCGCACTGCAGATGGCCCGCTCCCCGGCGTGCCGTTGCGGGATTGTCGGGCGCCTGCGCGGCGATATGGCTGATGGCGGCCACGGCGGGAGCGCAAGCCGCTCCCCGTGGTACACTCGACGGTCTGGTCACCGACTCGAGTCTCGCGCCGCTTGGCGGCGCGGCAGCCTGGCTCCTCGGGACGAAGCTCGAGATCAGCACCGGCGACAATGGCCGGTTCCGGATCACGAATATCCCGGCTGGGACGTACGTCGTGGTGGTTCGACGCCTGGGCTACGCGCCGTTGTCGAGTGCCGTGAGCATTGCGGCGGGTGACACGACGCGCGCGTCGTTCACGCTCTTGCCGCGGGAAGTGACCCTCGGCCCTGTCGTCGTCACGAGCGCTGCCGGCATAGGCCCTTTGGCCGAATTTGAGTCTCGCCGCACGCTCGGCCTGGGGCAGTACATGACGCAAGACGACATTCGCCGGCTCAACATGGCGCGCACGTCGGACCTGCTTCGCACCTTCCACTCGACGACCGTCACGCCATCGGGGGTGCACAACAGTCGTGGTCTGCCGGCGCGAGGCTGCAACTATCAGTTCTACCTCGACGGCGTGGCGATTTCTGTGCACGACATCGATGTGGATTTACCGCCGCCGATGGATCTGGCGGGCATGGAGGTCTACACCAACACCGCGACGGTTCCGCTTCAATACGCTTCGGTCGGCGGCGGCACCGGCGGTCGTGGCGGCGGCTTTTGCGGCGTGATCCTCGTTTGGATGCGACGCTGATGCGATTGTTCCACTCAGCTCCAACAAGCAGGGCGGCTCGTTCGCGGTGATGGGTTCACGGCGGTCCGGCGGCACCGCCCTCGATCAAGGCTTGGTCGATCTTACCCAGTTTCTCGTCAGCGATCTGGCCGGCCTCGAGTTCCACGA
>DATJIZ010000156.1:0-5721 GCA_035492735.1 Gemmatimonadaceae bacterium | reverse complement strand
TGCGATGTCAGGTCGAAGTGTCTGAGGTCCACGATCTCGTCGCCCCAGAACTCGGCGCGCACCGGCTCGGCCATGCCGAACGAGTACACGTCGAAGATGCCGCCGCGGATGCTGAACTGCGCCACGTCGTCGACCATCGTCACTCGGTCGAATCCGATCGACTCGAGGTGCGCGGCGAGCTCGGTCAGCCGATGCGTCGCGCCCTTCCGCAGCTCGACCCTGAGGTCCTGCAGGGCGCGCGGCATCCGCGTCTTCTCGGCGAGCGCGCGCGCCGTCGTAAGCAGGATCCGAAGCTCACCGCGCGTCAGCCGCTCGAGGGTCTCCACCCGCTCGCCGGCGATCTCCATGTGCGGCTCGACTTCGCCGAACCCCTCGCGCGGCGGATACAGCGCCACCGGCAGGTCGCCGAGGAGCGTCTCGAGATCGGCCAGCCATCGCTCGGCCTCGGGCAGGCCGTCGGCGGCCACGAGGAAGAACCGCGTGGGCAGTCGCCGCACGAGGGCCGCGACGAGGGCCGCATCCGCCGATCCCGGCAAGCCGCCGACGGTCAGCCGGCTGGCCGGCGCGGGCAACGTGTTGAGTGTTCTTTGAAATGCCGGCAGTCGCTCGATCGCGTCGAGCAGCGCGTCGAACGCCATCAAGCCACCGTCCGTCGGGCGCGAGTGCCGATCACGACGCCCTCGATCGCGAGCATCGCCAGCGCAACGAGCAACGCCGGCTCGACGAGCGAGCGGCGGGCCGCGGCGCGGAACGCGAGCGCGCTCCACTCGTTGGCGCTCCTCGCCGTGAGCGTTCGGCCCGCGCGGAGTCGCGCCGCGAGCGCGCTCGGACTGAGCCGATCGAGCTGCGATTCGGCGGGGTCCGGGTTCACGACGAGCGCCCCGACGCGACGCGCATCCCGCGTCAGGAAGTACGTCCCGGCGCGCGTCGGCACGTCGATCGATTCGCCGAGCGGCGTGCGCTGGCCGTCCGCGGACTCGATCGCGTCCGCCCAGCGCGGCCGCGCGAGCGTGGCGCCCGGCTCGGCGGCGATTGCCTGGCCGGGTTCGCCCACCAGCCGCTCCGACAAAACGTCGCCGAGCCACGGCACGAACGACGCCCGCACCGGAAAGTTGGTGGCATCGGGAATGAGCGGCGAGCCCACGAGCACGTAGCGTGGCCCGGCGACGATCCACGGCGTCTGGCCGACGACGGCCAGCGTCTCTGCCGCGGCGCCAGCCTGCGCCACCAGGTCGTAACGCGCGGTCACGTTCACTCCGGCGAAGCCCGGGCCGCTCACCGATGTCTCACCCGTGCGCCGCGTGCCAAAGCGCCATGGGACGCCAGCTCGCTCGAGCGCGCGGTTGGCCGCACCGATGTGCACCGGGTCCGCCGGCGCCATGATCAATCCGGGCAGCGACGCCAGTTCGTCGGCCGACACGACGTTGATGTCGTGCCCTTGCGCGATCCGCTCGGACGTACGAAGGACGTCGATCGCGCTCTGTAGGAACGAGCCCGCGCCGGGAGAGCTGCTGACCGACGGCGCCGGCCCGATCCACACCGCGAAATGCCGGACGTTGTCGCTGGCGAGTTCGTCGGGCTCGATCTCGACCGTCCCCGGAACCCAGCCACGCTCGGCGGGGGCAGCGCGCACGACCACTTCTTCATTCGGCGCGGCGGTACCACGCGCGAAAGTGCGGCCGTTGATCGTCATGCGGTACGTCGTCGAATCGCTGGAAAGAAAACGAGCCGCGACCGCGCCACGCGGCGTCCAGCGCGTCGGCCGTGCTTCGGCGAGCGTGACCGCATGATTCACCGGCGGCCGCGCGGACGGTGAATAGATCAGCAGCTGCGCATCGGCGATTGCCGGTGTCCGCTGCCATTCCGTGCGCTGTGCATCGGTCACCAGCGCGATCTGTCGCGCCTCCAACCCCGCACCGCGCACCGCGCTCGCCGCCCTCGCCAGTGCCGCCGTGGGATCGCCTGCGCCGTCGATGGCCTCGATCCGCGCGACCTCGTCGCGCAGGAGCGCGGGACTACCGCCGCGCATATGACCGTCGATCGTGACCAGCCACAGCCGATCGGCATTCGTCGCCGACGACAGGACGTCCCGGGCCATGGCCTTGTACTGGTCGAGCAGCGGCCTACCGTTGACGACCGCCGACGAGCTGAGGGAGTTGTCGATCACGATCGCCAACGCCGTCGGAGCGTGCCCCGCGCCAAGCCACCGCGCCACGGGCCGCGCCGCGGCCACGGCGATTGCCAGCAGCGCGAGTACGCGCAGCAGCATGAGCAGCAGGTTGCGAATCCGGAGCGTGCGACTGTGCTCGCGTTCGGCGCGCAGCAGATAGCGCGCTGCCGGGAACTCGATTCGCGCGCCGATGCGCCGCCGCATCAGGTGTATGAGCAGCGGAACGGCGACGGCGCCGCCGAGCAGCAGGTAGAGTGGAGCGAGGAAGCTCACGGGAGCAATTGCCGCGCGGCGAACGCGCGCCGCAGCGGAACGCCAAACGGTTCGTCGGTCTGCACGATCTCGTAGCCGATGCCCGCCCCACCGAACATCGAGCGCCACTCGCCGATCACCTCGTCGACGGTGTTCTTGTAGGCCGCGCGCACGTCGGCGATGCTCGCCGGCACGGCGAGCTCGCTCTCCGGGTCGACGAACAACGCCTCGCCGCTGGCCGGCAGCTCACGCTCCGCCGGATCGATGATGTGCAGCACGGTGACGTCGTGGCCGACGGCACGCAGGCCGCGCATCGCGCGCTCGACTTCCGGCATGTCCATGAGCAGATCCGAGATGAGCACGATCAACCCGCGGCGATTGATCAGTCTCGCCGCCTGGTCGAGTGCGGCCGGCGCGCTCGATGCGCGACCACTGCCCGATTCCTCGAGCGCCGAGATGATCCGTCGCCACTGCCCGTGGCGCATCCGAGGCGGAATGGCGGAGCGGATGCGATCGTCGAAGCGGACGAGGCCGACGGCATCGCGCTGCCGGAGTAGCAGCAGTGCGATCGCCGCCGCCAGCCGTTCGGCGTAGGCCAGCTTCGTGAGGCGCTCGAGCGCCCCCGTGCCCCGGGCGAACGAGGGGAGGCTCGAGCCGCTCCAATCCATCGATCGACTCACGTCGAGGACCACGCTCGCCCGCAGGTTCGTCTCTTCCTCGTACTGCCGAATGACCCAGCGATCGGAGCGTGCTGCGATCTTCCAATCGATGTAGCGCAGGTCGTCGCCGGCCTGGTACGGCCGATATTCGGCGAACTCCACGGAAAAGCCCTTGCGGGGCGAGCGATGGAGGCCACTCATGAACCCGTCGACGATCCAGCGGGCCACAATCTCGATGCGTCCCAGGGCAGCGAGGCTGGCTGGGTCGAACAGGTCGGCTCGGCGTGCGCGGGTACTTTCCATGCGAGGATGGAAACCTAAACGAGTACGGGTCTTACCCTAGTCCAGCCGCGCGCGGCGGTACATCTTTAGACTTGGTCCTCGGGCAAGATTTGCCTCTTGCGCCACCGGGCAGATGTATGCTTAATTGTATACATCGAAACCCATTCGGAGCCGCGCCTCATGTCGCGTCATCGGGTGTTCGCACTGACCGCCGGTCTGCTCCTCTCCGCCGGCGCCTGCGTCTCGTCGCAGGGCCTCGGAACATTGCTCGACACCGGCGTACCGGACGCGAGCAACGCCCGCACCCTCACGTCGACCGAGCGTGATTCAGCATACGCTCAAGCCATCGCCGACCAGGAGGGACCGCGCATCTCCGTCTACGCGGAGTTGACGAACGCGGACTTCACGGGCGGACGCCGCGTCCGCGCGCATTTCAGTCTCGACGACGACGCCTACGTTCTGATCGGCCAGATCGACGCCGACGGCGTCGTGCGCATCGTATTTCCAACCGGGCCGTCCGACGACGGCTTCGTGCGCGGACATCGCAGCTACCAGACCGCCGAGTTCTTCGCCGGCTTCACCGACCAGTTCCGCTATCGCTACACGACCGCGTTCCGCTACGGGCTGCGGTCGCCCGACTCGTACGATGGATCGGTCGGCTACGTGTTCGCCATCGCCTCGTGGCGTCCGATGCGCTTCGATCAACTTTCCCAAGGCGGCGTGTGGGATGATTTCGAGTTGACCGATGCCGAGTACCTCCGCGATCCGCGCCCGGCCATTTACGAGATCGCGTCGGTGCTCGCCGGCGGGAATCGCGAAGCCTACACGGTGAAGTTCGCGCGGTACTCCGATACCCGTTCGCTGTACGGCGGCGACTACCGGTCGTCGGCGTTTGGCTACGGCTACTGCGCCGGCTATTCGCCGATCGGATTTGCCACGACGCCATTCGACATTCGGTACGCGGCCGGCGGGTTCTATCCGTACGGTGAATCGTTCACCTTCCGCGGCACGCGTTACCTGTACGACGTTGGACGCGACTGCTACTACACGGCGCCGGCGTTCGGTTACGGTTACGGCTACCGCATCGCGCAGGGGCTGCCGTATCGACCGCAGACTCCGATCGCCATGCGGCGCTTCGACCTGGACCATCGGCGATCCCCGATCACACCCACTCCGCCGCCGACGCATCGCCTGCCGGCGGCCGGCGCGGGCACCGACGTCGGCTCCGGTGGAATTGCCCAGACCTCTCCGCAGTACCGCCAGCGCGGATTGTTGTCGGCCGAAGATCCGGGCGCAATGCCGCGACGGCGTGAGCCGACGCTGCAGAGCGGAACGCACCTGGAGAGTGAGCGCCCGAACATTCAGGAGATGACGAGCCGCCGGGCACACGACACCGGAGGTTTCAGCGGCGCGCAGATCACGCGCGACAACGGCTTCACGCGCGGGATTTCCCGCCCGACGGCTACCGAGCAGCGACCGAGGCTCGACTCGCCGAGCGGCGAGTCGCACACGAGCGGCTACGGTCGGCCGCAGCCGAGCGACCGGAGCGGCTACTCTCCAGGCGCCGATTCGCCGCGCGCGAACACGCCGCGTTCCGAGTCGCCACGCAGTGCACCGCCGCCGCGAATCGAAGCACCACGAGAAGCACCGCGCATCGAAGCGCCGCGCAGCTCGCCATCGCCTCCGCCGGCTCGCAGCGAGCCAGCGTCCAGCTCGAGCAGCAAGCCGGTCAAGGATCCCGGCTGATCGACACGTTCGAGACGTCGAAACGCCCGCGGCCAAGCGTCGCGGGCGTTTCGTTTTTCGGCTGCCTCCTCGCCACGACCGCTATATTCCTGCGGCACGCCGCAACTCTCATCTGCCCCCCGCCGAGTCCGCTGTGAAGCTCGACCATATCCGCAACTTCTGCATCGTCGCTCATATCGATCACGGCAAATCGACGCTGGCCGATCGGCTGATCGAGGCGACCGGGACCCTGCAGAAGCGCGAGATGAAGGATCAGGTGCTCGACACGCTCGACCTCGAGCGTGAGCGTGGCATCACGATCAAGCTCAACGCGGTCCGGATGGGCTACACCGCGCCCGGCGGCGAGCAGTTCGAGTTCAACTTGATCGACACGCCCGGGCACGTCGATTTCACGTACGAGGTGTCCCGGTCGCTCGCCGCCTGTGAGGGCGCGATTCTCGTCGTCGATGCGTCGCAGGGGATTCAGGCGCAGACGCTGTCGAACCTGTTCCTGGCCATGGACGCGGGCCTCGAGATCATCCCGATCCTCAACAAGATCGATCTCCCCGGCGCCGAACCGGAGCGGCGCAAGCGCGAAGTGCACGACCTGATCGGTGCCGATCCCGACGACAT
>DATJIZ010000155.1:0-5153 GCA_035492735.1 Gemmatimonadaceae bacterium | reverse complement strand
TTCCCGATTCGCGTCCTGCGCGCCCTGGGCGCGGAGACTCTCGTCGTGTCGAACGCCTGCGGCGGGTTGCATCCACTCTGGTCGGTCGGCGATCTGATGCTGATCGCTGACCACATCAATCTGCAGGGCGACAGCCCGCTGCTCGGGCCGAACGATGATCGGCTCGGGCCGCGCTTTCCCGATTTGTCGGCGCCGTACGATCCGGGGCTGCGACAGCTCGCCCGCGACGTGGCCGTCGAGCAGAAACTCGTACTGCGCGAAGGCGTGTACGCGGCCGTGACCGGTCCGAACCTCGAGACGCGCGCCGAGTACCGCTTCTTGCGCGCGATCGGTGCGGACGTCGTCGGCATGTCGACGGTGCCCGAGGTGCTCGTCGCGATTCACGGCGGCATGCGCGTGCTGGGCATGTCGATCGTCACGGACATGTGTCTGCCCGACGCGCTCGAGCCGGCAACGGTCGAGCGGATCATTGCCGCGGCCAACGCGGCCGAGCCCAAGCTCGCCGCCGTCGTGCGCGGCGTGCTGGAGCGCCTGTGACCGCGGCGAGCACGACCCGATACGAGCCGCTGCCACCGGAACGGCCGGCGGACGACGTCGAGCGCGAGCTGATGTCGCGATGGGACGACGAGCATCTGTTCCAGCAGACGCTCGCCGCGCGCGACGGCGCGCCATCGTTCGTGTTCTTCGAGGGTCCGCCGACGGCGAACGGCCGGCCGGGCATTCACCACGTGTTCTCGCGCACGATCAAGGATCTCTTCTGTCGCCATCGCGCGATGAAGGGTTTCCGGGTGCAGCGCAAGGCGGGATGGGACACCCACGGCCTCCCGGTCGAGATCGAAGTCGAGAAGCAGCTCGGCATCAGCGGCAAGCAGCAGATCGAGGCGCTCGGCGTCGCCGAGTTCAATCGACTGTGCCGCGAGAGCGTGTTCCGATACCGCGCCGACTGGGAGCGGCTGAGCGCGCGCATGGGCTACTGGCTCGACTACGAGCACCCGTACGTCACCTACACGAACGACTACGTCGAGAGCGTGTGGTGGGCGCTGAAGACGCTGTACGACAGGCAGCTCCTCTACCGCGGTCACAAGATTCTGCCGTACTGCCCGCGCTGCGGCACGGCGCTGTCGAGCCACGAGGTCGCGCAGGGCTACGAGGACGTCGAGGATCCAAGTGTGTTCATCGCGCTGGATCTCGAGGACGACGGACGGGCGGCGGGCGAGGCAGGGCAGCGAATCCTCGTCTGGACTACGACGCCATGGACGCTCGTCTCGAATACGGCGCTGGCCGTGCATCCGGATCTCGAGTACGTCGAGCTGCGCCGCCGCGAGGAGGGCGCGGATAAGAGAACGCTCATTCTCGCCGAGCCGCGGGTTCGCGCCGTGCTGGGCGACGACTACGACAACCGGTGGGAGCGCGTGGATGCATTTTCCGGCACCGCGCTCGTCGGACGGCGGTATCGTCGCCCGATCGATTGGCTGGAGTTCCCGGCGGGGACTGAGCACGAGATCATCGTCGGCGAGGATTTCGTCTCGGCGGCGGACGGCAGCGGCGTGGTCCACATGTCGCCGGCGTTTGGCGAGGACGACTATGCCGCGGGCCGGCGGCACAATCTCGCGTTCCTGCAGCCGGTCGGCGCGCGCGGCGAGTTTCCATCATCGATGCCGCTGGTGGGTGGGTTGTTCGTCAAGGACGCCGACCCGCTGCTCATCGAGGAACTCAAGCGCCGCGGCGTGTTGTGGAAGGCGGGACGACTGACGCACTCGTACCCGCACTGCTGGCGGTGCGGCACGCCCCTCATCTATTACGCGCGCACGTCGTGGTTCGTGCGAACGACCGCGTTCCGCGACGCCATGCTCACGCGCAACGCGCGCGTCGATTGGCATCCGCCGTTCATCGGTCAAGGGCGGTTCGGCGATTGGCTCGAGACCAACATCGACTGGGCCATCTCGCGCGATCGCTACTGGGGAACGCCGCTCCCGGTGTGGGTGTGCGACCGCGATGACAGCCACGTCGAGTGCCTGGGCAGCTACGAGGAGCTCGCGGCGCGGAGTGGCGGCGCGCTCGGTCAGGACTTCGATCCGCACAAGCCGAACGTCGATACGTTCGCGTGGCGCTGCGACAAGCCCGGCTGTGGCGGTACGATGCGTCGCGTCACCGAGGTGATCGACACCTGGTTCGACTCGGGTTCGATGTCATTCGCCCAATGGCACTATCCGTTCGAGCATCGCGCGGAGATGGCCAGCCAGTTCCCGGCGGACTTCATCGCCGAGGGCGTCGATCAGACCCGCGGCTGGTTCTATTCGCTCCTGGCGATCGCCACCGGTCTGGGGGACGCGCTGCCGAACAACGCCGACGTGAACGAGCGCGACCGGCACGAGCACTCGCTGCGGCCATCGACGCGCGTACCGGCGCCGCGGACATCGCCGTACAAGGCCGTAGTGGTGAACGACCAGGTGCTCGATGCGAACGGGCAGAAAATGTCGAAGAGCCGCGGCAACGTCGTCGACCCCTGGGAGGTGATGGGGCGGCACGGGGCCGACGCGGTGCGGCTGTTTTTCGTTTCCGCGGCGGCCGTCTGGGTCACGCGACCGTTCGATGAAAAGCTGATCGGCGAGCAGGCCGGCCGCTTCATGCGCACGCTCAAGAACGTGTACAGCGGCATCTTCGCCCAATATGCCAATTTCGGCTGGTCGCCGTCGGAAGCGGACCCGCCGGTGCACGCCCGTCCGGTGGTCGATCGCTGGATGATCGCCCGGTTGGCCCGGCTCGAGCGCACGGTCGACCAGGCACTCGAGGACTACGACGCGACCACGGCCTCCCGGGCGATCATCGAGTTCGTCGACGACGACCTGGCCAACTGGTATGTGCGCCTTACACGGTCGCGATATTACGACGTCGAGAGCGAGGACAACCGGGCCGCGTTCGCAACGTTACACGAGGTTCTCACGTCGGTTTGTCGCCTGCTGGCACCGATTGCGCCATTCGTGAGCGATTGGATTCATCGCGAGCTGACGGGAACGTCGGTGCATTTGGCGCCGTTCCTCGTGGCTCGGGCCGAAGCGGTCGAACCGACACTGGACGCGGCGATGGAAGCGATTCGAACGCTCGCCCGACTGGGTCGCGCGGCGCGGGAGGACGTGGGAATCAAGGTGCGGCAGCCGCTTTCGCGAATGGTGTGTGTGGTACCGGGGATGGACGAAGGTACGCTGGCGCCGCTCGTGCCCTTGCTGGCGGCGGAGCTGAACGTGAAGGAGGTGGAGTTTGCGCGATCGGGCGACGCGCTCGTGACGCTCGAGGCGAAACCGAATTTCCGTTCGTTGGGTAAGAGATTCGGCAAGCGGACCCCGCTCGCCGCGCAAGCGGTCGCGGCGTTCAGCGGTGACGAGCTGCGCGCGTTCGAGCACGGTGAGCCGCTCGTCGTTAGCGTTGATGGGGAGTCGCACGAGCTGGGACCGGACGACCTGACGATCATGCGCCGCGCGAGCGGTGCGCTCGCCGTACAGGAGAACGGCGGATTCTTCGCGGCGATCGACCCGACGGTGACACCGGCGCTCAAGCGCGAAGGCTGCGCGCGAGAACTGATCAGTCGGGTACAACGTATGCGAAAGGAGGCGGGGCTCGCGGTAAGCGACCGGATCTCCCTGACCGTCGCGGGGGATCAGGTGGTGAACGAGGTGATCGGAGCGCACGGCGCGTGGATCGCCGATGAAGTGCTGGCAGCCGAGCTCGTGTTCGTCGCGGCAGCCGGAGAGGATCAACAGCGCGACATGCACGACATCGATCTCGACGGGACCACGGCCCGGGTGGCCATTACCAGGATATAGCAGCAATGCCCACGACCAATAGCGCCAGCAGCGCAAAGAAGCCGAAGGCGATGAACAAGAAGACGCTACAGCACTTCGAGAAGCGGTTGCAAGACGAACGCAAGCGTGTGCTGAAGGAGCTCGGGCGCGCCGACGAAGCCTTTGGGGCGACGCCGCAGTCGGCCGATGGCGATTTGAGCAGCTACTCCTTCCACATGGCCGATCAGGGCACCGACGCGATGGAACGCGAAAAGGCGTTCCTGTTCGCGAGTCAGGAAGGTCGATTCCTGTGGCATATCGACGAGGCCCTGCGCCGTCTCTATCGGGCACCGGAGACCTTCGGGAAATGCCACCAGTGCGGCAACGAGATTGCATTTGAGCGGTTGGACGCGCTACCGCACGCCCGGTACTGCATTGACTGCAAGCAACGGGAGGAAGATGCAAAGAAGTAACGCGGGGCTGTTCTGGCCCGTGATGGGTGTCGTCGCCGCGGTCGACTTCTCGACGAAGTCGCTGGCGGCGACTCGCCTGCTGCCGCAGGGTTTGCCACACTCCGTATACGGCGAGTGGGTTCGCTTCACCCTCGTGCACAATCCCGGCGCCGCCTTCGGGCTGCACCTGGGCTCGTATTCGCGATGGATCTTCATGATCCTGACGATCGTCGCCCTCGTCATTCTCGGCCGCTTGTACGCGGCAACCCGGCCGGGCGACGTTGCCCGCGCGTTCGCGCTCGCGCTGGTGTGCGGCGGCGCGATGGGCAATCTGATCGATCGGCTTCGGTCGCCCGACGGGGTGGTGGATTTCATCGACATCGGGTTTGGAGATTCGCGCTGGCCGACGTTCAACATCGCCGACATGGCCGTCAGCCTGGGGGCATTCCTGCTCGCCTGGGTGCTGTGGGGCGAGGACAGCGAGGCGCGGACCGTCGCGGTACCGGCCGCCGCGAGCGTGGGCGGCGAGCCGCGAGAGCTCTCGTAACACGGGTACGACATGAGCACTTCGACCAGGAACGGCCGCGTCTTCTGGACCGCGGTCGTCGCCGTGATCGTGGTCGACGTGATCACGAAAGCCCTCGCCGTTCGGTACCTCATGCCGCAGCACGTGCCGCATCCGATCATCGGCGAGGTCGTGCGGTTCACACTCGCGTTCAATCCCGGCGCGGCGTTCAGCATGTCGCTCGGCGACAACTCGCGGTACATCTTCGGCGCGTTCGCCGTCGTGGCGCTCTACATCCTGTGGCGCTTGTATCGGACGAGCGCGCCCGGCGACACACTCCGGGTGCTCGCACTCGGTCTGGCGTGCGGCGGGGCGGCGGGTAACCTGATCGACCGCTTCCGCTCGTCGAACGGTGTC
>DATJIZ010000154.1:0-8877 GCA_035492735.1 Gemmatimonadaceae bacterium | reverse complement strand
CCCGGAAGCATCTGCGTCAACTCGTCGCGGAAGACCGATACGCAGCTCGGCTCGAGACCGACGACGGGGGTGCCGGCGGCAATCTCCTCGCGGAGCGCGCGTAGAATGCCGCGGAGCTGGCGGCGCGCCTGGCCCAGCATGCCGTAGTCGTAGAGCGGCCGGCCGCAGCACAGCCCCGCCTTGGGGAGCACCACCGTCCAGCCCGTGCTCTCGAGGATGTCGGCCGCCGCGGCGAGTGATTCCGGATAGAAGTGGTCGTTGAACGTGTCGGGCCACAGAATGACGCGACGCGGCGCATTGGCGTGCGCGCCACCGTCACGCCCCGCCGTGAACCAGTCGGAGAAGGTGCGCGGCGCGAAGCGCGGAATCGTTCGGCTCGGCGCCATCCCGGCCGCACGCTTGGCGATCGATGACAGCCCTGGCACGTGCGTGACGAAGTTGACGGCGTTCGGCGCCTTCGAGGCGAGATCCGCCCACCAATGAATGAGTCCGAACGCGTAGGCGTGACGCGGCCGCAGCCGGCCACGGTAGTAATGCGAGAGAAACTCCGCCTTGTACGTCGCGACGTCGACGTGCACCGGGCAGTCGCCCTTGCACCCTTTGCAGGCGAGACACAGATCCAGCGACGACTTGACCTCCTCACTCTTCCAGCCACGGTCGATCGGGCCGTTCTGCAGCATCTCGAACAGCAGATGGGCGCGCCCACGCGTCGTGTGCTTTTCGTCGCGGGTCACCATGTAGCTGGGGCACATCGTTCCGCCCTCGTGCCGCCGACACAGTCCGACACCGACGCAGCGAATCGTCGCGTGCGAGAAGCGATGGTCGTCGATTGGATAGTCGAACCGCGTGGGTAGCTGCGGCGGGCGGTAGTTCACTCCCAGCCGCAGGTTCTCGGTGCACGTGTAGCCGGCGATCGTCTTGTTCGGATTCATGCCGTCGTGCGGGTCCCAGATGCCGTGGAACTCACGGAACGCCTGCATCATCGTGTCGCCGTACATGATCGGAAGGAACTCGCCGCGAGCCTGACCGTCGCCGTGCTCACCGGACAGCGTGCCGCCATACTTCTGCGTCACGAGCACCGCGGCTTCGCGCATGAAGGCGCGATAGTTCTCGAGCCCATGCGGCGTCTCGAGATCGAAGTTGAGCCGGCAGTGTACGAGCCCCTGTCCAAAGTGCCCGTAGAGCGCCGCGTCATAGCCATGGCGCTGCATGAGACTCCGAAGGTCGGCGAGGTAGTCGGCCAAATGCTCCACGGGCACGGCCGAGTCCTCCCATCCAGGCCACGCGGCCGGCTGGCCCGGAATGAACGCCGTGGCTGCCAACCCCGACTCGCGCACTTCCCAAAGCTTGTGCTCATTCGAGGGGTCATCGAACTCCTTGACCGTTGGCGCGTCGCGACGACGGCGGATCTGCTCGGCAGCGGCGTGCGCGCGCTCATCAGCTTCTTCCTTTGTGTCGGCGCCGAATTCCACGATCAGCCACGCGCGACCGTCCGGCAGGAGCGTCGTGTCCTCCGGATGGATCCTGGCCTTCTTCATTTGCTCGATGAGCTGATCGTCCATGCCCTCGAGCGCGACCGGCTGGAGCTCGCGCACCCACGTGACGTCGCGGGCCGCCGCCAGGACGTCGCCGTAGCCCAGCGCGAGCAGCGCGCGGTGCGGCATCGCCGGCATGAGTCGCACCGTGGCCGAGAGGATCGCGACGCACGTCCCCTCCGTGCCGACCAGCGCCCGCGCGACGTTGAAGCCGCACTCCGGCAGCAGCCACTCGAGATTGAACCCGGACGCGCGTCGCAGCAGGTTGCGCGAGAAAGCCCGACGAATGTTCTCGGCATATCGGTCGCGCAGCTCGCGGAGCGACTGGTAAATGCGGGCCCGTGGACCGCCAGCCTTGATGATATTCTCGTATTCCGCGTCTGACGTTGCTCCGACCGTGAATCGGTCACCCTCGTAGGTGAGCACTTCGAGCTCGTCCACCTGGTCGACCGTCATGGGTCCGGAGCCGTAGAACTCGGCCATCACGGAATGCACGCCGCACGAGTTGTTGCCGAGCATTCCCCCCAACGTGCAGCGGTTGTGGGTCGCCGGATCAGGACCGTACGTCAACCCATGTCGCTTCGCTGCGTCGCGCAGGTCGTCCAGCACGAGGCCCGGTTCGACGCGCGCTCGCCGGCGCTCGACGTCGATGTCGATGATGCGGTTGAAGTGTTTGCTGCTGTCGATGACGACGGCAACGTTGCACGTCTGGCCGGCGAGACTCGTCCCGCCGCCGCGCATCAGAATCGGCGCGCCGAACTCGCGCGCGGTGGCGACCGTGGCAATGACATCGTCGGCGCTGCGCGGCAGCACGACGCCGATCGGCACCTGGCGGTAGTTCGACGCGTCGGTGGCGTAGAGCGCACGGTCGCCATCGGCGAACCGCACTTCACCGGCGATGCGACTGCGCAGCGCCGCGGCAAGTGCGTCACAGTCGACGTTGCCGCGGTTGACGGCGTCGGTCCGCGCCGGCGCCGGATGAGCGCGTAGTTCGTCCATCGTGGCCTCGCGCTACACGGTCGCCTCGAATACCGCCGCCGTGGTGACGCCGAACGCGACATGCGACGCGATGGGAATGGCCGCTTCCTCGACGTTCTGGTGCAGCGGGGGCGTCATGCCGATGCGCGGCAGAACGCCCTTCGAGCTGTTCGTCGCGACGTATGCAAGCGCCGCCAACGCGAGTCCATCGACGATGGCCGGCGTTCGCAGTCGGCTGTGGAGGACTCCGAACGCGGCGCCCAGCGCCGCGCACCATGCCAGCTCGATCGTGGCGCCGGTGATCTCCGCGGTCCGACGAGACGGTGACCTGTCGTGTTCGGATGCGGCGGCTTTGACCGCCTGTGCCGCCGTGGACGTCGTGTCGGCGCCTACGGGCAGAATGGTCCGCCGGCCGGTCTGCTCGGTGAGCATCAACGCGACGCCGCCAGCCAGACCGGCAAGCGCGCCCTTGGCTGCCGCCTCACCGATGCTGGTCGTTCGGGTGTCCGTATCCATTGCCATCACTCCTCTATGTTCCTGGTCGTCGTGGTCGAATCGAAAGACGTGCATCACTTCTTGGATCGCTTCCCGTCGCCGTTGTCGTCGGAATCGGCTCCCTCGGGCCCGGGAATGGCGCCGACGCCCTGGACGAGCAGTTCGTCGAGCTTGTCGCGGAACATCGTCAGCCCGATCCGGACCGGGTCCTTTTGTCCGCGCACGATTGCCCGCATGAAGTTCACGGCGTGCTCCGCCGACGTGATCGGCGGTAGTGGCGCTTCGTTCGGATCGACGACGCACTCGATCAGCGACGGGCCGGTCGTGTTGGCGAACGCCTGCTGAAACGCGTTGGCCAGATCCGCTGGCTCGTCGACCTTGATGCCGAGCGCGCCGCAGTTGCGCGCCCAATCCGCGAACGAATGCGGGTTGTACAGCTCGACGCCGAATTCCGGATTGCCCACGAAGGCCATCTGCTCCCAGCGGATTTGACCGAGGTAGTCGTTTCGCAGCATGACGACCACGAGGGGGAGCTTGTATTTCACGGCGGTGAGCATCTCGCCCATCAACATCGTGAAGCCGCCATCGCCGACGAACGCCACGGCGCGGCGGTCGGGGAACGCGAACGACGCACCGATCGCGTACGGAAAACCCGATGCCATGGTGGCGAGGTTGCCCGAGCCCGACGCCATCATGCCGCGTCGCACCTCGAGGTGGCGGGCGAAGTACGTGGTGTTGGTGCCTGAATCGCCGCACAGAATGGCGTTATCCGGCAGATGCGCGTTCAACTCCGACGCGACACGCTCGGACCACATCGGTTTGCCATCGTGCTCCGACTTCTTGCGGAGTACCTTCTGCCAGTCGGCCTTCTCACTCTGCAGTTGCTCGAGCCACTCGGCGCCGTTGGTGCTGCCCTGGAGTCGCGTGAGCAGCGCCTCGAGCGTCGCGCGGGCATCGCCGGGCAGCGCGACGTCGACGGGATAGCGGAGCCCGATCCGCGCCGGATCGATGTCGATCTGAACGGCGCGTGCTTGTCCCGGTTTGGGATAATAGTTCTCGTATGGGAACGAGCTGCCGACGATCAGCAACGTATCGCATTGGGCCAGCGCCAGAATGCCCGGCCGATCGCCGAGCAGGCCGACGCCGCCCATGTGATTCGGGTGCGCCATCGGCAGCACGGCCTTGCCGAGGTACGCGTGGGCGATCGGCGCATTCAGCCGCTCGGAGACGGCGGCGACGAGGTCGCCGGCATCGAGTGCGCCGGCGCCGACGAGCATCGCCGGCTTCTTGCCCTCGACGAGCAGGTCGGCGGCTGCTTGGAGCGCATCGTCGGGTGGCAGCGGATGGGCCGCCGTCCACGCCGCGTTGGTGTGTCCCATCGGCTTGTGCGACGCGCGGCCGCGGCGCACCCAGGTCGACGGCGCCGGCTCGTTCTGGAGGTCCGTGGGAAAGGACAAGTGCGCGACGCCGCGCCGGTGCAGCGACGCCTTGACGGCCTCGTGAGCCAGGGCGTCGAGCTGGGCGACCGATCGCACCTCGTGGTTGTAGACCGCGACATCACTGAACAACTGCACGAGATTCACTTCCTGCTGATAGAACGTGCCGATCAAGTCGTGATACGTCTGGCCGGTCAACGCGAGCACGCTCGCGCCGTCGAGCTTCGCGTCGTAGAGGCCGTTCAGGAGATGGATGGCGCCCGGGCCGGAGGTCGCGAGGCAGACGCCGAGCCCGCGCGTGAACTTGGCGTAGGCGCACGCCGCGAAGGCGGCGGCCTCCTCGTGGCGCACCTGTACGAAGGTCACGTCCTTCTGCCGCCGGCGGAGCGCCTCCATGATTCCGTTGATGCCGTCGCCAGGCAGTCCGAAGATGTGCTTCACGCCCCAGTCGTCGACGAGGGTGTCGATCAGTACCTGTGCAGCAGTCTGCGTCATGACACGATTCCTGGTGAACGTTCACGCGGCGAAGCGTGCGGCATCACGCCGCTTCAATTCCAATCCCAAGCCGAGCCGCGAGTCGTCGGGCTCGAGCTGCCCGTCGTGCACCTGGCGCGCACCGTCGAACAGCATCCGTTCGATGCGCGCGTGGTCGTAGAAGTACTCGACGTTGATCGCGCGGCCGGCCGCGCAACACAGCGACGTATGGAGCGATGGCGCGGTATGCGCGGAGAGCGGCACGTTCCAGGCGTCGGCCAGCGCCGCGGCCTGGAGAAAACCGGTCACGCCGCCACACCGCGTCGCGTCGGCTTGCAGCACGTCGCACGCGCCGGACTCGAGCAGGCGCCGAAAGTAGAACGCGTCGTAGCCGTACTCCCCGACCGCAATGCGCATACCGGCGGGCGCGCGATCGCGCAGTAAGCGCAGGCCTTCGCGGTCGTCGGACGATACCGGTTCCTCGAACCAGGTAACGCCGAGCGGCGCCACCCGTTCGGCGAACGCGAGCGCCTGCTTGCGCTCGTACGCGCCGTTGGCGTCGACGAACAGCTCGGCGTCGTCGCCGATGGCCTGGCGCGCCGCGCCGACGCGGTCCGGGTCGCACGCCGGCTCGCGCCCGACTTTCATCTTGACCGCGTTGCAACCGTCCTCGTGAACCCAACGGCCGAGTTGCTCGCGCAGGCGAGCGTCATCGTACGAAGTGAATCCGCCGCTGCCGTATGCGGCGATGCGGGCGCGCGTGCGTCCGAGCAGGGAGATCATCGAGACGCCGAGCAGCCGCGCCTTGAGGTCCCACACGGCAACATCCACGGCTGAGATCGCGGCGGCGGCCAGCCCTGGCCGACCGACGTTGCGTACGGTGTGAACGAGCGTGTCGTAGATGCCAGTCGTCGCCAGCGCGTCACACCTCGAGACTGCTGGTGCGAGCACGGTTTGGATGAAGCTGGTGATGCTCGCGTCGGCGTACGTGTAGCCGATCCCGACGGCCTCGGCTGCGGCAACCTCGACGACGACGATCGTCGTCGATGACCAGCGAATCGTCCCGTCAGACTCCGGGCCGTCGGTCGGGATGCGGTACGCGGTCGCGCTCACACGCTGAATGGCGCTGTCACGTGACATCCTATGCCGTCTCCGCGCCGATGCGCACGCTGTATTCGCGATCGTCGTCGCGATTGTCACGCGTACCTCGAACCCGGAAGTGCACGATGGCTCCCTCCGGCAGCTCGCTCGTCGGCAGATCGGTGTAGCTCATGCCGATGCCTGGGTCGCATGCATCGCTGTGGCCATGTCGCTCGCTCGATGCCACTCGCCATTCGACGGCGCGCAAGTCGGTGCTTTCGACGCGGACCGTCGTGCGTGCTGGAACGCATGCCACCCGACGGTCGTATCGCCATGCGACACGCATGGCTGTCGATGCCCGCACCTCGTAGCGCGCCGCTGCATCGGCGGGACGATCGAACACGTGCCCGTCGCCGATCGAGCGATGGAGCTTGAGAAACTCGGCGTGTGCCCAGACCAACGGCGACGCCGACCCGGTCGGCCCTCCATTGACGAGCCAACGACTGGGAATGTCGGCCGCATCCCAAATCTGCTCCGGCAGCATGCCGGCGCGGCTCGCCTGCGCAGCCATGATACGCAGCAGCCGCTTCGCCCGATCAGCTCTGCCGCGCTGCAACTCGTAGTGGCCGCGTTCCCCGGTCAACAGCGGCCACGCACGCCCCACGCCCCAACCGACGTGCGGCGTCCCGTCGGGTCGCTCGCCATAGCCATCGCGCGTGTAACGGTGCCAGGCCGGGCCGCGCTTCGTGACGGTCTTGAGCTCCGCGTCGATGACCGCGACGGTGTTGCGGATGCGCGGATCGTTCGCATCCCGGAGGCCAAAGCGCACGAGGGCCAGCGCGTCGGGGCTCACGACATCCTCGAACGGCAGCGAGACGTCGGCGCATCGTTGGTTGAGCAACCGCAGCGGAGTGCCCAGCGCTGCGCGGCGACTCTGGCCGACGGCGACCGGCGGCGTCAGCCGCACGTAGTAGCCGTCCACGTCGCACCGCTCGGCGAGCGCCGTTCCGCGAACGTAGGTCCATGCATCCAGCGAATCGACCCATTCGTCAGCGGTCTCGCACAAATAGCGGGCGAGCGCGTCTTCGTTGGCGTCGCGCGCGAACGTGGATGCCGCGATGAGCGCGGCGACTTCGGCGGCGATCGTATACGCGGAGTAGCCGCCCTCCTCCTCCCACCGATCCTCGGGGGTCACCGGACCGGCGCGGACGATGAATCCGATCGCTGCTCGTACCATCGGCCAGGGATCGAGCGCGCCGAGCGCGCCATGTCGTTGAAGCATCCGTGCGAGCAGGATCGGCAGTGAGACCTCGTCCAGCTGAACGCCGCGCGAGGAGGCGCTCCCATCGAGCCACATGTTCTGCGGCCAGCCACCGTCGGCCTCCTGCGTGCTCATGAGGTACAGGAGCGTGCGTCGCGCCTCGGCGTCCCGCCCGACGCTCAACAGCGCTCCCGCGGACTCGACCAGATCGCGCGGCCACACCAGGTGATAACCGCCGGCGCGCTGATGACCGTGCGCGTCGCCCCACGGAATTGCCATGCTGGCGATGACGGCGCCCGTACTCTCCTTGTCGCGATGCGCTCGAATCACCACGACACTGGCGTCGAAGACCTTGTCGACGCGAGGCGCGTGGCCGTTCGTCACGTGCCCCAGATGCGCATGGTGGCGCCGCCATTCCCGGACGTATCGGCGCCGCGCGGCATCGAACGTTCCGTGCAACGAGGCGCGAGCCTGCTGGGCGGCGTGGTCAGGCGACCCGCCAAAACCCAGCGCAACGACGAATTCGCGCGCGTCGTCCAGTATCACTTCCGCGGCAAGCTGCACGTTGCCGCTCATGACTGACCCGCGCCGGCACGTCAACTCGCCATGTGCGCGAATGTCGGCAACCGCATCGTCAGAGCCGACGAACGCGCTCGCTCCGTTCGCGAGTGGGCGCGAGCAGAGCAGGGCGAGCGCGGTGTGCGCGCCGCGCGCCAGAAGGGCATGAGCACCCTTGTATTCGCCAGCCCATGCGTCGTTCGCGTCTGCGCTGTTGTCGAGATGCGGCTCGAGTACGACGAAGAGCCGGGCAGTGCTGGTGCTCGAGGCGCCGCCCACGAGCCGCGTGCGTTGAAGCAGGACGGCGCGACCGGGATCCGTAATGATCGTCTTGTGCAACTGCAGGCCATCGAATGGAACGACGGACGCCACCTCGTATCCAGGCGCCCATCGCCGCAGCGAGCGTACCGTGTACTCGTGGGTCGTGCCGTCGACGAATGTGCGGCCGCCTGCCACGACGATGATGCTCAACTGCCGTAGGTTGGGACTGTCGACGGACGGGTAGAACACCTCCGTGACGACGCCACGCGCCAGCGTGAACCAAACGCGGCTCTTTGCGCCAGGCGTGGTCCCCACGCCGTCCTTGTTTCCGGTGGTCCATCGCGCCGACGTGCGCGCATCAGTCGGTGACGGCTCGACCGGCCACTCCGGCGCATGCGACGATCCGACGAGGTGCCGGGCGCGCAGCATGCGTCGAGAACTAGCGGCCGGCGCGACCGGCCACGAACGCGACGGTGAATGTCGTTCCGACGGCCGTTAGCGGATGCACGCGGGCACGCTGCGTTGTTACTGCGTTCATCGATGCGTCCTCCGCGAGAAAGGATGCTGGCGACGATTGCTTCGCCGTCTCAGCCGGGCTGACCCCGCAGACGATTGGGGGGCAATGTTCGCGCCGGCAGGGCTCGACGGCGCAGGCGCATCGGCGCGACGACAGCGGCCGATAGCAGGCCCAAGCTTGCCGCGGTGACCAGCACCGTCCACCAGCGCACTGGAACGAGTCCCGGCATCACGATCCAGAAGCTGTCTATGCAGTGCAACGCGACGAGCGCGGCGCCGATCA
>DATJIZ010000153.1:0-4931 GCA_035492735.1 Gemmatimonadaceae bacterium | reverse complement strand
TCCCGATGATCATGATTCGGCCGCGCAGCGCCGCCGCGCGAACGTCCGCCGGCAGGTACGCGCCGCCGACGAGGTCCAGGGTCACATCGATTCCCTTCCCGTCTGTCCATCGTTCTGCATGTGACACGAACTCGTCGGGATCCGCGGTGACCGCGACGCCGTCCTCCAATCCGTACTCGCGTGCCTGCTCGATCTTTCCGGCCGTACGCGCGGTGCCGAACGGCCTCGCGCTCCAGGCGCGGGCGAGCTGCGTCCCGGCCAGCCCGACGCCGCTTCCCACGGCGTGAATCAGCACGCTTTCGCCTCGCTGAACCTGTGCCTGCGTCACGAGCGCGTCGTGAGCGGTCATGAACACTTCAGGCACGGCCGCGGCCTCGGCCCACGACAGGCGATCGGGCATTCGCGCCAGCGTCGCGGCGTCCGCGACGAGGTACTCCGCGTTGCCGCCGCCGCCGACGATCCCGAAGACGCGATCACCTTCGCGCCACCCGCGCACGTCCTCACCGAGCGCCTCGACTTCACCCGCGAACTCGAGTCCGGGGATGTCGGGCGGCGAGCCTGGCGGCGCCGGATAGTGACCCTCGCGCTGCGCGAGGTCGGCGCGGTTCAGCGCCGACGCGCGAACGCGAACGAGGACCTCGTTGGCACGCGGGATCGGCCGGGGGCGCTGTTCAATCGCCAGCACCTCCGGGCCGCCGGCGCGCGTAATGACCGCGGCGCGCATCACGGAATGATCGGCGGCGGCGCGACGACGACGGCCGGTACGTTGAGCTCGCGCAGCAGCGTGTTGAATGCTGCCAAGTCCGTGCCCTCGATCGCACGCAGTCGCGCGATCTGTGCATCGACCTTTGGCGCGATGTCACGGTAGATCGCGCCCTCCTGCTCCGTGGGCGCCGCGTCGGCGCTCTGCACCATGCCGGCCAGCGACAGCAGCATGTTGTAGTAGCGGATGGGATAGTGCAGCGTGATCTCGTCGGCGTGCGAGTGGATCTCGACCAGCGAATCGCGCACGGCCTCGAGTTTGTCGTGCAGCGGCTTCACGGCGTCGCTCACCCGCTTGTCGTACGACTGTCCCTTGGCCGCGCCGACCCGCTCGGCCAGCGCGTGCTCGATGTCGAGGATGCGCTTGACGGCATCGGAGAGCTCGTTCGTCTTGCTCTGGACCTGGAGCGCGAGCGCGAGTTGTGCGTCGTAATCCGCTTGCGTCGTCTCGAGCCGCGGGTCACCGCGAACGACGAACGGCTGGGTGTACGTTTGGCCGCGGGCGGTGAGCCGCACAGTGTAGCGCCCCGGCGCGAGCACCGGTCCGCGCGTCGAGCCCTCGTCGTTCACGACGTCCTTGACCTGCCGCGTGTCGGGATAGTGCAGGTCCCACACGAAGCGATTGAGCCCGAGTCGCCTGGTAACGATCGAATCGCTCGGCGTGAAGGCGAGCGTGTCGTCTTCCAACTCGCGCGAGCCCCGCGGCTTGTTCGCGGTCGTGTCGCTCGGCTGTCTTCCCGCGCTCTTCGCCGCCGCACCGGAAGAGTCGGCGATCATCCGCGCGAACGCCGCCGACTTGACCGAGTCGGCCGGCGGCGCGCTCGAGAAGTGACGGATCACCTTGCCGCTCGCGTCCACGAACTCGAGTCGGAGGCTGTCGCGCTCGCCCGGCGCGCTCTTGAGCCAGTAGTCGACGATCACGCCGTCGGGCGGATTCTCGCCGGCCGAGAGCGTCGCGGCATGACCACCGCCGAACCGGACGGCGGTATCGGGAGCGAACAGATGAACGTCGGCGCTTCGGACTGCGTCCGTAAGCTCGCGAAGCGGCGAGATGTCGTCGAGCACCCACATCGCACGGCCGTGGGTCGCGGCGATCAGGTCGGACCCGTGGACGGCGAGGTCGCGAACGGACGCGCGCGGCAAGTTGAGCTGCAGCGGGTGCCAATGCGCGCCGTCATCCGGCGAGTAGTACACGCCCGTCTCGGTGCCGGCATAGAGGAGGCCGCGCCGCACCGGATCCTCACGGATGGAGCGCGTATACGCGCCGTCGGGAATGCCCGCGTCGATCGACGTCCAAGTCTTTCCGTAATCAGAGGTCTTGTACAAGTACGGCCGGAAGTCGTCGAGCTGATATCGATTCGCGGCGACGTACGCCGTTCCCGGATCGAAGTGCGACGGCTCGATAATCGAGATGCGCGTGAACCTCGCGATCGCGGGCGGCGTGACGTTCGCCCAGTTCCTGCCGCCGTCGCGCGTGAGGTGGATGAGCCCATCGTCGGATCCGGCCCACAACACGTCGGGGCTGCGCGGTGATTCGGCGAACGCGAAGATCGTCGCGTACCATTCCGTGCCCGTCATGTCGTAGGTGATCGGTCCGCCGGCCGGTCCGAGGGTTCGCGGATCGTGCAGCGTGAGGTCGGGGCTGATCGGCTGCCAGCTGTCGCCGTCGTTCGTCGACTTGAACACGCGATTGGCGGTGGTATACAGCACCCGCGGATCGTGCCGCGAGTAAACGATCGGGTAGGTCCACTGGAACCGATTCGGCACGTCGAGCGCCGGCCAGCCGTCATAGTTGTTCAGCCAGACCGAGATGTCCTTGCTCTGCTTCGTGCGCACATCGTAGCGCGTCATCGTTCCAGTGTACGTTCCCGCGATCACGAGGTTCGGATTGCCCGGCTTGGGCGCGATGTAGCCCGACTCGCCGCCGCCCACGGGATACCAGTCCTCGGTGGTGATCACGCCGTTGTCCGACCGGCTGCGAATCGACACCGTGGTGTTGTCCTGCTGCGCGCCGTAGATCCGGTATGGCCACTGGTCGTCCGCCACGACGTGATAGAACTGGGCGGTCGGCTGATTCATGACCGACGACCACGTGCTGCCGCCGTCGAAGCTGATCGTCGCGCCGCCGTCGTTTCCGCTGATCATGCGGCGGCCATCGTGCGGATCGACCCACAGCTCGTGCGTGTCGCCGTGCGGCACGCGCAGGCGCGTGAAGGTCCGGCCGCCGTCGGTCGACTTCCACGTCGACAGATTCATGGCGTACACGGTATTGGTGTCGGCCGGATCAGCGGTGACCACGTTGTAGTACCATGGCCGCACCATCCATCGCTGATCGCCGTTCACACGCTGCCAGCTCGCGCCGCCATCGTCGGACCGGAAGATGCCGCCGGTCGAATCCTCGGGCGGGCACTCGATGTTGGCGTAGACTCGCAGCGGGTTCGCCGCCGAGACCGAGATGCCGATCCTGCCCAGTGGATTCTTCGGAATCCCCGGATTGCCCGTGAGATCGCGCCACGTGTCGCCGCCATCGGTGCTCTTCCACAGGCTGCCGCTGCCGGCCGTGAAACCCCAGGGAGTCCGCTGCATGTGCCACAGTGCGGCGTACAGGATGCGCGGATTGCTCGGATCCATCGCGACGTCGATCGCGCCCGTCGAGTCATTGGCGTAAAGCACCCGCTGCCAGCTCTTGCCACCGTCCACCGAACGAAACACGCCGCGCGTCGTGTTTCGCCCGCTGGCGTGGCCTACCGCCGCGACCACAACCCGATCGGGATCCCGGGGGTCGACGACGATCCGCGCGATGTGGTGCGCGTCGTCGAGTCCGAGGTGCGTCCACGTTCGTCCGGCGTCGGTCGAGCGGTACATGCCATCGCCGTACGTCCAGTCTTCACGAAGATCGGCCTCGCCGCCGCCCACGTAGATCACATTCGGATCGGACGGCGCGACGGCGATGGCGCCGACCGACGCAATGTTCGATACGCCATCCGTCACGTTGCGCCAGCTCGTTCCGCCATTGGTCGTCTTCCACACTCCGCCGTCGACCGAGCCGAAGTAGAACGTGTTCCGATTGACGGGATCGCCGACGACCGCCACGGCCCGCCCACCACGAAACGGCCCGACGAGCCGCCAGCGAAGTCCGCGCAACTCACGCGCGCTTCTCGCGTAACGAGCCGAATCGAGCGTCGCGGCGGGCTGCTCGCGGGCCGCGGCGCGCGACCGCTGGGCAGACAGAAGTTGAGGAACGATGATGCACAATCCGGCGACAATCAGTCGGCGAGTCATGTTATCAGGGCGTTGATCGGCAGAGTCGAGTGGAGTCCGGAGTAAGTTCGCACCGATGGTTGAGTGCAGCTACTCCGGACGCGCTGATTCCCCACTCAGAGCGCGATGCGGCGCGCTCGGCACCTGCAGCCCAAGTCAGCCGCCGAGCGCAAGGAGCGACGGCGCGCTCGCGATGCCGGTCGCACCGATCGCGGTGATCGCGACTTCGGCCGCGTCGGGGACGCTGAACGAATCGCGCGTGGTCCCCGGACCAGCGGGGCGCAGCGTCGTGGTCCACGCGCCGGTGAGGCTGCGGGTCTGCACCAGCCACCACCGCACGGCCACGCTGTCGCCCGGAGCAACGCTGACGCTGGCCGGGCCGTCGCCGGGCGCGACGTTCACGAGCGGCGCGCCGGGAGTTTGCGCGCCGAGCCACGGGAACGGCGGCACGATCGCGCGATCCTCGTACGAAGACGCGAGCTCGTTCGCGAGGCGGTCGTTGTCGGCGAACAACGCGCTCAGCCGGAAGTGCACGTGCCCGGGCACGTCCGTCGTGCCGGCGCGCGACTCCCGGATCGTCGTGATCTGAGTCTTGATCTCGGCGTCTGGCCAGGCATCGGCGCCGCCGTACACGTGGGACGTGTATAGGCCCGGCCAGATGTACCGGCCGCGCGGATTCTCCGAGCGCCACCAGGCGTCGAGGGCCCGGAACCGATTCTGCTCGCCGTTCACTTCCCAGTAGAGCTGCGGCACGATGTAGTCGATCCATCCTTCCGCGAGCCAGCGCCGTGAATCCGCGTAGATCTCGCTGTATGCATCGAGCCCGGTGACGCCGCTCGGAGTGCCGGAGCGCCAGATCCCGAACGGGCTGATGCCGACGAGCACCGAGGGCTTGATGGCCTTCACGC
>DATJIZ010000152.1:0-10047 GCA_035492735.1 Gemmatimonadaceae bacterium | reverse complement strand
CCGCGCCGAGGGGTCCGATTACGGGATGTGGGGCGGCTACAGCTACGAGTCGCGGATCGTCGACAACGACTTTTCGCGCAATCGCATCGGCATCGCGATCGAACACGGACAGAAGAACGACATCATCGGCAACGTGTTCGACGCTCACGTGACCGCCGTTCAGCTCTGGGCCAATCGCGTCGAGCCATCGGATTGGGTTTACCCCAAGCATCGCGACACCCGCAGCATCGGCTATACGATTGTGCGGAACCGGATCGACAGTGCGCGCGTCGGCATGCGGATCTCCGATACGCGCGAGTCGACCGTCTCGGACAATCGAATGGCGCGCGTCGATTCAGCTTTCGCGCTCAAGGATACGGCGTCAGTTGTCATCCAGGGCAACGAGACGGGCACGAGCACGCCTCGCCGTTCTACGGCGTGGCCGCGCAGCGACCGCGACTCGCTCGCGCCGGCGCCGATCGCCGGCGCGTGGAGCGCGTTCGGCGATTCGCTGGCGCGACGTGACCGCTCGGCGATGATCGTGACTGACTGGGGCCCGTACGACTGGCAATCACCGTTGCTCTGGCCTGTGGACAGCTCGCGGCGCACGCCGCTTCCGCTGCGCGTGCTGGGTCCCGCGGGAAGCTGGCGCGTGGCCGCGCGCCGCGGCATCGAGCGTCTCTCCAAGGATCACGGAACGATCGGCGATACGATCGTCGTGAGTCCAATACCGGGGCGGGACGATTGGAGGCTGACACTCGAGTATCGCGGGCGGCAGCCGATCACATCGCCGCGCGGCGAACGCATTGCCGCCGGACGCTCGTACCAATTCTGGTACGAGCGCCTGACGCCCAACACGACCTGGGACGTGCGGTTCTACGCCTGGAGCGACAGCACCGATCCACGCAGCAGGCCGGATGCATTCCGCCGCATCACGGACCGCGCGCCGATCGCCAGTCAGCGCACGTCGCGACTCGATTATCTCTGGTATTCGCCGACCATCAAAGCCGTTCCGCGCGACAAGTTCGCGATCGTTGCCACGAGCCGGGTCGCGCTCGCACCGGGGACATACACGCTCCGCGCGATCAGCGACGACGCCATTCGCGTGTGGATCGACGGCCGACTCGCGATCGACGATTGGACGCCGCACGAGTCCATCGTCGACACGGCGACGTTGCGCGGCGGCGTGCACGATCTGCGCGTGGAGTACTACCAGGTCGACGGCTGGACGGAGTTGCGCGTGGACTTCGTGCGCGGGATGCAGCGGCCGGGCGGGTCGCCGGGTCCACACTAGCCTCGTTCCGCCCACGGCGGCGCCTTGGCTGGCGTGAAGTCTGCCAGGCGCGGCTGGCGCGGCCCGGCTCATGCCAAGTGGCATCGCGTGCTCGACACTTGGTCGGTCCTGGCGGGTCTGCACGTCCTCGCGCTCGCGATGGGCCTGGGCGGCGTGTGGTCGCGCGGCCGGGCGCTCCATGACTCGCTTCACGATGGCGGCGATCCGCGGGCGCTCCGCCGCGCGTTCGTCGGAGAAGGCTGGTGGGGCGCGGCCGCGATACTCTGGCTATCAACCGGGCTCTGGAGTCTGTTCGGGCGAGCCGGAAGGGGCGCCACCTATTACGCCGTGGACGCTGCGTTCTACGTGAAGATGGTGTTGTTCGTCGCCATCCTCGCGCTCGAGGTCTGGCCGATGACGACGCTGATTCGCTGGCGGTTTCGACGCGCCCAACCGAATGTCCGCGATGCCGGGCGGATCGAAGCGATCAGCTACGTGCAGTGCGCCGTGGTCGTCGCAATCGTCTTCGCCTCGGCCGGCGCAGGTCGCGAGCCTGTCGCAGCCCCGACGACGCCCACAGGGCCGAGCACCCACGCATCGACACCGGCTCCCCGCAACGAAATTGCGACCGGAGAGGTGGTGCCCGTTGCTCCGAGCGGTACCGAGACCGTGACCAGCGACGATCTCGCCCTGCTCGCGCACGAGCTCGCGATGCCCCTGAGCGGCATCGATCCGGACTCGCTGCGCAGCAACTTCGACGCGCCTCGCGCGGGCGGGCTGCGACGGCACGAAGCACTGGACATCATGGCGCCGCGCTTCACGCCGATTCATTCGGCGGCCAAGGGCCGCGTGCTCAAGCTGTTCACGAGCGTCGCCGGTGGACTGATGGTCTACGCCGCCGACTCGTCAGAGCGATTCATCCTGATGTATGCGCATCTCGACCATTACGCGGCGGGGCTGCGAAATGGCCAGAGCCTCGAGCGCGGTCAGTTGATCGGCTACGTCGGTTCGACCGGCAACGCGTCCGCGAACGCCCCACATCTGCATTTCGGGATTCTGCGGAGCGCCGACGTGCGACGTTGGTCGAAGGGCAAAGCGATCGATCCGCTGCCGGTCCTTCGCGCGGCCGATCGCTACATCGCCACCATCTGCGGTTCGTCGTCGTCCTTCCTGACCTGCAGATAGATGCGCTCGAAGAACACCGGCTCACCATGGCGCGGCGCAAGCTCGGGCTCGGGGCGGCGATGCTCGCGGCCCTTGAAGGCGAGATAGCTGCCGACCGCCAGCACGATGGTGACGATGAACGACACGAGCACCACCGTCGAAAGCAGTACGTTGATATCCATGATCCACTCCGCTGAGGCCAGGTGACGCCGAGCGCGGGCGCTAGATGCGGCCCGCGCGCTGGAGCTTGCCCCAGCTCATCTTGACGTTGAGGAATTCCTCGACGGTGGCGCACAGCTTCGCCACGTCCACCGTCGTGATGAAGAAGAAGCGATACAGGATCGCCATCGGCACCAGGCGGAGATCCTCCTCCTCCATGGCCACGGTGTGGAGCGCCGCGGCGAGATCCAGCCAGGTCAACAACAGCCACCAGTACAGCACGAAGCTCGGTGCGCCGGCGGCCAGCGCGGCGATCGAGAAGAACGAGTTGCCGAAGATGTTCATGATCGGCCAGGCGATCGCCTCGAACAGCATGGACTGCAGTGACAGCCAGGTGGCAAATCGCTTCCGCGGTGTGAAGAAGGCCGCCGAGTGCTTCTTGAGCGCCTGCAGGATGCCGCGCGTCCAGCGATACCGCTGCTTCAGCAGTTGATACAGATGCTCGGGCGCTTCGGTGTAGGCGATCGCCCGATCCTCGTACACGATGTGCCAGCCGGCCGTGAGCAGCTTGAGCGTGAGATCGGCGTCCTCGGCGTACGTGTCCGTGTCGTAGCCACCGACACGACGGAGCGTGTCGCGGCGAAAGATGCCGATCGGGCCCGGGACGATGTTCACGGCGCGCAAAAAGCCCTGCGCGCGCCTCGCCATGTTCAAGCCTTCGATGTACTCGAGAGCCTGCAGGATCGTCCACATGTTCCGGCGGTTCACGACCTTCACGTTGCCGGCGACCGCACCAACGCGGGGATCGCGGAAATGCGGCATCGCGTACTTCAGCGTGCCGGGAGCGAGGCGCGAGTCGCCATCCATGCAGAGCACGAATGGCGTGCGCGCCAGGCCGATGCCGGTGTTCAGCGCGCTGGCTTTGCCGCCGTTGCTCTTGCTGACCACGCGGACGGTGGCGCGCCCGTAATACCCTTCCAACTCGGCGGCTTTCGCGTACGTCTCGTCCGTCGATCCGTCGTCGATCACGAGGATGTCGTACGCCGGATACTCGAGCTCGAGCAGACTGCGGATCGCCGCCTGGATCACCGCTTCTTCGTTGTACGCCGGCACGAGGATCGTCACCGATGGCTCGAAGCGGTCGGTGTCGGCGGGGGCGGTCTTGGCCTCCACGTGATGCAGGTAGCCGAGCCAGAGCAGTGCGAAGTAGCGGACGAGCGTGAACATCAGGAAAGTCGTCACGACGACGATCGCGACGCGCAGCGGAGCGTTGCTGACCTCGACGTGCGTGCGCGGCAGCAGGAACACCACACACGCGGCGACGAGCACCAGCGAGACCGCGGCGGCAATCACGAAGATCAGATACCGGCGTTTCATGGTCGGTTACGGGGTGATACGAAGACGAAGGCCGGCACGCGCCGAGTGATATCCGCTCTGTCGAACGCCGTTGGCGTAATCGCCGTCGAGCGTCAAGCCCCACCACCGGCGGCGATAGTCGAGCGCAAAGCCGCTCATGAGCTGGGCGGCGTGCTGTTCGGCCAGGTCGGCGCGATCGCTGAACATCTCCGAGGCGAGGCCGATGCCGGGCAGTACGCGGGCGCTGAAACTGAACCCCGTCTCGTGCCGCACCGCGTACTCGAGACCGAGCGCGTGCGACGTGAAGCGGTGCGGATCCCAATACTGGTCGCTGGCGTGATTGAACCCGATCATGCCGCCGGAGTACAGCGCGGCCAGCCCGAATCCCAGCGGATAACGGGCGCCGAACTGCAGCGACGTGCGCGCGTTGCCATCACTCAGCCACATCTGGTCGACGCCGACGGAGAGTGCCGCCGCGCCGAGTGGCACGGTCAAGGCACCGTTCGCGCCGGTGTACGTCAGCCTGCTGGCTGACATGAGCCACTGATACGTCGGTCCGGTGCGAATCTCGAACGAGGTCCACAGATTGTGCCATGGCCCGGCGGCGCTGAGCGCGCCGTAGCCGAACGAACCAAGCTGATCGTAGCGCATGATGCCGCCATCGCCGGCGACGCGGAATCGGCCGATGTGGTTCACGAGGCCGAGCTCCGCCGATTGACCGTAGACGTCGCCCAGACGCCGAAGGTCCGCGCCGACCGTGATCGCGGTGTGCGTTCCGACGGCAACCCCGTTCGCCAGACCCGCGGCGTACAATCGGAATCCGGCGTTGTCGCCAAGGTATGACGACGTCGAGAAGACTCCCACGTCCTGGGCGAGGAGCGCTGCCGCCTGGCGGCGCTGCGCGAGCGCGAGCTGTTCGATGCCCGCGGCCGCTCCGGCGTCGCCGGGGTGAATCATGTCGGCCCGTGCGTACGCCTGTCGCGCTCCATCCGCGTTGCCACGCCAACGATAAAGATCTCCAAGCATGACCCATGCTTCGGGACTCGGTCGCATCACCGCGGCCTGGGTCAGATCGCGCTCGGCGGCGTCACCGTCGCCGAGCAGCTCGTAGAGCTGACCGCGAGCGATGAGCAGCTCGGGAGTGGGATTGGTCGTGAGCAGGGTGTCGTACTGCTTCGTCGCGGTCCTGCGATCGCCGGCCCAGGCGAGCGCCTCGGCATATGATCGGCGAAGCGCCGCGTCGCGTGGCGAGAGCGCCACCGCGCGGCCGAGTAGTCGAGCGTTGCCGACGGAGTCGCCGGCGGTCGCGTGCGCGCCCGCCGCTTCGCGGATGAGCGGCAGCGGGGCCGACGCGTCGGCGGCGATCACCGTGTCGAACTGGGCCATCGCCAACTCGGGATGGCCCTCGCGCACCAGCGCCCGCGCGAGCTGCAGTCGATACCGTGGGAAGGCCGGGTCTTCGGCGACCCACGGCGCCGCTTCGGCAGACGACGGATCGTACGCGTCCCGCGCCAGTCGCAGCATCGCAACGAGTGTGGAGTCGGACGGACGGCGCTCGACGAGCAAGTGAAGCTCCGGCTCCGCCTCCCGCGGATGATTGCTCCACGCGAGCGCGCGCGCCAAGCCGTAATGGGCATCGACGCTCGTGCTGTCGGCAGCGATGAGGATCTTGTAATTGGCGGCGGCGCTGTCGTACTGTTGCAATCCGAGCAGCGCCGCCGCGTACTCGGCGCGGATCGCCGTGTCGGGCGACAGGGCAAGCAGCTGGCGGTAGCGATCGAGGCCTTCGTCCGACCGACCGTTTCGCACGAGCAGCCGCGCGAGCTCGCGAGTCGCCTCGGAATCGGCAGGATGCTTCGCTTCGAAGTGCTCGAGCGTCGCGATTGCGTCGGCGGGGCGGTTCGCCTTGCCGGCGAGAAACACGCTGTCGCGCATGCGCTGGCGCTCGGACGGATGCCAGGTCGGCCGCGGCTGCGCGGCGGTTTGAGGGCTCGAGGAGAGATCGAGGCCTCGCGAGCTGGAGGACTGGGGTCGAATGGTCGAGGGCTGCGGCCCAGGCTTCGAGGAATCTGCAGCCCGGGGGATAGAAGCGTTTGGAGCCTTCGGGCCTTCGACGGTTCGAGCCGTCGGCGTCGACGCGCCGACGCCCGGACCCTTCGCGAACGGCCCCCACAGGTGCCATCCGCGATTGAATCGAATCGAGATCGCCGCACCCGCGCCGATCGTCACGACCACCACGATCAACAGCGGAGCGTACCACCGCCGCGAGGACATCAGACGATCGAGCTGAGGAGCGAGCGAAGGCGCTCCTGATCCGTCGGATACGCCACGTAGTCGATGATCAGCTCACCTTGGCCTTCGTTCTGCCAGGTGTCGCGCAAACGGTCGGCGAAGCATGGTGCATGCTTGCGGCCGGTGCCGTGGAGGTAGATCAGCACCTGATTGTTGACGGCGCCGACGAGATCCCCGTTCACCGCGCGCACGGTACGAAGCGTGACCGCGGCGAGGTTCGTGAGCTCGCCCGGCGGGGCCGTGATGACGAGTACGGAGAAGAACGCGAGCGGGTCGAGCGCCGTCACCGCCTGCACGGCGGCGCGGAAGCTCGGGCCGTCGAACGGCACGCGAGCGCCGCTCCGCGTGGGCTGGGCAGGAACCGAGATCTGCGGCGACGCCGAGTCCGGGAAGTCGCTCGCGCGTCGCGCGGGCAGCACGGACATCGGCCTTGGCGGCGTGACGCGCATCGCACCGTTCGCCACCCGCACGTTGTAGTGGCTCTGCAGCATCCGCAGCGCTTCCTGAGCGGCCTCGGGGGGCAGATCGAGCACGAGCCGCTGGCTGTTGCCGAGCGCCGGGGCCTCGTCTTGCGGCCAACGCACGTCGTCGCTGGCGGGAACGAGACCGTGGCCGGCCTCGATGCGGTACGTGATCGGCGCGACCGAAGGAACGCGGTACCGGACCTTTCGAATTTCGATATGGCGCTGACGGAGGCGGTCGGCGGAAAGATGGAAGATGCCGGCGGCGCGCTGGATCAGCGGATCGAGTCGCCGATCGTACACGCCGGCGAGGTCGCCGGGATAGGTGACGAGCGACGTCGCGCCCAGTTCGTCGAGCAACTGCAGCATTGCCACGGCGCTGCTGTCGGAAGAACCGCCCGCGTCGATGAATGGCACGACAGAGTCGATCACGAATCGCGTCGGCGACTCCGGCGCGAGCACCGATCGCAACTCGGCGAACGCGACTTCGGGGGACGTCGCGCGCGAGAAGCGTCGAGAGAAGTCGAGCGTAAAGCGCAGCAGCACGAGGTGGCCGGCCTCTACCTCGCGCGCGATGTCGAAGCCGAGGAACTCGCCCTGGGAGAGCAGGTCCTGCGGATCGTCCTGCGTCAGAATCGCGGCGCGTTGCCCGGCCTTGATGCCAGCCATCAGGAACTGCAGCGCGGCGACGCTCTTGCCGGTTCCTGGTGCACCGCTCAACACATAGGTACGGGCGGGCATGAGCCCGTCCAGCTGTGCGTCAATTGGCGCGATGCCCGATTGGACGAGATCCGTTCGCGGGGACACGCGCGGCGCGAACTGGTGAGCGGTCATGGTCACGATCGACGGGTTTGGGACGACGGTGTCGGTGATGTTGCTTACTGTAGAGCTGGCCGTTCCCAGTACCGACGAGGCCGGCGTCGACGTGGCAACACAAATGACTATCGTGTCCGGACGAGCCGATCGTGCCGGCTCCGTCGCCGTCGGTGTCGCGGCGGACCACCTTTGTCGCCCAACGATTTACGCGGTTGCCGTAAACCGCGATTACGACGCGTTCAGGCGTGCGGAGAGGATTCCGGCAATCGCATTGTGCGAACAAGCATCGCGAATCGCGAGTCGCTGCGCAGTGGATCGAAGATCGGATTCACGGCGAGGTACGCGAGCCAGCCGCGGCGCTCGGCGTGGGCGCGCTCCATCCAGTCGAGCGCGCGGCCGAAATCGCCGAGTCCGAGCTGAAGCATCGACAGCGCGGCCGGTGACACGTACTGTCGTTCGGCTCGCGACTCGAGATCGGTGGTGATGCGGCGCGCCTCATCCGTCTCGCCGGCGCGCGCCAGCGCGAAGCCAAGCGTCGCCAGCGTGTAGCTGCCGGCCGTCGGAAGCGTGAGTGCCTCGCGCAGGGTCGAGACGGCGTCGACGTGGCGGCCCTCCACCGATTGCACGAGACCGAGAATCCGGAACGTCTCCTCGGCGTTCGGGTTCATCTCGATCGCGTGCTCGAGATGGTGACGGGCGCGCTCGTAGCGACGTGCGTAGTAGTACTGCCACCCCAGCCCGCGCCGGATCGACACGAATCCCGGATCGAGCTCCTGCGCCGTGTGCGCCTCGATGATCGATTCCTCATGCCGCGCCTGCGACGCGAGCATCGACGCGTACCACTGGTGCGCCGAGGGGTAGCGCGGATCGAGCTCGATGGCGCGGCGGAACTCGCGTTCCGCACTCGCCCAATCCCAGTCGTAGATGAACAGCGTCCAGGCGAGCGAGGAGTGTGCTTCGGCGAGCGTGTCGTCGAGCTCGAGGGCACGGCGCGCGTACATCTTCGCGCGCTCGAAGCCCTCGGCCACGGGGACGCTGCGATAATCGACGTGCAGCGCGTATGCGTCGGCCAAGCCCGTGTAGGCGAGCGCGTAGCGCGGGTCCTCGGCGATGGCGCGCTCGAAGTACTCGATCGCCAACGACGTCAGCTCACCCGTGCGCTGGTTCAAGGCCCAGCGCCCGCGCAGGTATAGCCCGTACGCCGTGACGTTCGCCGTTCCGCGCTTCTGCTCCGGCTCCGCCAGCTCGGCGAGCCAGGTCGCGCGGAGCTTGGTCACGATCGTGCGCGCCAGCTCGTCCTGCACCGCGAACACGTCGCCGACGTCACGGTCGTAGCGCTGCGACCAGAGAAGTCGGCCGTCGTCGGTCGACGTGAGCTGCGCGGTGACGCGCAGCCGATCGCCGAGCTTGCGGACGGTGCCCTCGAGCACGACGGTCACGCCGAGCAGCGCGCCGATCGCACGCACGTCGAGCGCCTTGCCCTTGATGGCGAAGACCGATGTGCGCGACGGGACGCGCAACCCGTCGAGCTTGGAGAGGGCATCGATCAACTCGTCGGTGATCCCGTCGCTCAGATACTCGTTCTCCGAATCCGAGCTGGTGTTGACGAAGGGCAGTACCGCGATGCTCCGCCCCGCCGTTCGCCCCGTCCTGCGTCCGGACTCGCGCGGCTCGGCGAGCGCCGCCTCGAGCTCGCGCACGAAATCGGGTACGTTCGCCCAGCGCTGATCCGGTGACTTGGACAGCGCCTTTCGCACCACCGCATCGACGGCGGCGGGCAATTCGGCGCGCAGCATTCGGAGCGAACGAGGCTCTTCGGTCACATGGCGCGCCATCGTCACCCGCGCGCTGGCATCGCGAAACGGCGGCTCGCCGGTGAGCATCTCGAACACCAGGCAGCCCAGGCTGTACACGTCGCTCCGCGAGTCGAGCTCGCGATCGCCCGAGGCCTGCTCGGGGCTCATGTACTCCGGCGTTCCGACGATCACACCGGCATCGGTCAGAATCTGCTCATTGAGCTCGTCGCGGGTGTCGCAGCACACGCGAGCCACGCCGAAGTCGGCGAGGAGTGCGTGACCGTCGGCAAACAGCACGTTCTCGGGCTTGACGTCGCGGTGAACGAAGCCTTCGCGGTGCGCGTAGTCGAGTCCCGCGCCGATCTCCTGGGCCACTCGAAGCGCCTCGAGCGGCGGCAGACGTCCCTCGCGCGACAGGCGTTCGCGCAGCGAACCCCCGCCGACGTACGGAGACACGTAGTACAACAGTCCGCCGACGTCGCCGGAGTCGATGAGCGGCACGATGTGTGGATGCGACAGCCGCGCGGCGATGCCGATCTCGCGCAGGAACCGCTCGGCGCCGACCGAGGCGGCGAGATCGGCTCGTAGCACTTTGATCGCCACCTTGCGCTGGTGCTTGCGCTCCTCGGCGACGTACACCGTGGCCATTCCACCGCGCCCGATCTCGTTCTCGATCGAGTAGCGCTCGGCCAGTGGCTCGAGGGTAGCCGGGATCGTCGCTGAGGCCATGTGCGAAAGCTAGCGAACCTCC
>DATJIZ010000151.1:0-34685 GCA_035492735.1 Gemmatimonadaceae bacterium | reverse complement strand
GAGAGGCGCGGGCCGGAATCGAACCGGCGAATAGCGGTTTTGCAGACCGCTGCCTTACCACTTGGCTACCGCGCCAATACGGTCCTCAAAACTATTGAAACGCCCCCAGTGCCGACAAGCCGGAACTTCCCCCGGCGCGATGGTTGCGCATGGACGACTGTCGTGTTGTGCACCGAGCAACCATCACACAGTCTGGCATGATCGCTGGTCACGAAGAAGTTCCGACTACCGCCGCGGGTGAGCGTCGCGGTCCGTCGACGGAACAGACCCGGAGACACCTCCGGATCGTCTGGGACGTCATCTTCGGCGTCCTCCGCTTCATCGCGCGCCGCGTCGGCAACGCGTACGCCACGTTCGGGATCTTCCTGCTCTCGGGCGCGGCGCTGGCGATCGCCTGTACCTGGGCCTTCTCGGAAGTCGCCGAGCATGTCCGCCAAGGCACGACTCAGCCACTCGACGACGCGGCAATGCGATGGATCGGACAGCACCAGTACCCGGCATTGCAATCGGTGATGCTCGAGATCACGGCGCTCGGCACCGGGACGGTCGTCGCAATGATCGTGTTCGTGGCGGGTACGTTCCTCTGGCTCAACAAGCACAAGCACTCGGCGGCACTACTCATCGTCGCGACTCTGGGCGGACTCGTACTCGATGCGCTGCTCAAGATCGGCTTCAATCGACCGCGGCCGCAGATCTTCACGTGGGGCACGCACGCGGTGAGCTCGTCGTTCCCGTCGGGACATGCCATGAGCTCGATCATCGTCTACGGCACGGTGGCGTACCTCGCCGCGCGTCTGCAGCACAACTTTGCCTCGCGCGTGGCGACGATGGTCCTTGCCGCGGTCATCATCATCGCGATCGCCTCGAGCCGGTTGTATCTCGGCGTGCACTATCCGTCCGACGTTCTGGCGGGCCTCATCATCGGGCTCGCCTGGGCCGGCTTCTGTATGGCCGTGCTCGAGGCTGCTCAGCTCTACGCGAAGCGCAACGCTCCCCAGATGCTGGAGGACGAGCGTCCGGCCGCGCGGGGCGCATCTCCTTCGTCGTAGCCGCGCCCGCTGGAACGCCTCTTGAGACGGACGGAGCCGATCTCGTGACGAAATCATCGCGAGATCCAGCCGACGACGATCACCGGGAGGGGAACATGGCGGCGAGGAAGCGGTCGGGCGGGAGAAAGAAATCGGGTGGCCGGAAATACGGAAAAAAGGCCGGAAAGAGCGTCGAGAGTGCCATGCGCCGCCGGAAGCACGGCACGCTCAAGCGCGGCAAGAAAGGACACGGTGGCAAGGTGACGAGCCGCAAGCAGGCGATCGCGATCGGCCTGTCGGAGGCGCGAAAGAAAGGCGCCAAGGTGCCGCGGAAAAAGAGCAGCAGCCGCAAGGGCGGGCGAAAGAAGTCTCGTCGATAGTCGCGGTCGCGCTACCGGTGCTCGACAACGCCGACCTGACGGCAGTAGTCGAGCACCGGGCAGCCCGAGCATTTGGGCAGGCGCCCCGTGCACACGTGCTTGCCGAACGGCACGAGGAGCCGGTTGATCTCCACGCGGTACTGTCGCGGCAGGATCCGCTCGAGTGCGACCATCGTCTGTTCCGGCGCACGCGTGGCGACCACGCCCCATCGGTTTGCGATGCGGTGTACGTGTACGTCGACGCCGATTCGTGAAGCACCGCATGCAATGCCGAGGGCGAGGTTCGCGCACTTCGGCCCGACGCCCTTGAATGACGTGAGCACGTCGGCGTCGCACGGCAGCTGACCGCCGAACTCCTTGATCGTGCGCCGAGCGATCTCGCGGATGGTCGCCGCCTTCGCGCGGTGGAACGTGCTCCGCCTGATCAGGGCATCGATCCGCGATTCAGTCAGGGCGGCGATCGACGCCGGTGTCGGTGCATGCCGGAACAGTGCACGCGCGACCGGGAGCGAGACCTCGTCGCGCGTGCGAATCGAGATCACGCAGCCAACGAGCTGCTCGAAGAGCGTGCGATGACCGAGCGCGGCGAGCTCGAACATCGCCGCGTCGGCCAGCGTACTGCCGCGCAAGTATTCTCGAATGCGCCGCAGAACGACGCCAAACCGAAAGGCTCGCTTCACCTATGCCGCGTTCGCCCGTGCCAGAAGCCGAGGCAGCGTCGTCAAGACGCGCTCGTTCCCCTCACGCAGGAGTGCGGCCAGAATGTGTTTGCAGATTCGCTCGCGCCACAGGTGGTCGCCGCAATCGCAGCGAGGGTGCGAGGCTGTGTACAGGTCGACCCAGTGAACCTGGTCGCCTCCGGTAATTCGATATCGGCCGGGCGCGACGCGCTCACCGCGGAGACCGAGGCTCCGCTCCAACCGGTCCAGATCGACGCCGCCGGCGGCGTCGAAATCGATCCTCACGTCGTTCGTCATCACTGCTCCCAATCCAGGCGTAGGTCACACGATTCGCGATATACTACACCGCGCTGCGTCAGCCGTTCCAAGCACCACACAGAGCCGTTGCCGCGGCCGATTAGATTCCGGACCCGGTGGCCCACGACCCCTACGCCTCGCTACGAGTCCCGAACTACCGCTGGTTCATCGTCTCGCTCTGGACGATGACCATCTCCTCGCAGATCCAGGGCGTCGTCGTCGCGTGGCAGATCTACGACATCACGCACGACCCGCTGTCGCTCGGCTTGATGGGACTCGCCGAAGCGCTTCCCTTCATCGGCGTCGCCCTCTACGCTGGACACGTCGCCGACCGCCTCAACCGCCGTCGCGTGTCGATCGCGTCGCTCGCGGTTCTGCTCGGTTGCTCCGTCACTTTCCTGATCTTCAACCTGATCCCGGGATTCCTGCATCGTGCGGGTGCGAATCCCTTCTATCTCGTCATCTTCATCAGCGGCATCGCACGCAGCTTCCTCCAGCCAGCGCGCAATGCGCTCGGTGCCGAGTTGGTGGATCGCTCGCTGTACGCCAACGCGGTCGCTTGGCGCAGCTCGACTTGGCAATCGGCGGCAGTCGTCGGTCCCGCTCTGGGCGGCCTGATCTACGGCTTCGCCTCGCCCCGCGTCGCGTACGTCGCCGATGCGATCATGATGGGCATCGCGCTCGTCGCGTTCTGGACGATCGCCTACGACGGACCTGCGCCGAACAAGCGAATCGAGACCGTCGGCGAGAGCCTGCGGTCAGGGCTGCGATTCGTCTTTCGCGAATCCGTGCTCCTCTCGGCGCTGACGCTCGATCTGTTCTCGGTATTGCTGGGTGGGGCCGAGGCGCTGCTGCCCGTGTTCGCCGACCGGATTCTCCACGTCGGGCCGCAGGGGCTCGGCGTGCTCAGAGCCGCGCCGGCAGCCGGCGCCGTGGTCGCGTCCGTGTATCTGGCGCACCGGCCGCCGTTCAAGCGGGCCGGTCGAACACTATTGCGCGCCGTCGGGACGTTCGCCCTGTGCATCGTCGGGTTCGGCCTGTCACGCAGCTTCGCGCTTTCGATCGCACTCCTCGCGATCAGCGGCGTGGCGGACAACGTGAGTGTGCTGATCCGATCGACCCTTCTTCAGGTGCTGACGCCGGCACACCTCCTCGGTCGCGTGTCCTCGGTGAACTCGATCTTCGTGGGATCGTCCAACGAGCTCGGCGCGTTCGAATCCGGCGTGACGGCGAAACTGCTCGGGGCGGTGCCGGCGGTCGTGCTCGGCGGCGCCGCGTCGCTTGGCGTGGTTGGCGCGATCGGTGCCGGCGTTCCACGACTCCGACGGCTAGGCCGGATCGACGAGCTGACGCCACAGTGATCCGAGAAGCGAGACCCTGGCTGGGTGGCCTCCAAAATGCGGCGGGTTGGCTGCTCGGCCAGCGCCCGACCCAACGTGCACCGATTGCACGGTTCGCGTGCCATTTAGCCTGTTTGCGCCAAATTTGTTGCCAAACGATCGCGAAAGTTTGCGTTTTTTGCAGAAGCGGACATACATTTCCCGCTACCGAACCGCTCGTCCACCCCCAGCTCGAGGCCCGAACGTAAATGCCTGCGTCAACGCTGTCGTCGCGAAAGGTCGTCATCCGGGAGATCACTGAGCGCGAGATCCGCACCCCGGCCGCACTCGGTGAAGACGGTACGCACCCGCGTACGTCCGAGTACTTCGGGGTGAACACCTTCGGCGTGCGTCAGATGCGCGACAAGCTGCCGCGCGATACATACGCCAAGCTTCTCGACGCGGTGCGCCACGGAAAAAAACTCGATCTCGACATTGCGCCACGCGTCGCGCAGGCGATCAAAGAGTGGGCGATCGGTCACGGAGCCACGCACTACACACACTGGTTCCAGCCGCAAACGGGCCTTACCGCCGAGAAGCATGACGCGTTTCTGTCGTTCGACGACGGCCAGCCGATGGAAGCGTTCGGCGCGTCGCAGCTCATTCAGAGCGAGCCCGACGCATCCAGCTTCCCGTCGGGCGGTCTGCGCGCGACGTGGGAGGCGCGAGGCTACACGGCGTGGAATCCGGCCAGCCCGGTGTTCATCGCCGAATGGGCCGGCGTAAAGACGCTCTGCATTCCGTCGGTCTTCGTTGGCTACAACGGCGAAGCGCTCGACGAGATGACGCCGCTCCTGCGCAGTTCGGACGCGCTCTCGACCAAGGCGATCGAGCTGCTCGAGCTGCTCGGCGACCGCGGCGTGTACCGCGTGTACACCACGCTCGGCCCGGAGCAGGAGTATTTCCTCATCGACAGGGCGCACTTCGCGCTGCGCCCGGACCTCGTCATGGCCGGCCGCACGCTGATCGGCGCGCCGCCGCCGCGCGGCCAGCAGCTCGAGGATCACTACTTCGGGGGCATTCCCGAACGCGTGCAGGCGTGCATTGCCGACGTTGAGTACGAGCTCTATAAGCTCGGGGTACCGATCGTCACGCGCCACAACGAGGTGGCGCCGAGCCAGTTCGAGATGGCGCCGCGGTTCGAGGAGACCGATGTCGCCGTCGACCACAATCAGCTCGTCATGGCCACGCTGCGCCGCGTCGCGCTCAGGCACGGGCTGCAAGCGCTGCTGCACGAAAAGCCGTTCGCCGGCATCAACGGCTCGGGCAAGCACTGCAACTGGTCGATGTCCATCGCCGCGGACAATCCGGAGCTCGACGGCTACAACCTCCTCAAGCCGGGACAGACGCCGCACCAGAACGTGCGCTTCCTGGTGTTCCTCGCCGCCGTGCTGCGCGCGGTGCACAAGCACGCCGGCCTGCTGCGCTCCGGCATCGGCACCTCCGGCAATGAGCATCGGCTCGGGGCCAATGAAGCGCCGCCGGCGATCATCTCGGTCTTCATGGGACAGATGCTGACACGTGTGATCGAGGACATCGCCGGCAGCAAGACGTCCCCGGCGAACGCCGAGCAGGCGATGATCAAGCTCGGCGTCGCGCGACTGCCTGAAATCGAGAAGGACAACACGGACCGCAACCGGACGTCGCCGTTCGCATTCACCGGGAACAAGTTCGAATTCCGGGCCGTGGGGTCGTCGCAGTCGATCGCCTTTCCGATCGTGTTGCTCAACGCCGCGGTCGCCGAGGCGATCGCCGAGATCACCGCATCGCTCAAGGCCGAGCTCAAGAAGACCAAGAAAGTCGACGATGCGGTGCTCAAGGTCGTGCGGCCGATCTTCAAGGAGACGGCGCCGATCCGGTTCGAGGGCAACAATTACGCAGCGGAGTGGGTGAAGGAAGCGGCGAAGCGAGGCTTGCCGAACTACCGCCGCACCCCCGAAGCGCTGGCGCAACTCGAGACCAAGCAGTCGCGCCAGCTCCTCACCTCACTCGGCATCCTCACCGAGATCGAGATCGACTCGCGCTATCACGTGCGCCTCGAGCGCTACGTCAAAGACATGCTCATCGAACTGCACACGATGCGCGAGATGGTGGACACGATGGTCCTGCCCGCCGCGTTCGGGTACGCAGGTGATTTGAGCGAGGCCGCGTCGCAGGCGAAGGCAGCCGGAGTGAAGGTGATCCCGCAGGTGACCGCGGCCAACGCGGTCGGCACCATGATCGCCGATCTGCAAAAGCATCGCACGACGCTCGGCAAGGTCATCGACAAAGCCGAGAGCATGCACGACGATCTCGTGAAGCAGGCCGAGCTCCTGACCAGCG
Source organism: Gemmatimonadaceae bacterium (assembly GCA_035492735.1). Lineage (GTDB taxonomy): Bacteria > Gemmatimonadota > Gemmatimonadetes > Gemmatimonadales > Gemmatimonadaceae > JAQBQB01. The sequence goes on along the minus strand of DATJIZ010000151.1, from coordinate 28,599 downwards.
ACGGCGCCGATGCGATGGCCGCCGTGCGTGCGTGCTGCGATGCGCTCGAGCTCTCCGTGAGTGACGATTGCTGGCCGCTGCCAAAGTATCGCGAGATGCTGTTCCCTGTTTGAGGGAAGGGGGAAGAGGGAAGGGGGAAGAGGGACAATGATCGGGAATGCGCGGGAAGAACGGGAAGAACGGGAAGACATAGTCGGGAGCGGAGTCGGCATCCGGGACATGACGGATGCCGACCTCGTTTCTGTGGTCGCGATCGTGAACCGGGAGATCGCCGAGTCGCCGTACGTGTGGGGCGAAATCCCCGTGACCGTCGAAGCGCGCCGCGATTGGCTGGCCAGACATCGCGAGCTCGGTCAGCCGGCAGTCGTGGCGACGAGCTCTACGGATGGTCGCGTGATCGGCTGGGCGTCGCTCTCGACCTTTCGTCCGAGCAGCGGCTATCGCTTCACGCTGGAGGCAAGCGTGTACGTAGCGCGCGACACACGGCGCCGCGGCATCGGCCGCAGCCTCATTACGGCGCTACACGATCGCGCCGAGGCGGCCCGTGTGCACGCCGTGGTCGCGGTGATCGATGCGGAGAATACCGCGAGCATCGACCTGTTTCACGAGTTCGGCTACGCGGACGTCGGCCGGCTGGATGGGATCGGACGTAAGTTCGGAACGTGGCGCGATGAGGTTTTTCTCTTGAAACATCTCATGAGCACCCGGAACCAATCGCGAGCCTAGCCCCGCCGACCCCGCGCCCCTCGTTCGCCGTCCCCTTCCCTCTTCCCTCTTCCCTCTTCCCCCTCACGGTACCGCCTCTCCCGCGAGCTGCGGCCCGCCCGTTTCGACGGACTTGAGCACGTCGCGCCACGCGAACCTCTTGCCGCTGCCGCGCACGTAGTAGTCCATCCACGCCATCTCGGCGACCGCCTTGAGATACTGATTGCGCGCATCGGGAATACCGTGCGTCGTCCCCGGGTAGACCCAGAACTCGTTCGGCACGCCGAGCTTGGAGAGCGCCATGTGCATCTCCTCGCTCTGCGGGCGCGGCACGCGCGGGTCGCCCTCGACGACGTGAATGAACATCGGCGTCTTGGCGTTCTTGATGTAAGCGATGGGCGACTGCTTCCACCAATTCTCCAGTTGACCGGGCTCCCAGTACATCTTGTCGCCGAGGTACCACTGGCGGAGCCGCTGCGTATCGCTCTGGGACCACATCGAGATCCAGTTGGCCACACCGGCGCCCGAGCTGATGGCCTTGAATCGGTTGGTGTGACCCTCGATCCAGTTGGAATAGTGACCGCCGGCGCTCCAACCGAGCGCGCCCATCTCCGTGCTGTCGGCGATGCCCTGTGAGATCAGGAAATCCACTCCGGTCATGATGTCCTGAAAGCCTTTCGTGAAATAGTCGCCCTGGCTCTCGATCTTGAATTTCTCGCCGTATTGTGTCGACTCGCGGTAGTTCGGCTGCAATACGACGTACCCGGCGCCGGCGTACACCTGCGCGTTGTACCCGCCATTGAAGCTCAGGACGTCGGCCGCCGCCGGCCCGCCGTGGATCGCGACGATGAGCGGATATCGCTTGCCGGCTTGATACCCCACGGGTTTGACGAGCACTCCCGAGACTTTCGTCCCGTCGGCAGACCGCCAGGTGATCTCTTCTTCATCTCCGAGCGCGATCTGCTGACGCACCCAGGCATTGGGATCGGTGAGCTGCGTCCACTTCGCGCGATCGGCAAGATCGGCGAGCGACGAAATCGTGTACGTTGCCGGCGGCGACTTCGGGTCGGCGTAGTTGATGAGAATCCGTCCCGTCTCGTCGTCGCGCGACAGCGTGATCGTGCCCTTCACATCCGTGAGCTGCTCCGCGCGCCCGGTGGCGAGGGAGACCGCGAAAATTTGCGTCGTCGCGTGGACGCCGGTGCCGAAGTAGATCGTGTCGCCGTGCGCCGACCAGAAGCTCGACTCGAGGTCGCCGCCGCCAAAGCTTCGGCCAATGCGCACGTCGCCGTCGAAGTTGCTGCCCAGCTTCTTGAAGGGCGCGTTCGGTTGATCGACCGGTCGCACGTAGATGCGCTCGTTGTGCATGAACTTGAAATCGTCGGGCGCCGAGAACGCGAGCATCTTGCTGTCGGGTGAGAAGCTCACGGTGCCTTCGGCGATGATGTCATTCCTCGTGAGACGCGAGACCTGGCCGCTGCCCACATTGAGCAGGTACAGATCGGCGTAATCGTTCTGCTCGAGGATCGATCGCTCGTAGCGGCTCGGCGACATGCCGTGGAAGCCGATCCACTGGCCGTCGGGTGAGATCGTGAACTCGCCCACGCTGTAGCTGGAATCGTTGGTGAGCCGTCGCTCCTGTTTGGCGCCGAGGTCGAACATCCAAAGACTCGCAACCGACGATGCTGGATTGCGTGGTTTGACCGTGAACTGCTTCTCGGTCCGGGCGCGGTCATCGCGATCGACACTGTCGGGCGTCACGAAGTAGATCCGTGTGCCGTCTGGCGACCATTGCCACGTGCCGATACCGGTCGCGTGGTGCGTCAACTGCAGGGGCTTGGGTAGCCCGATCTGATTTCGATCCAGGTCGGCGATCGTGAGTGCATAAAGCTGCTCGTCGCCCGCGCGGCCGGACCCGTAGACGATGAACTTCCCGTCCTTGCTGAACGAGAAGCTCGACACACCCTCGCGCGCGTCGGTCACCCGGCGGGCTTCGCCGCCGTCCACCCGCATGATGAAGATCTGATTTCGGGCGCCGGTGCCGGCCGCGCCGCCGCGCCCGCCACCGGCAGCGCTTCCCGAGTTGGCAACCGCGTCGCGGTCGGACAGGAACGCGATGAAGGCTCCGTCGCGCGACCATCGCGGACTGGTTTCGTTCTTGTCGGCGGTGAACGTGAGCCGGCGCGTGCTCGCCAGACCGCGCTCGATCGAAACGACGTACACGTCAGATTGTCGGCGCGCCTGATTCCAGTCGGGGGTGCTCAGGCTATACGCCAGCGATTTGCCGTCGGGACTGACGCTCAGACCGGCAGTCTGCCGCATGTTCTGAACGTCGAGAAAGGTCAGAGGCCGCGGCGCTTGCGCGCCGAGTGTCACGGCCGCGATCAACGAAAGGACGAGCGAGAAGCGATGCACGAATGCCTCCGGAAAGCGATGCGCGTTTTCCGTCCGACGGACGTGCCCGAAAGATGCGATTCGTCGCGCCGGCGCGCCATCGAGCCGAGAATGGATCGCCGGCCTCCGTTCACCTGGCGCGCTCCCGTCGACGCGCTACAATTCGCCCACATGGCGGACTCCGTTTCGCGCCGGGACTGGCTCAAGACCGTAGGCGCCGTAGGCGCCGGCGCACTCGTGTCCGGCGACACGCTCGGCGCACCCCACCAGTTCGCCCCGACCGACGCACCTCGCCTTCATGCGGGCGGCACTCCCGGCGACATCGTCGACCTCACGTCGACGAGCGAGATCTTCATTCCGCCGCGCGGCCGATCGTACATGAAGTTCAGCTTCGACTTTCCAGAACCGTCGGTCGTGTTTGGCGACTACCGGTTCGGTTTCCTGGTGTTCACGGACGAGAACACCTACGGGCTGGATCGCGCATCGCTGCGCGCCGAGGGGAACGGCGATGCGCTCCGCGTTACGTGCGATCGGTTCGTGTGGGCGGGCGGACAGGAAGCCGTGCCTGGCCGGCTCGTCGCGTCGCTGCGCCGCACCGGGACCACGATCGAGTGGGATGCCGTGGTCGAGATGCAACGCCCCATCAAGACGATCACGACGATCGTCCGCGGCGTACCACGCGGCCAACTCTCATTCGGCGCCGGCGGATTCAACGATCCCCGCGACGGCGAGTCCCTGGTCGGCTACCCGTTCGGTGGCGGCGACCTCAACGCGTCGGGGAGCATGTCGACGCCGTTGCTGATGATCCAGACGCCACCCGGCGAAGTCGTGTTCGTCTCGTCGCTCGACGCACGGGTGCGGCCGAAGCGATTTTACCTGGCCCCCGGCGACACGACCTACCGTGTCGAGGCGGTCTACGAGCACGATGCGTGGCGCAACGATAGGAAGGTCGAGCTGCCGACCTGGCGGCTCGGCCGAGCCGCGTCGGCAGAGGATGCGGTGGCAACGCACATGGCGCACGTCGAGCGTGCCTTCGCCATTCCCGACTGGGACAGCCGCGCCGACGTTCCGGCATGGCTGCGGCGCACGGCGATGGTCACGACGCTGCACGGGATGCACTACACGGGCTACATCTTCAACGACTACGCGAAGATGCTCGACATCCTGCGCTGGATGTCGACGCAGATCCCGGGCGACCGCGTCCTGGTGTTCATTTCCGCATGGGACGGTCGCTACTACTGGGACTATCCGACGTACGCCGTGTCCGATCGCATGGGTGGCGACGCCGGGTTCAGGCGACTGATCGACGAGGGGCACAAGCTCGGGTTCAAATTCATGCCGATGTTCGGCATGAACTCCGCGAACAAGAAGCTGCCGAGCTGGCCGAGCATCGCCGATGCGATCACTCACAAGATCGACGGCGACGTGTACAACCTCAACTGGGTCGACTGGAACAACGACCGGCATCAGGACGGCTGGCTCGGCTACATGAACCTGGGCGCGGACTCGTGGCGAAAACACCTCGCGGCGCGGATCGCCGACATCGTCCAGCGCTACGGCGTCGATGCGTACTTCCTCGACATCGCCGGTGGGCACGTCAACAGCACGAACGGCGACATGCACGAAGGCACTCATCGATTGGTGAGTGACTTGCGATCACGGTTTCCGAATGTGCTGTGCGTGGGCGAGATGCCGTACGATGCGTTGCACGGGTTCATTCCCTTGTATCACGCGGGCGGTGGGCCGCGGTGGCAAAAGTACAGCCGGTTCTTCCAGCATCTGAGCAGCCCCGCGCCGGGCCGCGGCAGCAGCGGCGTTCACGAGTCGGGCTTCGGACACTTCAACAACGAAACGCTGTCGCTGTCGCCGAACGCGATTCCGACGCTGCAGGTCGTCGACGACACGTTCACGAAGTATCGCGACGTAATGGCGGCGATCATTCAACGCGCCAAACAGCGGGCGGGTATCGCGTGACGCCGGGTGCTCGAGCCAGCGACGCCTTGCGCGCCGATGTTTGCCGCGCGAACATCGAGCTCTCGCGCCGGGGCCTCGCGACGTTCACCTTCGGAAACGCGAGCGCGATCGATCGTACGCATGGTCTGATCGTGATCAAACCGAGCGGCCTGCCGTACGCCGATCTCCGGCCCGAGATGCTCGTCGTCACGGACCTCGGCGGCCGCGTCGTCGACGGCGCGTTGCGCCCGTCGTCCGACCTGCCAACGCACGTCGTGCTGTACCGCGCGTTCGAGGGCATCGCCGGCATCGTCCACACCCACTCGCATTACGCCACGGCGTGGGCACAGTCGCGCCGCGAGATCCCATGTCTCGGTACGACGCACGCCGACTATTTCCACGGTCCGGTGCCAGTCACCGAGTACCTCGAGACCGACGAGATTCGCGGCGACTACGAGGAGCACACGGGTCGTGCCATCGCGCGTCGATTTGCCACGATCGACCCGATGCGCGTCCCGGCCGTCCTCGTCGCCGGCCACGCGAGCTTCTGCTGGGGCGCTTCGGTCGGCGCCGCCGTGGAGACGGCGAGCGTTCTGGAGGAGGTCGCGCGGCTGGCGTACGACACGATTACCCTGAACGCCGCCGCGGAGCCGATCTCGTCGGACCTGCTCGACAAGCACTTTTTCCGAAAGCATGGACCGGCCGCGTACTATGGTCAGCCGCCGAGCGAGGCCGCGCCGGCCGCCGAAGTCCGCCGCTGATCGAGCGCCATCGCGTACGCACATCGCGATTCGTCGCGCCAGGCGGGCCCCACAATTGCCTCTTGGGCCCCAGACCTCGTACACGGGGGCCATCGTGAGACCGGGTTCGACAATTGCTTCGGCACTCGTCGTATTGGCGAGCGCTCTGGCTGGGCGGACGGCATCGAGTCAGGTGCCCTGCTCGGCATCGAAGGTCGTCGCTGACAGCGCGCGCGACGAAGTTCTCGCCGTGCTCTCGAGCGACGGCGAGCTGGCGAAGGAAATTCGACAGGAGCAGGGGATCGCGAGCGCCCATGATCTGGCTCCGATCGCCCTCGTTCGCGACCGCGCCGTGTGCGCGCGGTTGGCCGGTCAGTTTGGCCATTTCGTGGCGCCCGGAATTGGTTTTGTCGTTCTGCGAGTCGGGCGACTGTATTACGCGCGTGAGCCGGATCAGCGGCTCGGCACCGGTGTGCTGACCGACAGTGCATTCCACGTGATCGCCCGATTCGGCGCAACGTTGCCGACGGTCGCGCCCGCGGGGTCGCGACGGCCCTGACGCGGGGGCGGGGGCGGGGGCGGCGCTACAGGTTCGAGATCACCAGCGCGACGAGCGCCACGACGAGCACGAGCAGCAGAAACCCGATTCGTCGCGGCCGCTCCTGGCGCGGTACGCCGTGGGCCGGCGTCTTGGGCGTCGCGAAGCTCAGCGACACCTTGGACTGATCGCTGGGACGTCGGAGGGCCTCGAGCTGCGATTCCTCGTCGAAAATGTCGGCGACGACGATCGCGACCGGCACGCCGTCTCGATTCAGAATTCTCTTGATATGGGCCGCGTAGCGGCGGTCCTCATCGAGATGCGGCGCGAGTGACTTCGCCGCCGCCTCCGGGATGTAACCGATGTCGAACCCGCTCAGCAGCCGCACCATGATCGCGTTTTCGCTGTGCGGATACTCGTAGTCGCGGACGAGCATGACTTCGTCGCCCTCGAACGCGTAGCGGGCGATCGACATCGCACGTTCTTCGTACAGCGTGGCCGCCACGACGAAATCCTGCGTCTCGATCGGACGTCCGCCGACGTGCAGTGCGAGAGCTGGCGTGCGTCGATTCGATCGAAGCATCGCGGCGACGTCACGCGGCAGCACCTTGTCGAGCGCTTGATAGAGCTCCCGGCGGGCACCGTCGCTGATCGACCCCACGGCCACGACGCGCCGCACCAGTCCACGGACCGCGTCACCATCTGGAAGCTCGGCGTCCTGATAGCAGTTGAGCCAATCCTCGAGGGCCAGGATGTCCTGGCCGAGCAGCCGACCATCTTCGGTAGCCGTCTGGAACAGACCGAGGAGCTCGGCCGTCGCTTCACCTGTGCGCTGTTGCGCAGCAAGCAGATCGCGCGACACTGGGCCATTCTGCCCTGGCTCCGCGTCGATTCGTTCGTGCTCTGTGTTGTTCACCGGAAGGTTCCTTTCGGCGCGCGAATTCGCGCGGCCGGGTTGGGTTCACCGCGGCGTGACACTACGATATCCTGTCCAGTCCGTCAAGGCGTAACTTGCCGTGAATTTTGGCGTTAGTCGGCTAATGGCTCTCAGTCGAACGTCAGATCCCGCAGATATCGGTAGTCCTGCCGCACGGCGGCCATTTCGTCCACCGCTTCCTCCTGCTCAACATAGCAGGGTTTGCTCGGCAAATCGGGGACCGCGGCGAGGAAGCGCCTGAAATCGAACGTGCCCGTCCCCAGCTCGGTGTCGTGTGAGCGATCCGCCACGACGTCTTTGAGATGAAAGCTCCAATACCAGTTCCTATGGCGCGCCAGGTACCGCATCGGATCTCCGCCACCGATCACCATGTTGCCTACGTCCAGCTGCAGCCGAACGGCAGCGGGATCGAGACGTTCCAGAAACAGATCGTACGGGATGGTTCCGGCGATCGGCTTCATGTGGGTCGGCTCATTGTGGAACGCGAGCCACAGTTTGGCGTTGCGCGCAGCCGCACCGGCGACGTTGAACCGGTCAGCCCAGAGTCGCCACCCGTCGAGCGAGCGCTCCGCCTCGGCGGGAAGGCTCGGCACGATCAGATATTGTTGACCGATCAACTTCGCGTCGTCGAGCGCCTTGGACCACTTGTCCCGATCGACGAGCAGATCGGGATTGATGTGGGCCGAGGGTGCCCGCAACCCCTCGTGATCGAGGGACGCGCGGACCTGGGCCGGCGTCCGGCCGAAATTATCGAACGACCACAGTAGCTCCACATCCGTGTAGCCCGCTGCGCGAACCGCGGCCAGCGTTCGTTCCGGGTCGGCATGCATCGCCTTGCGCACGGAGTAGAGCTCGAGGCCGATCCGTTCGAGGCGCGTTGCGGCGATCGCCCGGCGGGGCAAGCTGAGGGTTGCGGCAGCGGCGCCAAGCGTCTGAACGAAAGTACGACGTTTCATATGGAGACCGGTTGAGGGTCGGGGACGGCGGTGCCTGCATGGTCAGGAGCCCAGCTCACGACGATCTGGCCTCGGCGGCGATCCTCCGCAACTCGGGCAGGACCGACCCGATCCCGACGGGCTGGGAGGCCGTATCGCCCATGGCGAAATAAAGATCCTTGTACATCGAGTACAGTCGCTCGTAACGCGCATGCTCGCGATCGTTCGGTGCGACGAGCCGGTACGGTGGACAGAGGGCGCGCTGGCCGTCCTCGATTGTGGGAAAGATGCCGGCCGCCAAGAACGCGAAGATCGCCGAGCCCAGGCTCGTGATCGGACGCTCCGGAACGAGCACGGGCACGCCTAGCACGTTTGCATAGACCTGATTCAGCACTTCGTTGCGCTGCGGCACTCCGCCGGCATTGATCACCCGACGGATCGGCACCCCGTGCTCGGCCATGCGATCGAGCACGATTCGCGTGTGGAACGCCGTACCCTCGATCGCGGCGAACAGTTCGTCGCGCGCCTCGTGGGCAAGGTTCCAGCCCAGCGTCACGCCGCCGAGATTCGGATTCACCAACACGGTGCGGTCGCCGTTGTCCCAGCTCAATCGAAGCAACCCCGTCTGGCCGGCGCGAAACTCGTCGAGACCCTCGGAGAGGTCTTTCACGCTCTTACCCGCACGGCGCGCGATGGCCTCGAAGATGTCCCCAACGGCGGAGAGTCCTGCTTCGACGCCGACGAAGTCGGGGTGCACGGAGCCGTTCACCACACCGCACACCCCCGGCACACAGTCGGCATGCTTCGCGATGGCGATGATGCACGTGCTCGTTCCGATCACGTTGACGACGTCGCCCTCCTGCACACCCGCGCCGATTGCATCCCAATGTGCGTCGAAAGCCCCGACGGGAACCGGAATTCCGGCGCGAAGCCCGAGTCGCTCCGCCCATTCGGCACTGAGATGGCCGGCGATGTGATCTGACGTGTTGTACTCGCCCGCCAGCTTGTCTCGTACGCCGCCGAGCAGCGGGTCGACGGCGCAGAGAAACTGCTCGGACGGTAGCCCGCCAAACGCATCGTTCCACAGCCACTTGTGACCCATGGCGCACACCGAGCGCGGCACCGCGGCAGGATCGGTGATCCCGCAGAGCGTGGCGGCCACCATGTCGCAGTGCTCGAGCGCCGTCGCAAAGCGCGCGCGCTTATCGGGGTTGTGGCGAAGCCAGTGCAGCAGCTTGGCGAAACCCCATTCGGACGAGTACACACCGCCGCAGTACTCGATCGCCGGCAGCCGCAAGCGATTGGCTGTCTCGGTGATTCGCGCCGCTTCGTCCTTCGCGCGGTGGTCCGCCCACAAATAGTAGTCGTCGAGCGGCTGGAGGTGCTCGTCGACCGGAATCACAGTGGAACCGGTCGTGTCCAGCGCGATCGCCTGAACCTCCGCGGACCGGATTCGGGCTTCGCGCACCGCGGCTCGCGTGGCCAGGACGAGCGCTTCCATGTGCGCTGCGTGCGACTGCGTCGCGAAATCAGGATCGTTGCGGTCACGCTTGACCGGATACTCGGCCACGCCTGCTGCGAGCATGCCGCGCTCACTGTCCACGATGGTGACGCGGACGCTCTGCGTACCGAAGTCGACGCCTGCTACGACCGCCACGGATTGGCCTCCGACTTTCCAGCGCCCGCACGAGATCCAGTGACGCAACGCCGGCCGGCGCACACAGTCCGTAGATCATTACGCATGCGGGAAATGACGCGATAGGCGGGTTCGTTGGAGCTTATCGCGCGACGGGCGAGCCTGGAAGGCGCTGGGGTGCCATACCGCGTTGACAATCATCGCCCGCGCTGGGCAAGTTGACGCGGTACCATGAAGGTCCCTTCCACCGGCTTAGGAGCTCGCATGCGCCGCAGTTCATCACCGATCGCACGTATGCTGCCGACCATCGCATTGGCGGCGATGGCGTGCAGCGGGGCCAAGTCCGATAAGACCGCGGGCGGTGCGAGCACCGGTGCGGCGGGCGGCAAGAACTTCACGATCGCCATGATCGCGAAGAGCTCGACCAACCCGGTGTTTCTGTCCGGTCGTCAGGGCGCCGAGGCGGCGGCAGCTGAGCTGACGAAGCAGACGGGCGTGAATGTGAAGATCGACTGGCTCACACCACCCGACGAGGACCCGACGCTGCAGGCGCAACGCATCGGTCAAGCGGCAAATGCCGGTGCCAACGCGATTCTTCTGTCGGCGAGTGATGCCGGCAAACTCGTCGGCGCCGTGAACGAGGCGGTCGACCGGGGCGTGCCGGTGATGACCTTCGATAGCGACGTTGCGGGCTCAAAGCGCTTCTCGTTCTACGGTGGCGATGACGAATTGATGGGCAAGCAGGTGATGCAGGAGCTCGCGAAGCAGATGGGTGGCAAGGGCAACATCGCAATCCTCGCCGGAAACCAGAACGCGCCCAATCTGCAGAAGCGCGTCCAGGGCGTGAAGGAAGAGGCGAAGAACTATCCGGGCATTACCATCCTCAACACCTTCTATCACGCGGAGACGCCACAGGACGCAGCGGCAGAAGTGATTCGCGCGCAGAACGCCTACCCGAACATTCAGGGGTGGGCGATGATCGGGGGCTGGGCGCTGTTCACACCGGCACTCGTCGGCACCGTCGATCCGAACAAGGTCAAGATCGTGTCAGTGGACGCGATACCGGCGGAACTGGTTTACGTGGACAAGGGGATCGCGCCGGTGCTTCTCGCGCAGCCGACCTACAATTGGGGTTACGTGTCAGTGAAGACGATCTTCGACCACGTGTACTTGCACAAGGACGTGCCCGAGCACGTGCAGATGGATCTCGTGCGCGTGTCCAAGGAGAACCTCGGCGACTGGGCGCGTCAGCTCAGGGACTGGGGGTTTCCGGACGTCGATCCCAAGTACCTGGCAATGAAATGATCGGGCGCGGGGACGCCGCCGGCTCGAGCTGAGCACTCGAGCCGGCGGCGTTGTGCTTCTCAGTGGTGAACCAGGTACATCGCCGCAGAGTGCGGCGCTAGCGTCGTGGCGAGCTCACCGTCGACGGTGGTGTCGCGATGCGTCCAGAGATCACGCGCGCCGTGGCGCGCGCCCGAGAGACCGATCTCGCTCATCGACGCGGCGATGCGGGCGGCCGTCGAACCGCGGTTGAGAAGTACCACAGCGCGATCACCGCTCGACATCGGCTTCACCCAGACTTCGAGCTCGCCGTCGTCTCGAACTTTGTGACCCTGCATGCCTCCCCAGTCCTGGTCGACCGCGATGACGTCGCGATTGGTCAGAATCGCCCGCGTGGAATCGTTCATCGAGCGTAGATCGTTGCCGGCGATCAGCGGCGCGTTGAGCAGCGCCCAGAGACTGAAGTGTGCGATGTACTCGGCATTGCTCATTCGGCCGTTGCCGACTTCCAGCATGTCGGGATCGTTCCAGGCATTCGGACCGGAATACTTCTCGAGTCCCACCTGCTGGTCGAGGATGTGCAGCATCGAATCCCACGAATCCCGAATGTCGCCGGTCGTGCGCCACAGGTCCCCACCGACGGTGCGACCCCACTCCCAGGGCTTGTTGCGCCCCCACTCGCAGAGGCTGTAGACGATCGGCCGCCCGGTGGCTTTGAGCGCGTTGCCCATCGCCTTGTAGCGCTCGAGGGCGGGGCGATTCTGGTTGTTGCAGTTGTCGTACTTCAGGTAGTCGATGCCCCACGCGGCGAAGGTTCGCGCGTCGGCGACTTCGTGATCGAGACTGGCCGGACGGCGTTGGCAGGTGCCGGTTCCCGCGGACGAGTAGATGCCGAGCTTCAGCCCCTTCGAGTGGACGTAGTCGGCCAGGGCTTTCATGCCGCTGGGGAACCGCTGCGAGTCCGTCGTGAGGTTGCCGTTCGCGTCGCGCTCCGGCGCCTCCCAGCAATCATCGATGTTGACATATCGGTAGCCGGCGTCCTTCATGCCCGAGCTGACCATCGCGTCGGCCGTTCCGCGAATGAGCTGCTCGTCGATGCGACAGCCGAATTTGTTCCAGCTGTTCCAGCCCATCGGTGGAGTGGGGGCGAGCCCGCCGGCGGGCGCCGTCGCCACGAGTACGGTCCTGTGACAGCCGGCGAGCGTGGCGACGGCGATGCACGTGAGCGCCGGCAAGCGGTACACCTTCAACATGGCAGTCTCCGGGCTAGGCAGTGCGGGCTGGTGGCGATGCGACGCGCCAGTGAATACCGTATATCGCAATCGTTCGTGAAGCGGAAGGGCACGCTCACCTCTCTCTCATTCGGCAGACTCGAGACATGGAACGTCGTGGATTCCTGAAGCAGACGGCGGTGCTGGCCGGCGCCGCCACGCTTGCGCCGCACAGCGCGTCCGCGCAAGTGCCCGATCCGATCGCGTCGCTCAAGCCGATGACGCCGCCGGTGCCTCCCATCACGGACGAGGAGCGGCGCGCACGCATCGAAAAGGCAAGAGCACTGATGCACGCCGACGGCATCGCGGCGATGTTCCTCGAGGGTGGGTCGAGCATGTTCTACTATACCGGCGTCCGTTGGGGAAACAGCGAGCGGCCCTTCGGTGTCGTGATTCCCGCGAGCGGCGAGCTTGGGTGGGTCGCGCCGGGTTTTGAAGAGGAGCGTGCGCGCGAGCTGATCAAGTTCTCGAACGACGTTCGGGTGTGGCAGGAGGACGAAAGCCCGTATCGCGTGATCGCTGGCATTCTCCGCGACCGGGGGGCGGCGACCGGCAAGATCGGCATGGAGGAGCGCGTTCGCTTCTTCATCGTCGACGGTGTGCGGCAGGAGCTCCCGAACGCGCAGTTCGTCAGCGCCACGCCGGTGACCGCCGGCTGCCGAATGATCAAGTCGGCGGCCGAAATCGCGCTGATGCAGCGAGCGAACGACATCACGCTGCAGGCGATCGGCGCGTCGTTCAAGACGCTCAAGGACGGCCTCACCAACCAGCAGCTCTCGGCCACCGTGGCCGACGCGACGCGCCGGCTCGGTGGCACGAGCGACGGCGCGCTGGTCATCTTCGGCAAGTACACCGCCTTTCCGCATGGCAGCATCCAGCCGCAGAAGCTGCGCGAGGGCGACGTGGTGCTCATCGACGCCGGCTGCACGGTCGACGGGTATACGTCCGACATCACGCGTACGAGCGTGTTTGGCAAGCCAACGCAGCGCCAGCGCGACGTCTGGGAGCTCGAGAAGCGCGCGCAGAGCGCGGCGTTTGCCGCGGCGCGGATCGGCGCGCCGTGCGAATCGGTGGACGCGGCGGCGCGCAACGTGATCACGGCGGCCGGATTCGGCCCGGGCTACAAAGTGCCTGGGTTGCCGCACCGTACCGGACATGGCATCGGTCTCGACGGCCACGAGTGGACCAACTTCGTGCGCGGCAACACGACCAAGATTCAGCCGGGGATGTGCTTCAGCGACGAGCCGACGATCGCGATCTACGGCGAATTCGGGATTCGGCTGGAGGACTGCCTCCACATCACCGACAGCGGGCCGAAGTTCTTCACGCCGCAGAGCCCCAGCATCGAGCACCCGGTCTGACCCCCCACAAACTCTAATTGGGGGTCGGACTCGATTTATCGTTCCATAAACGGAGTCTGACCCCGGGTTAGAGATTCAGAATGGTCTGCTGAGCCAGGCGTACGTGGAGTCGATCCGTCGCACGTAGCCGAGCGTCTCCGTGTACCGCCAGTGCTGCACCGACGGCGCGACTTGTTCGATGGTCGACCACGCGGGCGCGCCGCCTCGGGTCCTGGCCACCGTGAGCGCCCGCGCGATCGTGCCCTCGCCGGCGTTGTAGCTCCCGAACATGAACCGGTGCCGCTCGTCGTCCGGCACCTCCCGCTGCCACAGTTGCCACAGGTAGCGGTCGTGCATGATCCCGGCGGCGATGTTCCACTCCGGCTGGTCGATCGGTCCGAACTCGGGCCGGTGTGACGCAATCTCGCGGTACGTCGAAGGCATGAGCTGCATCACCCCGCGGGCGCCGACCCAGCTCGTCGCACCAGGCTTCAACCCGCTCTCGGCGAATCCCTGTGCCTTGAACAAGCGCCAGTCGAACGCCGGCCCGAAGTAGCGCTTCGAGTACTTCTTGAACGCCGGGTCGAATCGCGCGCTCATCTTCCTGGCATTTCGCGCCGCCGCCACACGGTCGAGCGCGGTCGTCGCGCGCGCGATCGACGACGCCTGTGCGCGCGCGCCGGACGGCGAGAGCGCGAGCAGACCAAGAACCTTCGCGATGCGGAAGCGCGTGCGCCGGATCGCACTCATCCGATGGCCCGCCCCACGATCAGCGCGATCGACACGAACAGCGCCGCAATGAAGATCGCCACGGCGATGTTGCCGCGTTTGAGCTCCGCCGGAAAGTCCACTTCCGGCGTCAACCGGTCGATGATCCGGTAGCTCAGGTACATGAGCACGACGCCCAGTGCGGCATAGACGAGGTTCAGGACCAAGATCGAGAGCTGCACCGAATCACTCCTGGTAAGAGCGTGCCCGGAGAAGACGACGCATGGCGGGCTCGACAGGTTTCAGTTCAGCCGGTTCCCCGTCGGATCGCGGGAGCGCAACGCACCCGGTGCCGGTGGGTAGAATTGGAGATGGCTCGAGTCTTCCTGCTCTCGCCGGCGCGGTGCGACGGACAGCGTGCACGCCTGCTGCTCAATCGCCGCGCCGAGTTCGATCTCGCGCGGCGAGTCCGCGCCGCGGGCGCCCCGATTGGCGAGGTATTCAGCTTTCTCAGCGGCTTGTACTTCCGTGGCAAACTGGCGTACGCGCGGTCGTTCGGGTCGTGTGCCGACGGCCAATCTCCAGCATACGTGATCACCACCGATCGCGGTCTCGTCGTTCCCGAGACCCTCGTGCGGCATCGCGACCTGGTAGCTTTCTCCAAGGTCGACATTGCCCGCGGCGGCCCGCGGCACCGCGTGCCGCTCGATCGCGATGTCGAGCAGCTTGCCGCCTCGCTCGGCCCCAGGGATCAGGTGATCCTGCTCGGCAGCATCGCGACCGGAAAGTACGCTGACACGCTCATCGCGGTGTTCGGCGAACGCGTGTTGTTCCCCATCGACTTCGTGGGACGCGGCGACATGAGTCGCGGTGGGCTCCTCCTTCGCCACGTGCGCGCGCAACGGGAGCTGGAGTATCAGCCGATTGCGGGCGCGACCCGTCATGGCAAGCGGCCGCCAAAGCTCGCGCCATTCGCCGCATCCGTTGAGGCGAACGCGCCGTCCTTGCTCGGCTCGGCATGTCTGTTGCCCTGACAGCGCGCATCGCTTTCTCGGAGCGGCGGCATGGGCATCCTTACCTGGATCATCGTCGGACTGGTCGCCGGAGTCCTCGCGTCGCTCGTCATGGGCGGCACCGGCTACGGTCTGATCGGTGACATCATCATCGGCATCGTCGGCGCGTTTGTTGGCGGCTGGATCTTCCAGCGTCTCGGCGCGGGGGTGCCGTTCGGTGGACTGGGCGGCGTGATCTTCGTCGCGTTCATCGGGGCGGTGGTGCTGCTCTTCATTCTGCGACTCATTCGCGGAGCGACGTGGCGGGCGCCATGAACGAATCGGGGAGGCCAGTGGCCTCCCCGATTCGGTTCGTCTCGACGACTATGGAAGACTAGGGGAGCGGCTTGATCCGCTTGCCCCACATCGGCGGCGGCGGCTCCTTCGTGGCACGTTCGACGGGGTGCTCCTGCAGCTGCTTCATCGCCGTCTCGACCGCGCGCTCGAGCTGCGGGTCGTGGCCGGCGATGACGGCCTTGGGAAAATTCTCGACGTCGATGTCGGGCGCGACGCCTTCGTTCTCGACGGCCCACTTACCGTCACGCGCGAAGAAGCCACCACGCGGCGCGATCGCCGAGCCGCCGTCGACGAACGGCGGTGTGTCCGCAGTGTGTACCAGGCCGCCCCACGTGCGCTTGCCGACGAGCGTTCCGATCTTTCGATAGCGGAACATGTAGGGCATGAGGTCGCCGCCCGACCCGGCCATCTCGTTGATGATCATCACCTTCGGTCCCCAGATGCCGGCCGCGGGACTGGTGAACGGCGTGCGATCGCCGGCGACGTTGTTGAAGTAGCCATCGAAGTCGCGCTGCAGCACGTCGATGATGTAATCCGCCGCCTGCCCGCCGCCATTGTACCGCTCGTCGATGATGGCGCCTTTGCGATCCTGCTGCGCAAAGTAGTAGCGGTTGAAGCTCGTGTAGCCCGGCTGACCCGTGTTCGGCAGATAGACGTACGCCAACTGGCCGTGCGAGAGCGAGTCGACGACGTGGCGATTGTGCTCGATCCACGCTCGGGCGCGCAACGTCTGGTCGTTCGCCACCGGCACGACGGTCACGCGCCGGGCGCCATCCATCGTCGGCGTCGCGTTGACGACCAGGTTGGTCTGGCGATTTGCCGTGCCATCCAGCAGCCGGTAGATGTTGTCCGGCGCCTTCAAGTCCTGGCCATTGATCGCGAGGATATAGTCGCCGACGCGCACGTCCACGCCGGGTGCGGCGAGCGGCGCCCGGAGATCGGGATTCCACTCCTCGTCGTCGTAGATCTTGGTGATTCTGTAGCGCCCGTTCTCGATCGCGAAGTCGGCGCCGAGCAGTCCGCCCGGTACGGCGGCCGGCACGTCGGGCATGTCACCGCCGCGCACGTACGAGTGCCCGATCGAGACCTCCGATCCCATCATGTCGATCAGATAATTCAGATCGGCGCGATGATTCACGTAGGGGAGGAGCGCCCCGTACATCTCTTTGACTTTCGGCCAGTCGGCACCGTGCTCGTTGGGCACGTAGAGGTAGTCGCGCTGATTACGCCACGCTTCGTCGAAGATCTGCTTGAACTCCTGCTTGGGATCGACGTAGTCGCGCAGCTCGGCGTTCACGCGGCCCTGCCCCGCCTGCGGCGGTACGCGATCGGCATCGACCAGGAAGAGCGCCGGCCCGGTGCCAGCGCCGGGCGCGCCGCCGCGGCCACCGCGACCGCCACCAGCACTGCCTCCACGGTACACCAGCTTGTGCCCGTCGAGGCTCACGTCGTAGTCTGCGACCTCGGTCGCGAAGGGGACGTCGCGCTTGTCACGAAGCGTGTAGCGGTGCAGCGTGGCACCTGCTCCCGGACCGCCGCGACCGCCTCCACCGGCGCCGGCCTCGACGTAGAACACCGTGCCCGCGGCACCCGGCTTCACGTTCGAATACGTGCGCTCGGGAATTCCCGGCACCGCGAGCGTGCGGTGGTCGAGGCCATCAAAATCGATCGTGACCGTAGGCATCGGTGCGCGCGGCGCTGGACGCGCGGCCGGATCGGCCCCGCCAGAACTGTCCTGCCCGGCCACCGCACCGCCACGTCCGCCGCGACCTCCGCCGAATCCGCCGGCGGGCCGCTCGCCGCTCGTCGCCGCGCCCTCTTCGTCGCTCTCTGGCAGGAACGGCGACGCGTCGGCCTTGCGGAGCACCGACACGTACAGTCCGAACGTCTCGGTGTGGTCGTAGTTCGACATGTCGAGCCACTGCGATCGCAGTCCGTAGTCGGTCGACGCGAGGAACCAGAGATACTTGCCGCTCGCGTCCCACGCCGGGGATACGGCGTCGGCGAGTCCGTCGGTGATCTGCTTGCGCGCGCCGGTTTCGACGTTCACGACTTCAATGGCGTGATACAGCGAATTCATGTGCTTGACGTAGGCGATCCATTTGCCGTCGGGGGACCAGACCGGATTCATGGTTCGCTGCGGCACCATCCACGGGTCGCTGCCGACGATCTTCGCCTGCCCGGTCGCGACGTCGACGACCCAGAGATGCAGGTTCGTGTCGTGGAACATGATGCGCTTGCCGTCAGGCGACCACGACGCGGTGTAGAAGTGGCCGGTCGTTGGAATCTTGATCTCGCGCGGCGGCGAGAGCCCATCCTGCGACTCGATGTAGAGCGCGTACTCGCCCGACCGATCGCTGAAGTAAGACAGCATCTTGCCGTCGGGCGACCACGCCGGCTCGTGCTCCGCCGACGCGCTCGAGTGCGTGATGTCGCGGACGTCGCCCTGGGCGGCAGGAATCGTGAATATCTCGCCGCGTGCCTCGACCGCGATGCGCTTGCCGGTTGGTGAGAGCGCCAGGTTCTGCATCATCGAAGTCACGTCCTTCCACTGCGCCATCATCCACGGAAAGTCGCCGGCCGCGGCGATGTTGACCACGTGCTCCTTGCCAGTCTTGGGATCGAGAAGGTGGATGTAGCCCGCCTGCTCGAACACGATGGCGCTACCGTCGGCCGCGGCACCGATCGACTTGACGTCGTAGTCGCTGAACCTGGTGAGTTGGGTCAGCTTTTTCGTCTCGGTGTCGTAACTCCAGACGTTCGCGACGCCATCGCGATCCGAGATGAAGTCCACGACTTCGTTGCTCGCCCACACCGGGTCCATGTTCTTGGACTCGGGTGTGCTCGGCGCCGAAAAGTGCGATGACCCGCGCGGCGACCCGGCCTGGGCGACGACAAGGTCAGTCGTGCCGTTCGGCGTGCTGTCGAGATCGAACGTCGTGAGGTCGACGATCCAGATCGGACGGTTCTGACCACCTCGATAGTTGCGGCGCTCCTCGTCCCACGAGTTGTTCATGCGGTACGCGATCCGCCGGCCGTCGGGCGAGATCTTGCCCTGGTACGCGCGCGGCAGCGGCAGCGGAGCCTCGACGCCGCCCTCCACAGGCACCGTCCAGAAGCGCGGGGCCGCGGTCGGTGCCTCCGTCGCCCGCGGAGAAGCGAAGACGATCGACTTGCCGTCCGGCGTCCATCCCTGGACGGCATCGGGGCCTGGATGCCAGGTGAGGCGCTTCGGCTCGCCGCCTTCCGCGGGCACGACGTAGACGTCCTCGTTGCCGGCGTACGTCGCGCTGAACGCGATCAGCTTTCCGTCGGGCGAGAACTCGGGATTCTCCGTGGCGCCCTGAAAGCTGGTGATACGGCGCGCCGCGCCGCCACTCTTGTCCACCGTCCAGATATTGTTCGCGTACGCGAACGCGATCTGGGTCGAACTGACGGTTGGTGTTCGCAGCATGCGCGTTTGGGCGTGCGCGACGAGTGGCAGCGCAGCGAGCGTGGCGAGCGAGCGGGAGACGAGCGCGCGGGGTCCGGACATCTGAGGGTCGGGAAAGGGTGAGGGAAGGGCTGCAACCAGGTTGGGTGCCGGCGCAATAAAGAATTGCGAACGAGAACGCGCCTGGCTAGGGCGACGCGAGGCAGGCGGTCGCGGCTTGCGTCAATGCACGATATATCTACAATACTCCCTCGACCATGACCGAAATCGAAAACGTCTCCGATACCGCGCGCTGGGTCGCCGTCTATCGCGCGATGGAGACCGCGCGTCCGGACGCGATCTTCCGCGATCCGTTTGCCGCTCGGCTCGCCGGCGAACGTGGCGAGGCGATCGTCCGCACGATGAAGCGCGGCCGAGCGACCGCGTGGGCGATGATCGTACGGACTGCGGTATTCGACGAGATCATCCTCGATCGCGTGAACGCCGGCGGTGTGGATCTCGTGCTCAATCTCGCGGCAGGACTCGACGCACGTCCGTGGCGGCTGCCGGTTCCGCCCACGCTCCGCTGGATCGATGTCGACCTGCCCGGAATCCTCGATTACAAGCTCGAGATGCTGCGGGACGAGCGGCCGGTCTGCCGATACGATGGCATTCGCCTCGACCTCCGCGACGAAGCTCGCCGACACGCGCTGTTCTCGCAGCTCGGCGCCGAGTCGTCGCGTGTGCTCGTGTTGTCGGAAGGCCTGCTGATCTACCTGACTCCCGAGCAGGTTGGCGGGCTGGCGCGCGATCTTCATGCGCCGCCGTCATTCCGGTGGTGGCTGATCGACATTGCCAGCCCGCGGCTCCTGAAAATCATGAAGAAGTACTGGGGGAGAAACCTCGAGGCGGGCAACGCGCCGTTTCAGTTTGCGCCGGCCGACGGGACCAGGTTCTTCGAGCCGTACGGCTGGCGCGAAGCGCAGTTCCGCTCCACAATCGAGGATGCCCACCGACTGCGGCGCGAAATGCCGATGATGTGGCTCTGGCGAGCGGTGGGCAGGTTGCGCTCTCGCGCCACCCGGCAGGAGATGGCCCGTTTTTCGGGGATCGGCCTGCTGGAAAGGGCGTGAGCTTCTCATTCGACACTGGAGGATTCTGATCGATGCTCGTTGCCATGATCGTGTTCCGGCTGTTTCACGTGATTTCCGCGGTGCTCTGGGTCGGTGGCTTCGTAATGCTCGTGTACTTTGTCCTCCCCTCGCTGCGTGCCTCGGGACCAGGTGGCGGCCAAGTCATGCGCACGTTACTCGTGAAGACGAGCCTGGCATCGTACTTCCCGATGGTCGGCGGATTCACGGTTCTATCCGGGTTGCTGATGATGTGGCGCGATTCGTCGATCTCGCAGTCGAACTGGGCGGGGTCGGCGACCGGGATCACGTTCAGCATCGGCGGGCTCGCCGGACTGATCGCGCTGATCGTGGGTGGCATCATGGTCGGTCGATCCATCAGCCAGCTTCGGCAAGTCTTCCTTGCGAGCGATGCCGGCGCGCCGCCGACGCCCGAACAGGCGGCGCGCATCGCACAACTGCAGGAGCGCGCCGCCCTCGGCAATCGAATCGTCGGGCCGCTCCTCGCCATCGCCGTGGTCGCGATGGCGATCGCGCGCTACGTCTGACCTTCACTTTTCGGAGCTCGAGTCATGCTGAGATCCCGCGTCATGGCCGCCGCCTTTGGCGTCGTCGCGCTGTGCAGTGCGTCAGGGCAGGAAACGCCGACCGAACGCGACGCGGCGCGCGATGTCGTTCGCAAGCTCGACTCGCTCGAGCGCTCGCTCAACCTCCCGGCGGTCGTGGGCAAGCTCACTGGCCCGAATCCGGCGCGGGATCAGGTCGCGGCGCGAGCCAAGGAGCTGATGGACACGGAACTCCTCGCGATGGGCGACGACATCACGCGCCACCCGGAAATCGGCTTCGAGGAGAAACGATCGATCGAGATACTGACCGACTATCTCAGGAAACATGACTTCGAGATCAAGATGGGCACGCCGGGACTGCCGACCGCATTCGTCGGCCGCTACACCAAGAGCAGCGGCGGACCGGTGCTCGGCGTGATCCTCGAGTACGATGCGCTGCGCGGCACGAAGGGCGCATTCCACGGTGATCAGCACAGCACGCAGGGGCCGATCGGCATCGCCGCGGCGCTGGCGATCGCCGAGTACCTGGCGAAGACGAAGACACCGGGCACGGTGATGGTGTTCGGCACGCCCGGCGAAGAGATGATGCCGCCGAACGCCAAGACCGCGATGTTCGAATCGCACGTGTTCGACGGAGTCGACGTGCTCGTGCGAAGCCATTCGACCAGCGCGACGAGCCGCCCGATGGCGGGCTTCGGCACCTGTTGCATGAACATCGACGGCGTGAAGTTCACGTTCAGCGGCGCCCCGGCGCATCAGCTCACGGCGTGGAACGGTCGTAATGCGCTCACCGCCGTGATCCACCTGTTCGACAACATCGACGCGATGCGCAGCAACATCCGACCCGAGGCGCGCATTCAAGGCGTGATCGTCGAGGGCGGCGCGGCACCGAACGTGGTGCCGGATCGCACGGTGGCCGACTTTTACGTTCGCTACCCTGACGAGGTGTACCTCGCCCAGGAGTCGGAGATGGTCGACAATGCCGCGCGCGCGGCGGCGCTCGCGACCGGTACCAAGGTCAAGATCGACCATTACGGCAAGAACCGCGACGGCATCAGTATCGGCTCGCTCGAGGAGGTCGCGTTCGCGTACGAGAAGAAGTACGGTGCGACGGGCGTGATGCCGGAGCCGGGCAAGCCGCAGGGTTACGAGGAAACCGGCAGCGTCTCGAGCGCGATCCCCGGCGTCGGCTTCAGCGCCAAGACGTCGAACGCGCCGAATCACACCTACGAGATGGAGCAGGACGCGCTGGGTCCCGTCGGGCATCAGGGCTTCACCGTCGATGCGCAGTCGATGGCGGCGCTGCTGTTCGATTTCGCGACCCGTCCCGACTACCGCGCGATGGTGAAGCGCGAGTTCGAGACGATCCGCGCGCTGCACGGCGAATATCTGGACGATTTGAAAAAGGTGTACGCCGTGCCGAAAGTAGCAGAGCCGTAGCCCACCCGCGGGCGGGCTACGGCTCCGGTTTCAACGGAGCCTAACGCTTCGCCGCGGTGGGCGGCGCGCCGAATGAAGTTGGGAGACGGGCTTCGCCGGCCGATGGCACCTGTGGTGGACCGGCGCCGTCGCCGGAATCGAGCAGACCGCGCGACACGAGCTGCGCCGCGAGCACGGTTTGAATCACGCTCGTGATGTTGTTCGTCGTCGCTTCCGGCGCGCCGCCGCGCGAGTCCCCATTCGAGATCGTGACGAGCTTCGCCTCCGACAGCGCATCGGCGATCACCGGCGCGATCTGCGGCAGCATCTCGATCTGGCGATACCGGAAGTACGACTCGCCGCCTGCCTGGATCGCCTGGTTCACCTTCTGAATGCTCTCCGCCGTCGCCTCGGCGATCCTGCGGATGCGAATCGCCTCGGCATCGGCCGCGGCTTCGGCTTCGAGACGCACCTTGGCGGCGTCCGCTTTTGCCTGCGCGATCTGGGTGGCGTCCAGCTCGGCGGTGCGCTGCAGACCCGCCGCCTCCTGCCGTTTCGCCTCGGCTTCGGCGATCAGGGCCGCATTCGCCGCTTTCGTTTGCTCGAGCTCGCGCTGCTTGTTCGAGATCGCGCGCTCGGCTTCGAGCTGCGCTTCCTTGGCGCGTCGGGACTGCGTCGCCGACACGATGTCCGCGTTCGCCTGCGCCTCGGCCGCCGATTGTCGCCGGCGTGCTTCGGCCACCTCGGACTGCACCACTTTGATGTTGAGCGAGTTGAAGATCAGGCCAAGATCGGTGAGCTCGCGCGAACACGCCTTGCGGATGATGACGGCCAGCGGATCGTCCTCGTCCTCGATGCTGCGACCGTCGGCCTCCACCAGCGCAGCGGGAGCCGGCTTGACGGGCAGGCCCGCCGTGTCGGGCGACGCGAGCAGCGATCGCTGTGGCGCCGAGGCTTTCGCCGAGAA
This sequence comes from Gemmatimonadaceae bacterium, assembly GCA_035492735.1. Taxonomy (GTDB): domain Bacteria; phylum Gemmatimonadota; class Gemmatimonadetes; order Gemmatimonadales; family Gemmatimonadaceae; genus JAQBQB01. The sequence goes on along the minus strand of DATJIZ010000151.1, from coordinate 5,315 downwards.
CAACTGGTCGTGCGTGAGCAGGTTCATCGCGCGACGACCAGAGCTCGACAGCAGATCGGTGAGCGTGCTCAGTTGATCCGCATCACTCTTCGAGAAGAAGCGGTTCGCCGCGGTCTTGATCAGCGCATCCGTGTCGCCGACCGACACGATCGCGCTGGCCAGCACCCGCACTTTGATGGGCCGGGGCGTGCCGCTGTCGTCGATGTCGGCCGTCTGGTCGGTGATGTCGAGGTCGATGTTGATCACCTTGCTCGAGATCGTGGTGCCCGTGGTGAGCAGCGGGATCTCCTTCGATTTGCCGGGACCGCGATAAATGACGGTCCCGCCGTGCAACCAGCTCACGAGCCGGATCGTACCGGCCTCCACGTTCCGCAAGAAGCCCGCGACGATCATCGGGATCACGATCACGACGAACACCGCGGCGCCGACGGCGAGCATCCAGGTGGGTACGGCGTTGAACATTGTAAACTCCTAAAGGAGAGATACCGTGCACTGATTGGCGGTGGCGTTCACATCTTCGATACGAACGCGCTGGCCCGCGCGCACACGAACCCCAAGTTGTCGATCCGATGGCTGCAGGGTTGCCAGAATCTGTACGATCTGCCCGTCGACTTCGACGGACACGATGCCCTGCCCGTTCGCGTCGAACGCGGTGACCGCGACGGCTTCGTCGGACAACGCGCTGTCGAGCGTTTCTGCCGGTCTCGAGGCAAAGCGCATCGCCAAGTTCCAGAGCGGCGTCACCACCGCGCGCTCGAACACGATCGCGCCAATCACCGCCGCCACGAGCAGCGCGCCCCCGGCCAGCTTGTCCCGCAGCAACTCGCCGGTCAGTCCGAGCCCGAGCAGAAAGCTGAAGAGAAACCTTGGTGACGCAACGGTCCACAGCGTCCGCGCGAACGGATTGGGCGCGTCCGTGTGCACATGCTCGTGCGCCCGGTGCGAGCCTCCGTGCGTATGGTGCGCGTGAGAGATGTGTGCGTGGTGACCGCCCACGGGCCCGTGCGCGGTCCCGGCGTGACCTCGCGCCCCGAGACCGCTGAGTGCCATGAAGCCGAGGCCGGCGGCGCCCAGTGCGAGACTCGTGATGTAGAGGTCCATCGTTGGCGGCGAGTTTAGAGATTACGCAACTCCAGCACATACAACGAGTCCGCGGCCCGGGAAGTTACAGGACCGCGAACTCGTAGCACGGCCTGAAGTTACGCCGGAATCCCGGCCGGGGTCGCCTCGGGTATGCCCGGCTCGGCGCGGTCGCGCGTCGGACGGAAGGTCAGCCCGAACAGCACCAGCACCGCCGCGGCACCTGCCGCGGGCACCAGCCAGATCGCGTGCCAATCGTGCGTGACCTGCAGGCACTGGCGAGCGGCAGCCGCAGCATCGGTGCAAGCGGAGTTCGACGTGGCATACCGGTTCACGACGGATCCCGACACGAAGGCGCCGACGAAGTAGCCCAATCCGTTCGTCACGAAGTTGATCAGCCCCTGCGCCGCGGCTCGAATCTTTTCACCAGCCCGCTGGTCCGTGTAGATCTGTCCCGCGACGAAGAAGAAGTCGTAGCACATGCCGTGCAGCACGATGCCGGTGTAGATCAGCCACATTCCCGCGCCGGGATTGCCATTCGAGAACGCGAGATACCGCAGCGACCAGGCGAGCATTCCGCCGAGCATGATCCCCTTGATGCCGAGCCGCCGCAGCGCGAATGGCAGCAAGAGCATGAATCCAACCTCCGACATCTGGCCGAAGGTCTGAATGAACGCCGGCTCGGGAACCTTGATCTCGTTCAGGAACGGGTTGGCGAACGTGTAGTAGAACTGCAGCGGAATGCAGAGCAGGAACGAGCCGATCACGAAGATGGTGAAGTCGCTGCGCTTGAAGAGCTGCAGCGCGTCGAGCCCGATGGCGTCGCGAACGTTGAACGGAGCGCCGGCCGACCTGGGCGGCGTGTGCGGCAGGGTCAGCGAATACACCGCCATCACGACGGACGCGCCAGCGGCGATCCGCATCGGCAGCACCAGCGCGTCGGCGTGCAACACCTTGCCCACGATGATTCCGGCCACGATCCACCCGATCGTTCCCAGCACACGGATGATCGGGAAATCGCGCGCCGCGTCGCTCACGTGGTGGAACGAGACCGAGTTCGTGAGCGACAGCGTCGGCATGTAGCAGAGCGCGTAGAGAATGAGCAGCGGATAGAACGTGCCGAAGTTCCCCTGAAGGGAGAGGAGGAACATCACGCCGCCGCCGATCAGGTGCAGCACCGCGAGCAGCTTCTCGCTCGAGAAGAAGCGATCGGCGATGATCCCCATGAAAAACGGCGAGACGAGCGCACCGATCGCCGTCGCGCCGTAAGCCAGCCCCACCTCGGGATCCGTGAAGTGGAGCGTCTGCGAGAGGTACGTGCCCATCGTCACGAACCACACGCCCCAGATGAAGTACTGCAGGAACATCATCGCCGAGAGACGGGCGCGTGTCATGGCAACTCCCGGATGCGGATGTTGCGGAGCGCCAGGGCACCGTCATGGTCACCCTGGATTCCGATGTAGCCGCGCTTGGCCATTCCATAGTTCGGATAGTCCTTGAACTTGCTCGCGGCAACCTTGGCCTTCCAATCTGGACTCCAGAGCTCGTACTCGACCATCTTCTTTCCGTTGAGCCAGTGCTCGACGTGCGCGCCGTTGACGACGATTCGACCCGTGTTCCACTCGTCGGCGGGCTTCACGATCCCGGCGGGCGATGGATAGAGCGCGTAATCGGCCGCCGCCGACGTCAAACGATCTTCACCGTCGGGCGCGTTCGCATCATCGAGCAGCTGGTACTCCGGCGCGCTCCAGTAGATGTGATCGTACTCGCGCGTACCGCGATAAAACACGCCAGCGTTCCCGCCCTTGCTGAGCTTCCAGTCGAACTGCAGCTCGAAATTGCCGAATTGATCTTTCGTAATGAGATCGCCCGTTCCATGCGCCTTCGAGATCGTGTCGGCCGAGGCGACCCAGCCGGCGGGCACTCCGTCGGACTCGTAGCCGCGGAACGCGCTCAGGTCGAGCACCCGCCATCCGCCGGCCGCGGCGCGGATCGCGGCCTCGGCTTGCGGCTGCGTCGACGGAACGTGGTGAACACACGCCGCGGCGACGAGCGCGGCGACGACGATGCCGAGTCGAGTTCTCAAATCGCCCACCCCGCGCGGTACTCGCGCGTGAGATACTGGTTTGCGTCCGGTGCGTTCGTGAACTCCATCTTCTCGCCGTCGTAGAGGACCTTCTTGCCCTGGCCGGCGCGCAGTGCCGCGACGCCCAGCAGCATCGTCTCGGTGAGCTGCGCGGCGTACTCGAGCGGTGAGCTCGCCTTCGCTTCGCCACGGATCGCTTTCGCCCAATTGAGCTCGTGACTCCACTCGATGCGCGGAATCGACTTGGGCACCTTGGCTGCCTCCGCCATCAACGACTCCGGATAGATCCGCGGATTCGAGCCATAGGTGTCGTTGATCAGCACGCCCTTTTCGCCGATGAAGATCACACCGCCTTCGGACTTGAGCGTGGCGTCTGGCCCGGTATCGGGCAGCACGTCGGGGCGAGGCGGGAACAGACCGCCGTCGCTCCAGTACAGTTTGACCGGCGGCTGCGACCCTCGCGCGGCGAACTGGTAGTGCACGGACGTGGCCAGCGGATACGAGACCGGCCGACTCTTGTTGCGTCGTGCCGGCGAGCCCTCGGGAGCGTTGGGATCGCCCGGAATCACCATCGAGCCCCACGGCGTCGACGTGGCTTCGATGCTCGTCGGGTAGGTCAGGCCGAGCGCCCAGAATGGGTGATCGATCAGGTGAGCGCCCATGTCGCCCAGCGCACCCATACCGAAATCGATCCAGCCGCGCCAGTTGAACGGGTGGTAGATCGGATGGTACGGGATGTCTTCCGCGACTGGACCGAGATAGATGTCCCACCGGAGACCCGGCGGAAGGGTGTGATCGGCCGCGCCCATCACCTCGGCGAGCGTGCGGTTGATGCGTGCCTGACCCCATGAGGTTCCGAACCGCGCGACGTCGCCCTGCTGCTCCGGCGTCGGGGGCTGCGGCCGCGGGATGCCTTGCGGCCAGTAGCCGAGGGGGCGGTTGGTCCACACGTACACCTCGTGCACCGGGCCGATGACGCCCGCCTGCACCCATTCGTTGATCAGCCGCGCGCCGTCGCTCGAGTGGCCCTGATTGCCCATCTGCGTCACGAGCTTGCGATTCGACAACGCCGCTTGGCGCAGCACGCGCGCCTCGTGCACCGACCACGTGAGCGGCTTCTGCACGTACACGTGCTTGCCGAGGTCCATCGCCGCTTTCGCGATCACGGCGTGGTTGTGATCCGGCGTCGCGATGACGATGCCATCGATGTCCTTCTGCTTCGCCAGCATCTCGCGAAAGTCGGTGTACTTCGCCGCCTTGTCGAACTGCTCCTTGAGCTTTGTGCCTTCCGGGCGAACGACGCCGTCGCGGCCGGGCCGCAGTTTGTCGGCCACGTTCTTCTGTGAGTTGTCGAGATCCACATCGCACACGGCAACCAGGTTCTCGGTCTTCACGAGCTCGACGGCGTTGGTCGAGCCCATACCGCCAAAGCCGGCGACCGCGAAGTTCACCATGTCGCTGGGCGCTCGATAGCCCGGTCCACCCAGCACGTGGCGCGGCACGATCATCGGTGCGTTCGATGCGATCACAGCGCCGAGCGCGGTCTTCCCGGCATCGGCGACGAACTCACGGCGGGTCATCTTCTTCTTGGACATCATCCTCTCCAGTGCGTGATCATGCTTTGCCGGCGACCGGCCGCCACTCGCCACGGGCGACCGCCGGAACGAACTTCTCCAGACCTCGAGGGGGGAATGGCAGCGTCTTCCCTTGCTCGGCGCTCTGATACGCCGTCATGAGCAGTCGAACCACCTCGAGACCGTCCTCGAACGTGAGTGCGGGCTTGGCCTTGCCGAGGAACACGTTCACGAAATGGCGATCCTCGGACTCATAGCCGTACGCTGCCGCCTCGCCCGCGACGACGGGCATCAAGCCCACCTCGGCGTTCTGCTTCTCGACCAGATCCTCTCCGGCTTTGCCGCGCACTTCGCGCGAGAAGAACAGCTTCAACCCGCTGTCGAGCGTATTCCACGACATCGAGTACTCGGGGCCAAGGAGCTCGGCGGACAGTCGCAAGCCGGCGCCGACGAAGCTCCACGACGTAGTCGCTTCGCCGATCACGGTATGACCGTCATCCGTCTCGAACTCGATCATCGTGCTCGCGAAGTCCTCGGACGGTGTCTTGCTGTAATCGACTTCGCGCCCAAAGGTC
>DATJIZ010000150.1:0-6199 GCA_035492735.1 Gemmatimonadaceae bacterium | reverse complement strand
GCCGTGCGCGACAGCGTGCGCGCGTTCGTCGACGAGCGCGTGCTCCCGATCATCGGCGCGTGTTACGTCGAGGGTCGATTTCCGAAGGAGATCGTTCCCGCCATGGCCGAGCTGGGAGTGTTCGGCGCCAACCTGCCCGAGCAGTACGGGTGCGCGGGGCTGAACAACGTCGCTTATGGCCTGATCATGCAGGAGCTGGAGCGCGGCGACTCGGGCGTACGGTCGTTCGCGTCGGTTCAGGGCGCGCTCGCCATGTATCCGATCTACGCCTTCGGCAGCGAGGAGCAGCGGCAGAAGTGGCTGCCGCGCATGGCGGCCGGCGACGTGATCGGTTGCTTCGGGCTCACGGAGCCGGATTACGGATCGAACCCCTCCGGCATGATCACGATGGCGCACGAGCAGCCCGATGGCACATGGCTGCTGAACGGCGCGAAAATGTGGATCACCAACGGCTCGACGGCGAACATCGCCGTGGTGTGGTCCAAGACCAACGGCGACGCGGACGATCGCTCGATCCGCGGCTTCGTCGTGCCGACCGACACCAAAGGCTTCAAGGCGAAAGACCAGAAAGGCAAGCTCTCGCTGCGCGCGAGCGACACGAGTGAGCTGGTCTTCCAGGATGTGGTCCTGCCGCCCGATGCATTGCTCCCGAAATCGGGAGGTCTCAAGAGTCCACTCATGTGCCTCACGCAGGCGCGCTACGGCATCTCGTGGGGCGCGATCGGCGCCGCGATGGCGTGCTTCGAGGAAGTGCTCGCCTATTCGAAAACACGCATCATGTTCGATCGTCCGATCGGCGGCTTCCAGATCCAGCAGGTGCGCCTCGCCGACATGCTCACCGAGATCGTGAAGGCGCAGCTCGTGTCGCTGCACCTGGGCCGGCTCAAGGACGCCGGCACGTTCACGCCACAGCAGGTTTCGCTCGCCAAGCGCAACAACGTGAGCATGGCGACCGACGTCGCGCGCGAGGCCCGACGTCTGCTCGGCGCAAACGGCATCCTCGCCGAGTACGCCGCGATGCGGCACATGGAGAACCTGGAGAGCGTGTACACGTACGAGGGAACGCACGACGTGCACTCGCTCGTGCTGGGGCAAGCACTGACCGGACTCAACGCTTTCAAATGATTTGAGGCTCGGCTAACTTCCGCGAGCATTCAACACCAGAGAGGCTCGACGGTGAAAATCGCCGTCTGCATCAAGCGCACTCCAGACTCGGAGTCGCGGTTCAGGATCGCTGCGTCTTCGACCGCCGTCGACGAGACGGGCCTGAAGTTCGACATCGACGACTTCGCCAGCTACGCGGTCGAAGTCGCGCTGCAATTCAATGAGAAGCAGGGGCCCGGCGAGACCGTCGTCTACGCCGTAGGGCCCGACGCGGTTCAGGAGACGCTGCGCAAGGCGATGAGCATGGGTGCCGACCGCGCCGTCCACCTGAAGTGTGATACCGTACCGTACGACGGCCTCGCCGTCGCAAAGGCGCTGACCGCGGAGCTGAAGGATGGCGGGTTCGATCTCGTGTTGTTCGGCAAGCATGCGTTCGACACGTCGGCCGGGGTCGTTGGCACGGCAACGGCGGAGCTGCTCGGTATTCCGTGTGTGACCGCGGCTTCGAAATTGGAGATCGCGAACGGGCACGCCACGGCGCGGCGCGAGCTCGAGGGGCTGGCCGAGATCGTCGAATTTCCGCTGCCGGCGGCGGTGACGATCGACGAAGGCATCGCGCGGCCGCGCTATCCGTCGCTCAAGGGCATCATGGCGGCAAAGAAGAAGCCGCTCGAGATCAAACCCGCGCAGCTTGGACAAACGCGCGTGACGGTGAAAGCGATGCAGCTCCCGCCGGATCGGCCGCCCGGCCGGATCATCGGCGAAGGCGTGGCCGCGGTGCCGGAGCTCGTGCGGCTGCTGCAAACAGAAGCCAAGGTCTTGTGACGGATATGGCGAACGTTCTGGCGTTTGCAGAGACTCGTGATGGAGCGCCACGCAAGGTTGCCTTCGAGGCGATCACCGCCGCACGCACGATCGCCGACGCGACCGGCGGCGGGGAAGTCCACGCGCTCGTCGCGGGACCGTCCGGCATTTCCGCGGTCGCCGACCAGCTGAGCAAGTACGGCGCGGACGTGGTGGTGAGCGTCGAGGATTACGCCTTCACGACGTTCAACCGCGAAACGATCGCTGCCACGATCGCCGAGCGCGCGAAGGCTGGCCAGTATCGTGCGATCGTGCTCGGATTCTCGGCGCAGGGCCGCGATCTCGGACCGAGACTGGCGGCCAAGCTCGACGCGCCGATCGGCGCCGATGTGACCGAGATCCAGGCGTCGGGTGCCGCGATTCAGGTCAAGCACCCGGCGTATGCGAACAAGGTGATCGTGACGCTCGAGATCAGCGGGCCGCTCGCCGTACTTTCCGTGCGGCCGAGTGCCATCACGGCGAAGGAATCGCCGCGCACGGCGCGGCGCGAAACAATGGCGCCCGCCGCGAATGGGCCGGGCGGCGCCAAAGTCACCGTCAAAGAGATGGTCGCGAGCGCGACGGGAAAGCTCGACCTCGGCGAGGCTCCGGTGATCGTCGCCGGCGGCCGCGGACTGCGCGCGGCAGAGAACTTCAAGCTCGTCGAGGATCTCGCGGCGGCATTCGGGAATGCCGCCGTTGGCGCGACGCGCGCCGTCACCGACGACGGGTGGCGTCCGCACAGCGACCAGATCGGCCAGACCGGACGGCAGGTGAGCCCGCAATTGTATGTCGCCGTGGGCATCTCCGGCGCGATCCAGCATCTCGCCGGCATGCGCACGTCCCGGACGATCGTGGCGATCAACAAGGACCGTGAGGCGCCGATCTTCAAGGTGGCGGACTACGGGATCGTCGGTGACGTGCTCGAGGTCGTGCCCGCGCTCACCGACGCGGTTCGCAAAGCAAAAGCATCGCACTGATGTCCGGGGCCCAGGTCGTCTTTCTGTTCGTCTTCGCCGCGGGCGCGGGATTCTTCGCGCTCAACGTGCAGCGCCTCGTCCGCTACATGCGCCTGGGACTTCCCGAGTGGCGCGGGAACGCCCCCGGCGAGCGCCTCCGCAACGTCCTCACCATCGGCATCGCCCAATCGAAGATCCTCCGCGATCCGATCGCCGGCGCGATGCACGCCACGATCTTCTGGGGATTCGTCGTGCTCACCGTAGGCACGATCGAGATCTTCATCCAGGGCGTATTTCCGGCATTCTCGTACGCGTCGCTCCTGCCGCGCCCGCTGTACCTCGTGTACTCGGCTTCGCAGGACGTCTTTGCGCTGTTCGTGCTCGGCGCGGTGGTGTTCGCGTTTTACCGCCGCCTCGTGCTGCATCCTCGCCGGCTGGAAGGCGACAAGCTGGAGCACACGGACGCGCTGATCATTCTGAGCCTGATCGGCGGCTTGATGGTCACGCTCCTGCTCATGAACGCGTGCGCGTACCTCGACGGATCGAGCGCGATCGGCCAGGAGAAATTCGTCTCGCGCGGTGTCGCGCTGCTGTTCAGCACCTCGATCGACCATGCGGCGTTCTATGCCGCCGCGTTCTGGTGGCTCCACGTGCTGCTCGTGCTGGCGTTTCTCAACTACCTGCCGTACTCGAAGCACCTGCACGTGGTCACGTCGCTCATCAACGTCTATTTGTCGAACACGAGCGGGCCCGGACAAAAAGGCGTGATGCGCCCGATGGATCTCGAGGCGGACGTCGAGCAGTTCGGCGCGGCCGACGTCGACCACCTGACGTGGAAGAACCTGCTCGACGGATATTCGTGCACCGAGTGCGGCCGCTGCACCGCCGCGTGTCCGGCGAACATAACGGGAAAGATCCTGAGCCCGCGCAAGATCGTGATCAACACACGCCAGCGGCTCATGGAGAAAGGTCCAGTCGTCACGGGCGACTGGATGGAGTTCGTGCATCCCCGGCTCGTGCACGGCGAAGGTGCCGATGCGGGCGCCGCGACGGCGACCGAGGCGGTGGCCGGCCACCGGCTGCTCGATACGTACATCACCGACGAAGAGCTGTGGCAGTGCACGAGTTGCCGCGCCTGCGTGCAGGAATGCCCGGTGTCGATCGACCAGCTCGACATCATCAATCAGATGCGCCGGTATCTCGTGCTCTCGGAGTCGCGCTTTCCCGAGGAGATCCAGCCGGCGTTCGAGTCGCTCGAGCGGAACGGCTCGCCGTGGGCGTTCAGCCCCGCCGATCGCGCCGACTGGGCCGAAGGCCTGGCGATTCCGACCATGGCGGAGATGGCGGAGCGCGGCGAAGCGCCCGACGTGCTGTTCTGGGTCGGATGCATGGGGTCGTTCGATGACCGCGCCAAGAAGATCACCGTCGCATTCGCGAGGATCCTCAAGGCGTGCAACGTCAGCTTCGCGATCCTTGGCCAGGAAGAGCATTGCCACGGGGACCCGGCGCGGCGCATGGGGAACGAGTACCTCTACCAGATGCTCGCCAAGGACACGATCGGCACGCTCGATCGCTATCGGGTGCGCACCATCGTGACGAGCTGCCCGCACTGCTTCCATCAACTGGGCAACGAGTTTCCGCAGTTGGGCGGCGACTACGAGGTGATCCATCACTCGACGTTCATCGAGCGCCTGCTGCAGGAGAATCGCGTTCCGATGCAGACCGATGAGGGGAAACGCCTCACGGTGGCGTACCACGATTCGTGCTATCTGGGTCGCTACAACGACATCTACGATGCACCACGTGAATCGATTCGCCGCGCGCTCCCGGTGGTCGACATCGTCGAACCGAAGCGAAACCGCGACCGCGGGCTGTGCTGCGGCGCTGGCGGCGGTCGCATGTGGATGGAAGAGCGGCAAGGCAAGCGCATCAACGCCGAGCGCACCGAGGAGCTGCTGGCGACGGGCGCCGACACGATCGCCGTCGCCTGTCCCTTCTGCATGACGATGATCAGCGACGGCGTGAAGGCCGCGCAGTCCGATGTGCCGGTGCTCGACATTGCGGAGGTCGTCGCCGGTCGACTGAGCTAGCGGCGAGCGGGACGTCGACGAACGGAAGCGAGCCTCGAAGGAGGATCATGTGACCCAGATCCTTGGCCGGTGTCTTCTGCTTTTCACGACGGCCTGCGGCGCGTCCACCGGTTCGGCGACGTCCGATTCGACGACTCGATTGCCGAGCACGCCGCCCGTCGCCACGCCCGACGGCCATGACTGGACACGCTTCGGCGCGGATGAAGCGCGCACGAACGCGTCGGGCGCGCCGACCGGCATCACGGCCGCCGTGCTGCCGACGATGCGCCGGCAGCAGGTTTCGCTCGACGGCACCGTCGACGCTTCGCCGATCTACCTGCACAACGTCCAGGTCCGAGGCGCGGCCCGCGACGTCTTCTTCGTGACGACGACCTACGGCAGGACGATCGCGATCGACGCGAGCGACGGCACGATTCTGTGGCGATATGCTCCGGCGGGCCTCTCGGACTGGGAGGGTTCGTACCGCATCACGAACGCGACGCCCGTCGCGGATCCGGACCGGACGGCGATCTACGCTGCCTCGCCCGATGGGCACATCGAGAAGCTCGCCGTGGCCGACGGCCGCCAGATCTGGAGCACGGCCATCACGCTGCTGCCCGCGCGTGAGAAGATCGCCTCGCCGCTCAACTTCTCGGGTGGACACGTCATCGCCGCGACGGGCGGTTACATCGGCGACGCGCCGCCCTATCAGGGGCACGTGGCGATTCTCGATCCGGCCAGCGGTCGGCTCCTTCAAGTCTGGAACTCGCTCTGCAGCGACCGCCGCGGTCTGATCGATCCGTCGAGCTGCGGCGCGAGCGACGCGGCGATTTGGGGTCGCGCCGGCGTGGTGATCGATCCCGCGACTGGCGACCTCCTGATCGCCACGGGCAACGCACCGTGGGACGGCAAAACGAATTGGGGCGACGCCGTGCTCGAGCTGGACGCGACCGCGACCCGGCTGCTCGCCAACTACACGCCCACGAACACCGAGATCCTCAACGAGACGGACGCCGATGTCGGGTCGGCGTCCCCGGCGATCCTCGACGCGACGCATCTGCTGCAAGGCGGAAAGGATGGACTTCTGCGCGTGCTCGACCGCACGACGCTCGCCGGCGGGGTGCCGCATCGGGGCGGCGAGTCGGGAACGGTGCCAACGCCGACCGGCCGCGCCTTGTTCACGGCACCGGCGGTGTGGCGTCACGCGGACACCACGTGGGTGTT
>DATJIZ010000149.1:0-2103 GCA_035492735.1 Gemmatimonadaceae bacterium | reverse complement strand
GCGAACTCGTCGCCGGCACCCTCACCATCGGTCCCCCACTTCGCGTCCCATGTCGCGATGCGCGGCTTGCCTTCGGGAAAGCCGGAGAAATCGAGCTCGATCAGCGGGAGCGCGGCGGCGTTGTCGTTGCCGAGCACGCCGACATAGAACTCGCGACCTTCGATGAACTGCTCCACCAGCACGTGCTGCTGATACTCGCTCTGCAACGCATCGATCCGGTCGAACAGGTCCTTGATGTCGTGCACGACCGACGACGACGTGATGCCGAGCGACGCGTCCTCCTGCGGCGGCTTGACGATGACCGGGAACGCCAGCTTGTCGGCCCAGTCGACCGATCCGCGATAGAGCGTCGCGAACTCCGGCGTCTGGATGCCGTGGAATCGCAGCACCTTCTTGGCGAGCACCTTGTCGCCGGCGAGGAGCAGCCCGGCCGGACTCGATCCCGTGTAGTGGCAGTCCAGCAAGCTGAGAAGCGCCGCCACGTTCGATTCGAGCGCGCTCTTGCCGCCGAACGACTCGGCCAGGTTGAACACGAGATCGGGTGTCTCGCGCTGCAGCGCGTGGACGATCGCGTCCACCTCGTCGGCGACGGCGAACCGCACGACTTCGTGGCCGAGTTGCTCGAGCGTCGAGTGCATCTGCCTGATCAGCGGATCGACCGGTGGTTCCAGCGCGTCCGCCGTGTGGAGCAAAACGATCTTCATTCCGTTGTGGTCTCGGGACGTGCGCCGCGCCTGGGCCGAGCGAGGGTCTGCGCGTAGCGATGGTTCATCACGACTGCCGTTCCAAACGCGGTCAGCTCGACGAGCGTCGCCGCCTCGAGCCCGCCGACGCGAAGCTCCAGTGCTTCGCCGCGGCGCGCCAGATGGTCGACCAGCGAGCGCACCACGCTCGGGCTCTCGCTCGTCCAATATGAGATTCTAGATACGATCTCGCGATAGTGCCTTCGAATGAACGAGTGTGCCGCCTCGCCGCCCGGCGCGTCCGCGGCCGACATGAAGATGCGCCGCAGGTCCGTGTCGAATTGCCGCTCGTCCCTGATCGGGACGCGGTCCTCGCTCGCCGCGTAGTGCTCGGCGACCGTGTAGCGCATCGCCTCGACCGGCAGGTCGTCTTCGACCGGAACGGCCGGCGCCGGCTGGACGGACGCGACTTCGCGCACGACACAGTCGACGTACTCGAGCTTGCCCAGCGCCGGCCAGCCGGCGTACTCGCGGCGCCAGTCACGATCGGGCGTGAGCCACACGGCGAAGGTCTCGGCAAAGTCCTCGTCAGGATGCTTTTGCGCATACCAGCCGAGGATGTGCCGCACGTAGTCGCGCGAAAACGGATCGGCGCGGTACCGCTCGCGGTAGGGACGGGAGAATTGTCCGAACACCGCGCGCCAGTCCGCGCGGTCGTACAGCTTGAACGCGTAGTTCAGCGCATGCCCACACTCGTGGCGCATGTAGCGCATCGATTCGTCGTCGTTTTCGACGCCCGCCGACATCTCGGCCTCGATCTGCTCCAGACGGGGATCGACCAGATAGAATGGCACGCCGATGAGCGGTGTCCCATCCGGACACCCCCACTGGTCGCTCAAATAGACGGTTGGGCGGAACGAAATTCCCTTGGCTTGCAGCTCGGCGTACAGCGTGTCGACGAGACGCTCGACACGCGAGCCGTAAATCGAGAGCCCGAGCTCCGAGATCTTTCGGCCGAGAAGCGCGCCGCGCTCCTCGTCCCAGGTAGTCCAATCAGTGGTCATGGCGACCTGAAGTGGGGCAAGGGATATACCCGGATCGGTCCACCGTCGTCAACAAAAAACCGGCGCTCCGTTGGAGCGCCGGCGGATCGGCAGGAACGCGGAGAGCTACGCGACTTTCGGGTCGCGCGACTCCTCTGTCGGCTCCGGATCCGGCGCCCACATATAGGCGAACATTGCCGGCGCGGGTTCCGGATCCGCGCCTCGAGAGATGACGATTCCTACCGGCTCCTGAGTAAGAACGACTGCGTCTGCCTTCATATATAGTAGCTCTCTGCTGGCTCGGTCGGAGTGGATCAACGTGACCCGGGCGGCGAGAACGGTTCGCCGCCACGGGGTCGCCCGTGCCGATCGCGCCT
>DATJIZ010000148.1:0-16702 GCA_035492735.1 Gemmatimonadaceae bacterium | reverse complement strand
CCGCGCGCAGTTCCACGCGCACGCGATCACCGCACAGCGGATTCGCTCCCTCGGCCGATGCGCTCGCGTCGGCGAGCGGCCCACGATTCCGCGGACGCCGGAAATGCTCGAGCACCACCCTGCGGTACGCCGTCACGCGCGCTTCCCATTGTTCACCGACACGATTTCGGCCAGAATCGCCAGTGCCACCTCGGGCGAGCCTTTGCCGCCGAGGTCGAGACCGATCGGCGTGTGGATTCGCGCCAGCTCATCGGGGGTGAAGCCCTCCTCGCTCAGGATCTGGCGAATGGACGCGCCGCGCTTCCGGCTGCCGAGCAGGCCGATGTAGCCCGCCGGTCGTCGCAGCACCTGTCGCAGCACGGGGAGCTCGTACTTGTAGTCGTGCGCGAGCAGCACGACCGCCGCGCGCCGATTCAGCTCGAAGTCGGCGACGATCTCGGACGGCATGCCGATGCGAATCTCGTCCGCATCGGGAAACCGATCGTGCGTCGCGTATCGCTCCCGGCCATCGATGACGACGCTCCGCATCTCGAGCTCGCGCGCGAGCCGCGTGAGCGACATCGCGATTTGACCCGCACCCACGATGAGGAGCGTGACCGGCGGCGCGATGCGGTCGACGAAGACGCGTCCCTGGTCGGTGACCAGCGCGCCAACGTCGAATTGGTCCGCCGGGACGGTGTACGGCGCGGTCGTTGCATCGAGCGGTGTGACGATGACCGCCGCATCACCCCTGTCGAGCAATTCCAGCGCGCGCCGGTGCGCGATCACCGTCGGATCATTTGCCGATCCAGGTTCGACCCGCGTGATCAACACATCGAGCGTGCCGCCGCAGGTGAGACCGATCTCCCACGCCTCGTCGTCATCGAGTGAGATCGAGAGCAGCCGCCGGCCGCCCTCCGCCACGATCGCGTCGGCCGCTTCGACGACTTGCGCGTCGACGCACCCGCCAATCGTCACGCCGCCGAGGATCCGCCCGCTCTGCCCCACGACCATCTTGGCGCCGATCTTCTTGGACGAGCTGCCGCTCGCCGAGACGAGCGTCGCCAGAGCCACGGCGCGCTCCTCGTGCAAAATCGGGTCGGCATGATCGATCAGGCCAAACGGGTTCGACATCGTCTTGTAGTCTGTTGCGTGGCGCTGCTCGGCACAATCTCGGCCGGGCAGATGCGTGCGCAACCGACCTCGGGCAAGCCCGACGGCGCGGCGGTGTGCTTCAACTCCAGTCCGCTGCCTCGCTGCCGATCGTTTGCCGTCGTGGAAGTCGCGCTGATGCCGATCCACAACAGACGCCCCGAGTCGTTCACCGATCCCACGCAGCTCTCGTATTTTGGCTCGCTCGAAGACTTCGTGTCGGTGGAGCTTGGCTGGCTGCGCAATCGCGCCAACCGATCCGCCGTCGGGGCGACGCTCGCCGTCGGCACGATGTCGGGCGACGCTGGCCGGTACGCCGTCAAGGGCCGATACCGCTGGTGGCTGCCCAGCCAGTTCGCGCTCGATGCCGATGCCGGCCCGCTTGCCGTGAGCGGCGGTTCCGTCAAGGGACCGTTCGGACGCAACGGTGCGATCGGCGCGACTGTCGGCGCGGCGCTCGCCTACCGCGATCTCGTCGCGATCACGGGCAACTTCGACATGGTGAAAGGCGATCGCGCGCAGTCAGCCGCATACGTCGGCGTGCGCGCCGGCTCCTGGGCTGCGCCGGTATTCGCCGCGGGGCTGATCACACTCGTCATCGCCACCATCTCCAGCATCGAGTGATCGTCGGATCACGATGTGCGCGCAGCTCAGTAATCGAGCGCGTGCGCCGCGCGCAATGTGTCGAGCCAGACCTTCCGCACCTCGCTCGCGCCGCGCGCGTTCGGCTCGATCAACGATCGCCGCCAGTACCAGCGATCCGATTCGTCGACGCTCACGCCGTGCCCGAGAAAATGCGCGTACACGTCAGCGAGCAACACCTGCGGCGTTCCCGTCGCGAGCGTACGAATGTGGTCGTTGAGCCGGTCGAGGATGTCGAGCGGCAGCGGCCCCGCGTCGTCGTAGACGCCCGGTATGCGTCCGCTCCGATCCGACGGGTCGTAGACCGTGGCGAGCACGAAGGTGCCGTTCGGCAACTGGCCCCGAAGCATGTCGAGCAGAAAATCATAGGCTTCGGCGATGTCGCGCTCGATCTTCTCCAGCAGCGACCGCCGCGGCCGATTGCCGAACGCGCTCAGGAGATCGTTGCCGCCGACCGTGAGCGTGACCAGCACGGGATCCTCGCCGGCGACCACGTTCACCATCTGCTCACCGAATACCGCGCCGATCGTGGCCCCGTCGCTCGCCAGGTTGTGCATCTCGACGCCCGGCGACTGCGACACCAGATCGTCGCCCGCGAAATCCGGCCAGTGTTCGTCCGCGTTCTGGTAGAGCAGCGACGCGGCGCCGATCGGCGCGACGCGCCCGACCGACGCATCGCGCTCGAGGGCCACCGCGACGTCGATCTCGCCGGCGTCGAGCGCCGGATACAGGTCGATCGAGACGGAGTCGCCGAGAGCGATGTAGCGCGTGAAGTCGGCCATTCCGTGGTCGCGCGGCCTCGCGTCGCCAGCCGTCGATTATGCCGGCACGCGCAGACCGCGCGTTGCGAGGATGCGTGCGACTACATCGCCGATCTTGTTGTTCGGCGTGCTCGCACCGGCCGTCACGCCGACCCGCACCGCACCGCTCGGCAGCCAGTCGATGGCGTCCGCCTCGGAGTGTTTGATGCCGGCGGGCCGGTAGTGAATCGCGCGGCGCTCCGGATCGATCGCCGCCGATGATTCGATGTGATACGCCGGCACCCGGTCGGCGCACAGGGCGGCGAGCGACATCGTGTTGCTCGAGTTGAATCCGCCGATCACGACCATCACGTCAACCCCTTGGTCGAGCAGCTCGCGCACCGCGTCCTGCCGCTCCTGCGTCGCACTGCAGATCGTATCGAAGCTGCGGAAGTCCGTCTCGCGGGCGTCCTCGCCGCGCGCGCGCGCGATCGAGGCGCCGATCTCGTCGGCGATCGCGAGCGATTCGCGCGCCAGCATCGTGGTCTGGTTGGCGACACCGATCCGTTGCAGGTGCCTGGACGGATCGAATCCCGGCGAGACCGCGTGCGCAAACGTCGCCATGAGCTCTTCTGCCGAAAGCCGGCCTTCGATGTACTCGCAGACGAGTCTCGCCTCGTCCATGTGCCGCACCACCAGGTAGTGGCCGTCGGGATGGTTGCGCACCTGCGACGCCGTGGCGCGCGTCTCCTCGTGGTAATACTTGCCGTGAATCAGCGCGGTGAAACCGTCGCGCGCGTAGCGCTCGACGCGCTTCCACACGTTCAGCACGGAGCCGCACGTCGTGTCGACCAGGATGCAGCCGATCCCTCGCAGCGCTGCGAAGTCGTCGATCGTCACGCCGAACGCGGGCAGGATCACGACATCGTTGGGCGTGATCGGACTGAAGTCGAAGACCCCGGCAGGTTCGCCGCGGATCAGGATCTCCACCCCCATCTCGCGCAGACGATCGTTCACGTGCGGGTTATGGATGATCTCGCCAACCAGATAGATCCGGCGGTCCGGGAACTTGCGGCGCGTCTGGTATGCGTAATCGACGGCACGCTCCACGCCGTAACAGAAGCCGAATTCGCGGGCCAGTCGGATCGTGACGTCGCCGACCACGAGCATATGGCCGTTCGCGCGCAGCAGGTCCACGACCCGGCCGTCGTAGTCCGTCGCAAGCTCGTCGCGCACCTCGGCTTGCAGCCCGAAACCCTTGCGAAAGTAGCTCGCGGGCTCCGGCGCGGACGGAGACGGGGCGGAGGACGACATGGTTGTAAATGTACCCGTACGCTCGTAGGATAGCCCCATGCCTCACGCCCGACCGCTGCTTCGCCCTCCCGCGATCGTGAAGGGCGACACGATCGGCATCGTGTCGCCCTCCTACGCGCCAAAGCTGGGCTGGCTCCAGCGCGGCGTCAGCGCGCTCGAGCGCGCCGGTTTCAGGGTCATGCTCGACCCGGACGTGGAGCGTCCGCCTCGCTTCTCGCGCGCCGAGGATCAGCGGCGAGCCGAGAGTCTGATGCGGATATGGGTAAATCCCGAAGTGAAAGCGATCATCGCGAGCACCGGAGGCTACGGCGCGGTTCGTCTCCTCCCGCACCTCGACCCGCGCGTCTTCGAGAGCAATCCCAAGGCGCTCGTCGGATACTCCGACATCACGGCGATCCACTTGTGGCTCATGCGCCGCGCCAACCTGCGGAGCTTTCACGGACCCACGGTCGACGACCTGATCCCGAGCCTCCGCGATCCGACCACCGCGTCGCTGATCACCGCGCTCACGGTGCCCTGCCCCGCGGCACGCATCGGCCGCGATCTGTCGCGCGGCGTGGTCGCCGGACGGGCGACGGGCCGAATCGTCGGCGGCAATCTGTCGCTCGTCCAGCAGACGATCGGCACGTCGTACCAGGTCGACATGGAGGGCGCAATCCTGTTCATCGAGGAGACACGCGATCCGATGTCGGTCGTCGACGAACGCCTGGTGCATCTCCGCGCGGCGGGACTTCTCGGGACTGTCGCCGGCATCGTCTTCGGCCAACTCTCGCTCGACCGATCGGAGGAAGACGAGTTCGAGGATTTTCTGCTCGACCTGATCTCGGACCTCGACGTACCGGTGCTGATGGATTTTCCAGCGGGCCACGAGAACCCGAACCTCACGATCCCGTTCGGCACCGAGGTCGAGCTGGTCGTCGAGGAGGGTCGCGGCTGGATCAGCTATCGCGAAGACGCGCTCGTGGCGCCCGAGCCGACGGCGGTGCCGGCGGTTCCAGAATCAGCCTGAGGCGTTGGCGCCGCCGTACAATTCCGGTGTGAGGAACGGCGCGAGCGCGTAGCTCACGAGCACTTCATACGCGCGCTGCCGGTCGACCAGCCCGGCGGTGAGAATGCCGACCGCGCCCGCGCCGCGCTTCGTGTCGTGGGCGCCGATCAGCCGGTCCATCGCGTGTCCCAGCTCCATGCCGTCGCCGATCATGCGCGCGACCTCCGCGGGGAGCGGCATCGCGAGCGATCCGCCGACGCCGCGGCGGCCGGCGCCATCCACGATCGCCGCCCATGCGCAGGTGCGCATCGAGCCGTCCGTCTCCGTCACGACGCCGCCCTCGATCCCCACGCCGAGCTCCGCGCCCAGCGCGACGCGCGCCGCTTCCGCGCGGGCCAGCGCGCCGCGAATCGTCTCGTCGTCGCCGAGCGGCTGATCGCGCACCGTCGAGCGCACCGCCACGCCGGCGATCGACGCATCGGGCGCGAGCGGCTCGAGAATCGCGCGCACCGCGCCGATCTTCACCGGATTCGTCGAGCCCACCGCGATCGCGCGCACGTCGCGCAGCAACGAGTGCCGGTGGTGCGACACGTCGATAAGTAGCGTTGAGTGACGAATTCGAGTGGAAAGCGCGGTGAATGTACTCGCGCGCCAGGATTCTGGTTAGTGGCCGCGCGCGCCGAGCGCCGAGTCGGAGCGCAAACCGCCGTCGCTTGCCGGCCAGCGCACCGCGAGGTATGCTTGTCGTCCCTCGCTGCGACTGATGCTCACCGCCACTCCTACTTCAGATCTCACGCCGGGCACGTTCACGCCGCGCCCCGCCATCGAACGCTCGCCGTTCATTTTCGTGGGTGAGCGGCTGTGGCTCGATTTCGTGAATTGCGAGTTTGGCATCCGTCGATTCGACGCCCTTCGAGATTTCGAATCGATGGTCCGCTGGTTCGAGTCGGCGACGATCCTCGACAGCGAGCGGGCCGGCGGCATTCGGCGGCGCGCGCAGCAGCAGCCGGCCGGCGCCGCCGCGGCGCTGATCGACGCGCGCCGCGTCCGCGCCGCGCTGCGCATGCTCGCCGAGCGCGGCCCGATGAGCGACCGCGTGCGCGTCGAGGGACTCGGCGAGATCAATCGCGTCCTCGGCCGCAGCGCCGGCACGCGCCGCGTCGAGGCCCGGACCGACGGCACGTTCTATCGGTCGTTCGTTCCCGTGGGTGATGCGTTCGCCGGCCTCGTCATCCCGATCGTCGAATCCGCCGCCGACGCGCTCATCCTCGGCGAGCTGTTGCGCGTGCGCCGCTGCGCCGACCCGCGCTGCCAGCGCGTCTTCTTCGACAACACCAAGAACGGCCGCCGTCGCTGGTGCGACATGGCCACCTGCGGCAACCGCGCCAAGGCGGCGCGGCACCGGGAAAAGCTCAAGGCGCATTGAGCCGCGCGGTCGAAGTCGTCCGCACGTATCTCGAGCTGCAAACGCCCGCGCAACTGCGCGGAGCGCCGACCGCCGATCCATCCGTGTGCTTCGTTCGGCGCGGCGCGATCGCCACGCAGCAGTATCGCCGTTTGTACGGCGCCGTCGGACACCGCTGGCACTGGCACGATCGCGACGCGTGGTCCGACGAGATGCTCGCCGCCTACCTCGCGCGCCCCGACGTGTCGGTATGGGAGTGCCTCGTCGGCGACGACAGCGCGGGCTATTTCGAGCTCCTGCGCTGCGCGGACGGCTCGGCGGAGATCGCGTACTTCGGTCTCGCCGAAGCGTTCATCGGACGGGGCATCGGCAAGGCGATGCTCACGCGGGCCGTCGAGGAGGCGTTCGCGCTGCACCCGACGCGCGTGTGGCTGCACACGTGCACACTCGACTCGCCGCACGCTCTGCCGAATTATCTCGCGCGGGGATTCGTACCGTTCCGGCGCGAGCGGTACGTGGCCGAGCTGCCGGACGACTGACCTACGGACTCATTTCCGCCGGCGACGACCTTTCGGGTGGCCGGGCGAAAATCGCTTGCCGCCGGAGCGCCGCCGCCGTCCGTCGTTTTCCGGTCCGGTGAGGCGCCGGTGTTCCTTGAGCTCCTCACC
Organism: Gemmatimonadaceae bacterium; assembly: GCA_035492735.1. Classification (GTDB taxonomy): domain Bacteria; phylum Gemmatimonadota; class Gemmatimonadetes; order Gemmatimonadales; family Gemmatimonadaceae; genus JAQBQB01. The sequence continues at coordinate 9,814 of DATJIZ010000148.1, read as the reverse complement.
CGTATCGCGGACGCGTCGCTTTCGTTTGCGCTCCTGTCGTTCGCGCCGGCGTTCCTCGTACGCACGCTCGAGCTGCGCGATCTCCTGTTCGGTGAACGGTCGCTCGAGCTCTTCCTGCAGCTCGGCGAGTGACGCCGCCCGCGCCGCGCCGCGCGCCCCCCGCGTGACGATGAACCGCAGCGGGCGATCGAGCACTGGGAGCTCCGATTCCGTGAGCGTGCGCGCCAGTTTCTCGGGCAGCCGCAATCGCGCCACGCCGAACGGCACGCCGCTCTCGTCTTCCTCCACGTCATAGTGGATCTCCACCTCGCGATCGCGGATCGCGACCCGCGACGGCAGCGCCGCGTAGCGTTCGCGGACCGCCGGCGGCACGATCTGATCAGCGTCGACGACCAGGTGCGCGTGCCGGAAGTCCCCCATCGACGTCACGCCGGCGAGCTGTCGCTCGTACAGCGCGACCAGGTCGGCGAAGCTCAGGCGCGCGGTCGTGCCGCCAGAGCGGCGATACGTCTCGCGCACCGCATCGATCGCCTCCTGGTTCCGGCGCGCGCCGGCATGGCGTGCTTCGCCCCGCGCCAGCGCTTCGGCGAGAACACGACGCGCTCGCTCGGCATGTTCCGGCGGAAACTCGTCGATGGCCTCGATCTCGCGCTCGAGCTCGAAACCATGGTACTCGACGCGACGTCGAACGACGAGCGGGGCACGACGGCTGTCCGCGTTGTACACGACTTCGCCTTCGGTGACGGTCGCGTACGGGCGAATGACGTCGTACGGGACCTGTGTCCCCTCGATCGAGGCTCGCGGTCTGCCGAACTTGTCGGCAAAGTAGCGCAGCTCGCCCGCGATCGGGCCCCTGCTCCCGCAGACGCTCGTCTTGGAGACGCGCGCTTCGTCGCCCGACGCCGTCTGCTCGTCGATGACGATCGTGAACGGCATGTACTGGGCGAGCAGCGTCTGGAACGCGCGCAACGTTGATTCGCCCGCATTCGTCATGCGGGATGGCAGCGGCAGTCCGACGGCTCGATACACGCTCGCCATGCCGAGCGCGGCATCTTCGATCGACTTGACGAGCGCGCCGCGGCGTTCGGCCCAGCGCTCGATGCGCTCCTCGTCGAACACGTGCCGCGGCAGCCCGTACACGGTGCCCATGCGGCCGGCGTACTGGTACGCCTCGACGTAGAGGTTGTACGCGGTGAGGTGATCGCTTCCCGGCACGATCAGGCCGTCGAGATCGCGCTCCTCGCGCGTCATGCGATGGAGCGATTCCACGGAGCTCATGACGGCGAGCGGCGGAATGAGCTCGTCGTCGGCATGGACGAGCAGCTCGGCCCACGCGCGTTCGACCGGCATCGCTTCCACCGCGCGGCCGTATCCGGTGAGCCGGCCGTGTTCGACGATGCCGCGCTCCTCGAGCAGCTCGAGCGCCTGACGGTACGCGAGCTTGTCGAGCGGCACCGGCAGCTCGAGCTCGTCGGCGCGCACGCCGAGCGCCGCGCAGGTGATCGCGACGCGCTCCGAATCCCCCGCGAGCTGGAACTCCGGCTCGGTCGGTTGCAGCGCCGAAAACTGGATGTCGCGGTCGCTGAGAATGACGACGCGCCCGTTCTCGACGCGCCCGTGCACCCGGCCGGCCATCTGCAGAATCTCGTTCGCGCCGAGATGCTCCTGGGTCAGCACGTTGCGCCCGCGATCGATCGCGTTGAAGAACTTCACGTCGTCGATGATCACCGTGTCGAGACCGCGGACGTTCAGCGCGCTCTGGCCGGCCGCCGTCATCGCGAGAAAGAACGGCTTCTGCTCGCCGCCCTCGAGAAACGGTCGAATGACGCGAATCGGCTCGCCGCCATGGTAGAACGCGGTGTTCACGCGCGGCGCCAATCGTCGGACGTGCTCCGCCGCGTCCTCGACGCCGCGACGCGTGGGCACGAAGAGCGCCACGCCGCGCCGCTGCTTCGCCAGCTCTCTGAGAAAACCCTCATCGAGGAACTGCAGCGGCTCCTTGTTGACGACACGCACCTGCGCGGCCTTGTTCGGATCGAAGTCGTAGACCTCGAGCACGTCGGCGGAATCGAGGTATCGGGCGTAGAACGCCGGGTTCACGGTCGCCGACAGCCACACGAAGCGGCAGCCCACGCGCTTGCCGAGCGCGAGACAGAGCTCCAGCTCCGCGGACGTCTGGTGGATCTCGTCGACCACGATCGTGTCGGTGCCCAGAATGTCGCCTTCCTCGAACCAGCGGCGGGCGATCCCGGTCGTGACGATGATGACGTTCCAGGTCGGCGTCTCCGGCGTCGCCTCGCGCTCGCGATTCACCACTCCGACCTTGAGCTCCGTCGTGCGAAGGATCTCCTCGGAGATCGAGCGAATCGCGAGCGTCTTGCCGGTGCCCGTGCCGGCGACGATGCCGAAGCCGCGCCCCGATGCCGCGAGCTCCCGCACGCGCGTTCCGTAATTGCGTTCGAGAAAAGTCTCGATGTGGAGTCGCACCGCGAGCTCGATCGTCTCGCAGGCCGCCCGCGTCGGCGCGATGACGATCACACGCCCGGTCGGCGGCTCCGACTGAACGAACGGATCGTGCTCGGGAATGTACTGATCGTGAACGGAGCGGATCACGCCGGGCAGTAGCGCAAGGAGAGGACCGCAGCCCGACGCGCGGTCACGCCGATTACTCCGGCGGACGTTTCGGCAGCGGCGCCTGCGGCTTCACGTTCGTGAAGCCCTTGACCGTCGGCGGCAGCTTGGGCCGGTCCGCGGCCTTGGCCGCGGTCGAATCGGCGAAATCGTCGCCGAAGATCACGCGTCCGTTCGCCGGCCGGTTCTTCACCGCACTCTGACAGTCGGTTGCGGCTGGCTGCTGTGCGGCCGGCACCCCGTCGATCCAGATGCGGCACATGCCGCGTGGCGGCCGCGCGTCTGCCGGGATGTCGGACTTCTTTTTCGCATTGTCCTTGGGCTGCTGCGCGGCGACGGGCACAGCCGCCGCCAGAGCCAAGGCGCTCATCAGCACAACCACCAACCGCGTCATCATTCCTCCATCGGCCGCCGGTCATCCGGTCGGCGACCCTGTACAAAGCAGAGGCGGTGCCATGCGGAATTGGCCGCCTCGCGCACGGAAGACTAACGATTGCAACGACTTGTGCGAAACACTGTATACATTTGCCCGTTCCCGGTGTCCCTGCCGCGGGAAGCCGGTGTCCGTGAAGTGGGACGGATCGCGTTCCTCTGCGATGCTGGTCAGTCCCCAAAGCTGATCCCGGTTTCGCGCGCGGTGAGCACGAGGTCGTGCCTCGGATCGACCCGCTTTGGTTCGCGCAGGGCTTCCTCGATCGGAATCGTCACGATGTTCGGCGACTGGAGTGCGACCATGTGCGCCCACTTCGCCGCCGCTACCGCGCGCACCGCCGCTCCGCCGAAGCGGGTCGCGAGCAGACGGTCGTATCCCGTCGGCGGCCCGCCGCGCTGGAGGTGCCCGAGCACGAGCGACCGCGTCTCCTTGCCGGTGATCTGCTGGATCTCGCGCGCGATCGGCTCGCAGATGCCGCCGAGTCGCCGCGCCTCGCCCGGAAGCGCCTCTCCGATGAGTGATACCGAGCCGCCTCTTGGCATTGCCCCTTCCGCGACGACGACGATCGAGAAATGCCGGCCCGCACGATCGCGCGCCATGATCTTCTCGCAGACTTTCTCGATGTCGTACGCGATCTCCGGAATCAGTATGACGTCCGCCGTCCCGGCGACGCCGGAATGCAACGCGATGAATCCACAGTCGCGCCCCATCACCTCCATCACGATCACCCGGTCGTGCGACTCGGCGGTGGTGTGCAGCTTGTCGATGGCATCGATCGCCGTGTTCACGGCCGTGTCGAATCCGAAGGTCGAAATCGTTCCGGCGACGTCGTTGTCGATCGTCTTGGGCACGCCGACGATCTTCATGCCCTTGTCGCAGAGCAGCTTGGCGATGGTGAGCGACCCGTCGCCGCCGATCGATATCAGCGCGTCGATGCCGAGCCTCCGGGCGCTCTCGATCACCTCGTCCGAGCGGTCCCGCTCCACGAACGTGCCGTCGGCTTGTTTACACGGATAATGAAAGGGGTTGCCGCGGTTGGTCGTGCGGAGGATGGTGCCGCCGAGATGGGCAATGCCGCGAACCGAATCGCGTGAGAGCGGCACGACCTCGTCCTCGCCCAACAGGCCCGCGTAGCCCCGCTTGATCCCGAGCACATCCCAGCCGCGGTCGATCGCACACAACACGGCGGCGCGGATGACGGCATTGAGCCCGGGCGCATCCCCGCCGCCGGTGGTGATGGCGATTCTCATGAACGCCGGGGCTCGGTCCGCATCACACTCCCGCACCGATCATGTTCCACGCTGCCGGCGCTCGAGCAGACCGACGATCTCGCCCGGCGCGGCATGACGGTGGAGTTTCGACTTTTCGAATATGGGGGTTCCGTCGACGGTGACCTCGAACCGCCCGCCACTCGAGGGGGCGAGGTCCACGGTCGTCTCCGGGAAGCGCTCACGAAGCTCGGCCGCCAGCCTGGCGGCCCGAGGTTCGTAGTTTCACATCGTGCAGTATTCGATCGTGACTCGCATCTGTCGTGGTCGGGAAGTGAAGGGATATCGTTCCGTGATTGCGGTGGTATCACAAAAGGTAGCAGCACCAGCGGTCACGTCGGCACCGGCCGGCGACGCGCTCAGCCCACGCCAGCCGCTCATCGGGGAATGTGATTCACCTCGGCGATGTGCGAGATGAGCGTGTCCTGCTTCGCCACGACCTGACGCAGCGAATCGAGATCCGATTGCAGTTGCGCGACGTCGCTCTTCAGACCGCCGATCTCGTTGGCGGCGTCGTTCAGCGCCTGTGCGATCGCGGCTTGTTCACGCGGCGTTGCGCAGCTCGAAGCTGCGGCCAGAGCGCAGACGACGAGCACTCGTACATGACGCATGGGGCAATCCCGGAGGTGGAAAGGTGAGAGTGCCAGCAAAATGGTCACGCACGACCCCGTGGTCGAGGCTCTTTTGGACGCGTGCGCCGCGCCTTCACCCTCCTCGAGACTACGATCGTGCTGACCATCGCCGCGGTGCTGCTCGCGATCGTCGCGCAGCGGTTCGCCGCGGCACGCGACAGCTCGGCCGTCCGGTCCGCGCTATCGGACCTTGGTTCCACGTTCTCCCTCGCCCGGCAGGTGGCGATGACGCGGCGCACCCTCGTGGCGGTTGTGCTGGACACGGCCGCCGACGCCGTGGAGATCCGGGCCGCCGGGCAGCGCGTCCTGCGCCGCGAGCTCGGCGCCGCGTACGGGATCGTTCTGGGGGCCAATCGGGATTCTGCAGTGTACGACGCGAGAGGTCTGGGGTTCGGGGCCTCCAACCTGAGCGTTACGGCGCGCCGCGGCAGGTTTGTTGACACGTTGAGCATGTCCAGGCTGGGGCGCGTCCGATGGTGACCTAAGGCACACTTCCCTCGCCCCTCCGGCCCGCCGCATAGGTTTCGACGACCATCATGTGACGTTCGAAGGACGGGGGTGGGTTATAGGAAAGGACATGAGCGACGATGCCGCCGACGTGCAACGCGTACTGGCGGGTGACGTTGACGCTTACACCGCGCTGGTCGATCGGTACTATGATCGCTGTGCGCGGTTCGCGGTCCGCATGTTGGGTAACCGCGACGACGCGGAAGATGCACTGCAGGCCACTTTCCTCCGCGCGTATCGGGCGTTGGATCGGTATCAGGAGCGAGACCGCTTCAGTGCGTGGCTGTACCGGATTCTCGTCAACCAGTGCCGGAGCGTCGCCGCTCGCCGGGCGCATCGTGAGCGAGTATTCGTGCGTGAGGAAGCGTTGCTGCTGAACGCGCCGGACCGGACGCCGGTTTGGTCTGGCGAAGATGAAGAGTTCGTGCAGCGCGTGCTCACGGAGCTGGACCCGTTGTTGCGGGAAGCTTTTCTCCTGAAGTACATCGAAGAATTGAGTTACGAGGAGATGTCGGCGCTGACTGGTGTTGGTGTCTCCGCGCTCAAGATGCGTGTGAAGCGTGCGTGCGACCGGTTACGTGAGCGGTGGGAGCGCATCAAGCATGACTGATTCTGAACAATTGCACCCGTACGTCGAATGGATCATCCGCGAAGCCAGGCGTCCGGTCGTTACCGACCCGGACGCTCGAGATCGCGTGATCGAAGCCATTCGCGTCGAGCCGCTGCCGCGCCGCACCGCCGTGGTGCGCCGGATCTTCGCGCCCCGGGTGTTCAGACTTTCTCCGGTGACGGGCGCACTGCTCGCCGCCGGCCTCGTCGGCATCGGTGTCATTGCCGGCGCGGTTTCTTTTAACCGGGACGGCCGCGTTGCGGTCGAGCAACCGTCGGTTGCTGCGAAACCGCTCCCGGTTTCTGACACCATCGTGAAGTTCGTGTTCTTCGCGCCGCGGGCACAGCAAGTGTCGCTGGTCGGCGACTTCAACGACTGGGACATCGCCAAGACACCAATGAACCGCTCGGCGCGCGGCGGCCTGTGGAGCGTGACCGTCCCGCTCTCCGCCGGTCGCCACGTCTACGCGTTCGTCGTCGACGGCTCTTCGTGGAGCGCGGATCCGTCCGCGCCGTTCGCACCCGACGACGGGTTCGGCCACGCCAACTCCGTGAAACTCGTCGGTCGAGGGTCTTCGCTGTGATGCGTTTCCGTCGGACTCCGTTCGGCGCGCCGGGATCCCGGCGCGTCAGCGTGCGCGCGGTCCGCGCGGCGGTGCTGGTGTTCGGCGCCTCGGTGACGTTGCGGACGCTGCGGGCGCAGGAGACGGAACCCGACCGGCTCGCCCGGCTCGATGCGAACACCCGATTCACGATCCACGTTCTGATGGATTCGGCCGAGATGGCCGGCCTCCCGTCGAGCGCGCTGCGGTCGATCGCCCTCCAAGGCATCAGTCTCAAGGCCGACTCCAAGACGATCGTCGCCGCGGTCCGCCAGGAGCTGGCCAATCTCCGGACTGCGCGCACCACGCTCGGTCCGGTCGAACCCGAAGAGCTGACCGCTGCGGCGGCGCTACTCCACGCCGGCGCCAAGCCCGGGCAGCTCGAAAAATTCCGCGTTCGACAGCGTGGCCGAAGCGACCTGCAGGCATTTACGATCTGGGCCGATCTCATCACCCGGGGCGTACCCAGCGAGGATGCGTCCTCAGCCATTACCAAGCTCTGGGACGACGGCGCCGATGACGCCACGTTCCTCAGCTTGTGGAACAATGTGCAGTCGGACATTCTTAGAGGGTTGAATCCGGGCGCGGCACTACAGGCCCGGGTTCGCGAAACCCCTGGTCGACCACCCACCGCAAAGGGTCAGCCGCCCGAGGGGCAGCAGGAGAACACACGCTCGGAGTGATATGAACGAGCAGAGGGTCGCCATCCTCACCTTGACTGCAGCGCTGCTGATTCCTGCTCAGCGGGAAGTCGCAGCGCAAATCGTCTCCAAGTTCGAGGCGGGGCAGTACTCGGTCTCGGACGGCGTCCTTCCCGCGAGCACGATCCGGCTCGCGCCCACGTTCCAGTTCGAGATGCCGCACGCCAAGCTCACGGCCCGCGGCTCCGCATTCCTCTCCGACCAGCAGCTCCAGATCGCCGACGGCATCGTCTCCGGGACCTTCACGTCGCCTACCGTCTACGGCGTTCGCGCCGAGATGATCGGCAACGCGAGCCGCGCCGTGGACGAACGGTCGCTGGGCACCGACCAAGTCGACGTTCAGACGCGCGTCCACGTGCTCTTCCATCAGAACGGCGGCGTCTGGCTGGGCGGCGGCGTCGCCCGGCCGTGGCGTGTCGCGGTCGTCTCGTCCGCCGACGTCACCGACGCCGGCGCCTGGGCCAAAGTCGGCGAGCCGACGGCCAAGTTCGGCGTCGCGACGCTCACGACCACGTTCACGAATTTCTCGTTCAGCAAGATCGCCTCGGTCCACGACACGAGCAGCGCATCGTTGTCGTGCTCGACGGCGGCGCCGATGGTCGAGGTCAGCTCGGACATGCGAGCGCTCCTGTCCGAGAGTCCTGGCGTGTCGGCGTGCGAGCGTCAGTCGCGCTTCAGCGACCTCGAAGCCTCCCTGCGATGGGAGGTCGGCGCACTGGAGCTGTCGGCGGCGATGGGCCACCGCTTCGGCGACTCGTACGACGTGACGCCGGATTCGCGGCGTTGGACGTCCGCCACCGCGACGGTCTGGCTGAGCGATCGCGTGGCGATCATCGGCGGCGGCGGCCGTCAGCCCGCGCTCCCGTTGCGAGGCCTGCCGGCTCGGAGCTTCGGAATGGCCGGACTCGAGATCGCCTACTCGCCGATCTCCAAGACCGCCGTTCCCGTTTCGCTCCCGCACGCCGTGCTGGTCCGGAGCTTCGAGACGCGCCCCGCGGTGAACGGAATGCAGAAGATTGTCATTCGCGTCGGCGGGGTCGAAACCGTCGATGTGATGGGCGACTTCAGCGACTGGAGCCCGCTCACGCTCACGCGCCGTGGCCGCGATCTGTGGGAGCTCGCGCTGCCGCTTTCACCCGGCATGCATCAGATCAACGTGCGCGTTGACGGCGGACCGTGGATGTCGCCGCCGGGCATCCCGACCATGCGCGATGCGTTCAACGGCGAAGTCGGCCTCGTCGTGATCACGCCGCGGGAACACGGATCCCGCTAACCGGCCGTCGTGCCGGTCGTCTCGGTCACAACCAGGATTGGACAACGCGCCTCGTGCAGCACGGTGCCGATCGTGCTGCCGAGCAGCGCCGGCCGCACGATGCTCGCCGTCGCCCTGCCGAGCAGAATGAGATCCGCCGGCATCGACGCCGCGGTCTCGACCGTCACTTGACCCGCGTCGCCATGCGCCACGAGAGCCGTCAGGCGCTCGCGCGGGATTCCGGTGCGCGCCACTTCGCTCAGCCAATGCCTACTGGCGTCGTCTAGCTCTCGCGCGATGTCGTCGCGCGCGGCCTGTTCGTTCCCGTGCGCTGTCGCGTACGACATCGACGCGACGTGACTGTACACGGCGTTGCTCCACACATGCAGCAGCGTGACCGCGGCGTCGAACCGCTCGGCGAGCTCGCGCGTCGTCTCGAGCACGAACGGTGTGACGGCCCGTTCGTCCACCGGCACCAGAAGCCGCCGCGGCGGCCCGGCCGGCGCATGCGTCGCGACGAGCACCGGGACAGGCGACGTACGCACGATTCGGTCAGCCGTCGTTCCCAGAAAGAGCGATCGCCGCGGCCGATCGCCATGCGGTCCGATTACGACCAGATCGAAGGCACCGTCGCGCGCGGCGTTCACGATCACCTCGTGCGGGGTTCCCACGCGAATCTCCCGGCGCGGTACGTCGGCCGTGAGATAGCTTCCGATGGCTTGCATCCGCTTTGCCGCGTCTTCGCGTGCCGCCGCTTCGAGCGCGTCGGCCGGCGGCAAAATGCCGCGCGCGAACGCCACGCCATCGAGCGGCTCCACCACGTGAAGCAGCGTGAGCTCGGCATCGGGCGCGAAGGACTCCGACACCCAGCGCGCGCCCGCGACGGCCGGCTCGCTGAAATCCATGCCGATGAGGATTCTGTCAAGCTTCATGGACGCCCCCTCCGTACCCGGATCCGCCCGCGGTCTGGACGGTGGCGGACCCGCCAGGTGAAACGGCGGCTGGCGTCAGCTCGGACGCCATCACCTCGTCGATCCGTGCCAGCTCGAAGAAGTACGACAGAAGCAGGGGCCCGATCAGGACGCCGACCATGCCGAAGATCCGAACCCCGGCAAAGGCACCGACCAGCGTGATCATGGGATGAATTCCCGAGATCCGCCGGAACAGCAGGATGCGGAC
>DATJIZ010000147.1:0-2159 GCA_035492735.1 Gemmatimonadaceae bacterium | reverse complement strand
GTCGGCCGATTGTTCTCCGACCGGGAGATCGAGAACAAGGCCCAGGTTGTTTTGCTGTCCGAAGGACTTTGGCGAGAGCGGTATGGCGCCGACGAGCGCATCCTCGGTCGTACCATCGTGCTCGGCGATTCGAGTTATACGGTCATCGGTGTTCTGCCGGCCGTGCTCCGTGTGCCGGACGTTCGCCGCGACAAGACGGAGCTGTGGCTCCCGCTCGACCTGCGAGATCGGCACATGGGCTTGAGCGTCGTGGGGCGGCTTCGTCCAGGCGTGAGCATTGGGTCGGCGACCCGTGAGCTCGATGCGATCGGCTCGTCGCCCGATGTCTCACCGGCGGGGAACGAGCGTTTTGTCACGCTGATTCGTCGACCCTCCGAGCTCATCCAGTTTCGCGATTCGCTCCTCATGCTCACGGGCGCCGTGGCGCTCGTGCTGCTCGTCGCATGCACGAACGTCGCGCACCTGCTGATGGCGCGCGCGGCGACCCGGGAGCGGGAGTTGGCGCTCCGCGTGGCACTCGGCGCCGGCCGAGGACGGCTCTTTCGACAGCTGCTCACCGAGAGCGTGTTGCTCACCTTCGCCGGAGCGGTCGGCGGCGTGTTGCTCGGCTGGGCCGGATTGAAGGCGCTGGTGGCGCTTCGGCCAGGGAGCATGAGCGAATTGACGACCGCGCACCTGGATCTCACGACGCTCGGCCTGACGACGGTGATCGCCGTGCTGAGTGGTCTCGTGTTCGGCATCGCCGGCGCGTTCCAGGCCGGGAAGCGATCGCCCAACGAAGCGCTGAAGACCGGATCACTTTCAACGTCGTCGGGACGTCGGCACGATCGACTTCGCTCGGTACTCGTGGTGAGCGAGATGGCGATCTCGGCCACGCTGATCGTCGCCGCGACGCTTCTCGTGCGCACGGTGATCAATCTCCAGCGGGCCGATCTCGGATTCGAGCCCAAGAACCTTTACTGGGCGCCGATGTCACTGCCGAAAGCACGCTACGGATCAGCCCCGGCGCGCGACGCGTTCTTCACGGAGCTGACGGGGCGGCTGCGCGCCACGAAGGGGGTCAGGTCGGTCAGCGTGGCCGCCGTTCCGCCCGGATCGCGCGCCTTCTCGGTCGGCACCTTCGAGATCCAGGGTGAGCCGGCCAGCGCGTCGGCTGCGGGCTCGTCATTCACCGATGTGAATAACATCGATCGGAACTACTTCGCGACGATGGGCATCCCACTGCTCGAGGGCACTCAATTCACGGACACGAGCGAAGCGGCCGGTCAGGTGATCGTCAATGCGGGATTCGCACGGAGCCACTGGGGGCCGGGTGGCGCACTCGGCAAACACGTGCGCGTGGCGTACAATGGCGAGGGTGCGTGGCGGACCATCGTCGGCGTGGCCGGCAACGCCGAGACGACCGGTCCGGGACTCCCCTCGAATGCACCTTTGTTGTACTCGCCGCTCGAATCGCCGGCCCTGCAGGAAGCGATCATGATTCGAACCGACGGGCCGACGGATCTTGCCAGGACGATCCGGATGCTCGTCAAGTCGATCGATCCGCAAGTGCCCGTGCCGGAGATCCAGAGCATGGAAACCTACGTGAGTCGGTCGATCGCGCGCCCGCGGTTCACGATGGCCCTCCTCACGATCTTCACCCTGATCGCGCTCGTCCTGGCGGCTGTCGGGTTGTACGGCATGATGGCGTATTCGGTCGCGCAGCGGACGCGCGAGATCGGGATCCGGATCGCCGTTGGGGCGACGCAGGCACACATCGCGCGCGCCGTCGTGCGGCGCGGCGTGGCATTCGCGATCGTCGGCGCGGCCGCCGGGCTGTCGGTCGCGTACTGGGGCACGCGGCTGCTCGCGACGATGCTGTATGGCGTGGCACCGCTCGACCTGACGTCGTTCGCGACGGGCGCGCTCGTTCTCACGGTGACCGCGGCGGTGGCGTGCATCGTGCCGACGCGTCGCGCGATCGCGATCGACCCGATTGCCGCGATCCGTGCCGAGTAGAGGGAAGAGGGAAGGGGGATGGGGGAAGAGGGACCCCTTCCCTCTTCCCGCTACGCGTGGGCGGCGAGGACGAGAGAGCGGGTCCGGCTCTCCTCGACGACGCGGTGGACGAACGTGTCGAGCGGCACGGCGTTCGGCTTCTGCTCCTTGCCCGCGCCGCG
>DATJIZ010000146.1:0-53712 GCA_035492735.1 Gemmatimonadaceae bacterium | reverse complement strand
CTCTTTCCGGGAGTCGATCCGGTCGGACAGCAGATCCAGCTCGGGAAAGTGCCGTTCACGATCATCGGCGTGATGGCCGCCAAGGGGCAGAACGCCGGCGGAATGGATCAGGACGACGTGATCCTCGTGCCGTATACGACGGCGCAGACGCGTCTGAGCGGGAACGTGCGGATCGGCCAGATCCTCGTGAGCGCGCAGTCGACCGAGCAGATGGCGGCGGCGCAGGACGAGGTCGCGACGATCATGCGCGACGCGCACCACCTCGACGGCGCGGACGACGATTTCACCGTTCGTAATCAGACCGAGATCACCGAGGCGATGAGCGGCACGACGCGCGTGATGTCGGCGCTCCTCGCGGCGATCGCGTCGATCTCGCTGCTCGTGGGCGGTATCGGCATCATGAACATCATGCTGGTGTCGGTCACCGAGCGGACGCGCGAGATCGGCGTGCGCATGGCGATCGGCGCGCGCGGCTCCGACGTTCTGACGCAGTTCCTCGTCGAGAGCGTGGTGATGAGCCTCTTGGGCGGCTTCGTCGGGCTCGCGGCCGGCTATGGCGGTGCCGCGCTGCTTGGCCATCTCACGGGATGGGCGACCTCGACGCCCTTGTCGTCGGTGGTGATTGCCGTCGGCTTCTCGGCCGCGGTGGGCGTCTTCTTCGGTTTCTACCCGGCGCGAAAGGCGGCCGGTCTCAATCCCATTCAGGCACTGCGGTACGAGTGACCTGTGCAGTCATAGATGAGGAGAGTCAGATGAAGCTGTTTCGTAGCACGATGGCGGCGACCGCGCTGAGCCTCGGCGCGGCCGCCGCGGGCCTGGCGCAGCAAAGCCCTGCGCCCAAGCCCGGCGAGCCGATCACCTTCCAGGATGCGATCGGGATCGCGCTCAAGGAGAACGTCGCGGTGAAGCAGGCGGCCAACGCCGCGGCGTTGAGCGACGCGACGGTCTCGCAGCAGAAGCTGCAGCTCCTGCCCGATCTGCGCCTGAGCGTGAGCGGATCCGACAACGTCGGCCGCAACTTCAGCCAGACCGAAGGCGCGATGCTCAACCAGCAGACGCAGGCCTTGAGCAGTGGTCTGTCGAGCAGCATCACGCTGTTCGACGGAGGCAAGATGCGGGCGGCGATTCGCAGCGCCCAGTCGAGCGCCGATGCGTCGGAGCAGGATCTGGCTCGCGCCAAGCAGACGGCCGTGTTCACGGTCGCGTCCGATTACGTGGCGTTGTCCAACGCGCAGGAACAGCTCCGCGTGCAACAGGAGAACCTTGCCGCGCAGAAGGCGCAGCTCACGCTCATTCAGAAATTCGTGAGCGCCGGCTCTCGGCCGATCTCGGATCAGTACCAGCAGGAGGCGGTCGTGGCGAGCGCGAAGCTCGCGGTTGCGCAGGCGAGCCGCACCGTCGAGCTGGCCAAGGTCGATCTGATTCAGGTGTTGCAGCTCGATCCGGCGCGCAGCTACGACTTCGCCGCGCCGACGCTGCAGGCGAGCGGCACAGCGCCCGCCTACGACCTGGACAGCCTGATCGCCCGCGCGTATGCCCAGCGCAGCGATCTCGACGCCCAGCAGGCGCGGGCGGTCGCTGCCTCGCAGGACGTGAAGGCAGCCAAGTCGGCCAAGCTGCCGACCATTTCCGTGACCGGCAGCTATAGCAGCGCGTACAGCAGCGCCTCGGATCTGAGTCTGTCGAACCAGCTCGATCAGCGGCGCGGCGGCTCGGTTGGTATCGGCATCTCGATTCCGCTGTTCGACCGCGGCGCGGCGAGCGTCGCCGAGCAGAAGGCGCAGCTCGCGGAAGAGAACGCGCGATTGGCGCTGGACAATCAAAAGCAGCAGATCGGACTGGACGTTCGCCGAGCGTATCTCGACCAGGCCTCGGCGCGCGAGCAGCTCGCCGCGGCGGAAGCGCAGCTCGCGGCGGCGACGCAGTCGGTCACCATGACGCAGCAACGGTATCAGGCCGGTGCGGCGACGCTGGTCGAGGTGACGCAAGCCCGCGCGCAACAGGTGCAGGCGGCGAGCGCGGTCGCGACGGCGAAGAACAATCTCGTGCTCCAACAGACGGTCATGGCGTATTACACGGGCGATCTCGATCCGGCGACGGCGAAGCTGGGTGGGTGATCGGCAGGCCCGTGTGAGGGAGATGTAAGGAGCCTGCGGCGAACGCCGCGGGCTCTTTACATCGGTGCGGCGGTCGCGCGGCGCTTCTCGTTGGCCCGTGCCGCCCATGGCCCCAACCGCCGCTTACGCAATATCTTCGACTGCGCGACGGCGCCTCCGGTGGTTCGCGCTCGCCAGGAATCTCCAACTCGGTCGACACATGACGAAGATCGGATCGGCTTGCGCCTCGCTTGCTGTGGTCGCGATGGCATCGCTCAACCTGGCGGCGCAGGAGCCGCCGGCGAGCGGACGCGAGGTGCTGCAGCGGATGCACGACGCGTACGCCGGAAAGTGGTACAAGACGCTCACGTTCAGGCAGCAGACGACGCAGTGGCGTCCGGACGGAACGCAGAACGTGTCGGGGTGGCTGGAGAGTCTTCGCTACGCACCGGGAATCGGAACCCAGCTGCGGATCGACATTGGCGATCTGACGGCGGGCAACGGCGTGCTCTACACGGCCGACTCGACGTGGATCGTTCGCGCCGGAAAGGTCACGACGACGCGTCCGCAGGGCAACGAGTTCCTTCCGCTGATCGAAGGTGTGTATCTCCAGCCGGTCGATCGAACGATGCGCGAGCTTGCTGGAACCGGGGTCGATTTTGGCAAGGTTGGCGCGGCGCGTTGGGAGGATCGCCCGGTGTGGATCGTCGGGGCGGCGTCGTCCGCCGACTCCACCGCCGCGCAGTTCTGGGTCGACGTCGAACGGAAAGTCGTCGTACGCATGATGCTCGTTCCGGCACCGAACACGCCCGTCATGGATATTCATCTCGGCAACTACGTCCCGCTCGAGGGCGGCTGGCTCGCCACCAGGATCGAGATGTACGTCGGCGGCAAACCGCGGCAGTTCGAGGTGTACTCGGATTGGCGCGCCGGAATGGACCTGCCGGATGCGCTGTTCGATCCGCAGCAGTGGACTCTTGGGGGGAAGAGGGAAGAGGGAAGAGGGAAGGGGTGAAACGGTGAATGATGCGCGCCGTCGCCCCTCCCTCTTCCCCCTTCCCCATTCCCCCTTCCCTCATGTCGTCTTTCGACGTATCGACCGGCGTCGACCTGCAGGAGGTCGACAACGCGATCAATCAGGCCCAGAAGGAGATCGGGCAGCGGTACGATTTCAAAGGGTCCAAGGCCTCGATCGACTTCAAGCGCGCCGAAGAGCTGATCGTCCTCGTCGCCGACAACGAATTTCAGATGCGCTCGTTGTTCGACGTCGTGCAGACGCGGCTGATCAAACGTGGTGTGTCGGTGAAGAATCTCGACATTGGCGAGATCAAGCAGGCCGGCGGCGACACGGTTCGCCGAGAGGTGAAGCTCAAGACCGCGCTCGACGCGGAGACTGCCAAGAAGGTCGCCGCGGCCATCAAAGCCGCGAAGCTCAAGAAAGTCCAGGCGGCGATCCAGGGCGACCAGGTGCGCGTGAGCTCGCCATCCAAGGACGAGCTGCAGGAGGCAATGGCGCAGTTGCGCAAGCAGGATTTCGGCGTCGAGCTGAAGTTCGGCAACTACCGCTGATCTCCGGCTTCGAATCACGGCCAGCGGGCTCGCGCCTTACCTTTCCCGGATGCCTCTCAAAGTCTCCGTCGTCACCTTGGGCTGCGACAAGAACACCGTCGACAGCGAGCGGTACGTTGCCCAGCTCGCCGATCGCGGAGCCGTGTACGCAGCCGACATGGCCGACGCTGACGTCATCGTCGTCAACACGTGCGGGTTCATCGACGCGGCGAAGAAAGAATCGATCGACGCGCTGGTCGAGGCCGGCCGCCTGAAGGACGCGGGATCGTGCAAGGCGGTCGTCGGCGTCGGCTGCATGGTCCAGCGGCACAAGGACGAGCTGATCGAGGCTCTACCCGAAGTCGACCTCTTTCTTGGCTCGGCCGAAATGGACCGGCTGCTGCCCGAGCTCGAGGCGCGAGGATTCCTGCGGCCGGACGAGATCCCGGTGGCGCATCCCGGGGTGCGCCTGTTCACCGGCGAGCTGCCGCACGTCCGCTACCTCAAGATCAGCGAAGGCTGCGATCACGGTTGCGCCTTTTGCGCGATCCCTCTCATGCGCGGCAGGCACCGCTCGTTCGCGCTCGACGAGATCGTCCAGGAGGCACAGCTCCTCGAGGCGCAGGGAGCGCGCGAGATCAATCTCGTGGCGCAGGACCTGGCGCACTATGGCCGCGACCGCCGGCAGGACGGACTCACGCTACCCGACGTGCTCGAGGCGCTCGTGCGCGAGACGACGATACCGTGGATCCGCATGCTGTATCTCTACTCGGCCGGGCTGACGCCGCGCCTGCTGGAGCTCATGGCCACGGAGCGTCGCATTGTGCCGTACCTCGACATGCCCATTCAACACGCGTCCGACAGTGTGCTGGCGCGCATGCGGCGTCCGGAGCGCCAGCGGACGATCCGCGAGCGTGTCGCCACGATCCGCGCGATGGTCCCCGACGTGGCGATTCGGACGACGTGCATCGTCGGCTTCCCCGGCGAGACGGACGAGGACTTCGAGACGCTGCTGGCGTTCCTCGAGGAAATTCAGTTCGAGCGGGTCGGCGCGTTCACCTATTCGCCGCAGGAGGGGACGCGCGCCGCGCTGTTGGCCGACGACGTACCGGAAGCGGTGAAGCGTGAGCGACTCGAGCGGCTGAACGAAATCCAGCGGCTCGTCACCGCCGACCGCTACGAAGCACGGCTCGGACGTACGGTCCGCGCGCTGGTCGATCGGGTGGACGAGGGGAGGGCGCAGGCGCGGACCGCTTGGCAAGCCGATGACATCGACGGGGTGACGATCGTCCACGATGCAGTCGACGCCGTGCCGGGCGCGTTTCTCGACGTGCGGCTCGACAGCGTCGAAGACGACGTCGACTTTACGGCGACGTTCGTGCGGACGGCCGCGATGCCGCCAGCGCCGCCGGTGCGCCGGCGGCGCGCCCTGCCGACGCTGACGATCGGCAGCTTCGGCCGATGAGCAAACGCTCACACGAGATCATGCTGCGCGCGCACGCGCTGTTTCCCGGCGGTGTGAGCTCACCGGTCCGCGCATTCCGCGGCGTGGGCGGCGAGCCGTTCGTGGTCGCGCGCTGCGAAGGTTCGCGCATCTGGGACGTGGACGGTCGCGAGTACATCGACTACGTCCTGTCGTGGGGCCCGCTCGTACTCGGTCACGCGCCTCCCGCCGTGCTCCAGGCGCTCGACGACGCGATGCGGTGCGGCACGAGCTTCGGCATTCCCACCGCGCTCGAGGTGGAGCTCGCCGAGCTGGTCGTCGAGCGGATGCCGCACGTCGAGATGCTGCGCTTCGTCTCGAGCGGCACGGAGGCGACGATGAGCGCCGTTCGCCTGGCGCGGGCCGCCACGGGACGCGACGTGATCCTCAAATTCGATGGCTGCTACCACGGGCACGGTGACTCGTTCCTGGTGCGTGCCGGATCCGGCGTCGCCACGCTCGGCCTGCCGAACTCCCCCGGCGTGCCCGACGCGCTCGCCGCGCTTACAGTCGTGGCACCGTTCAACGACCTGACGGCGGTCGAGGATCTGCTGCGCGCGCACGAGGTGGCCGCGATCATCGTCGAGCCGGTGGTGGGCAACGCCGGGTTCATCCCGCCCGACCCGACGTTCCTGCCGGGGCTGCGCGTCCTCGCCGACCAGTACGGCGCGCTCCTGATCTTCGACGAAGTGATGACCGGTTTCCGGATCGCGTACGGCGGTGCCGTCGAGCGATTCGGTGTGATGCCCGATCTCACCACGTTCGGCAAGGTCATCGGCGGCGGTCTTCCCGTGGCGGCATACGGCGGCCGGCGCGATCTGATGTCGCAGATCGCGCCGTCGGGCGCGGTGTACCAGGCCGGCACGCTCTCCGGCAACCCGCTAGCGATGGCCGGAGGCGTCGCGACGTTGCGCGCGCTCACGCCGCTGGTGCACGAGGAGATCGCGAGCCGTACTGGCATTCTGGTGCAGGGCCTTCGCGAATGCGCCGCTCGGCGGGGCGTGCCGTTCACGGCCGATTGCGCGGGCTCGATGTGGGGATTCTTCTTTCGCGCCGAACCGGTTCGATCGTTCGCCGACGCCAGGACGTCCGACGTGGAGCGCTTCAGGCGGTTCTTTCACGCGGCGCTCGAGCGCGGGGTGTACTTGGCGCCGTCCGCGTTCGAGGCGGCGTTCATGTCCGCGGCGCACAGCGAAGCCGATGTCGAGGAGACGCTGCAACGGCTGGACGACGCATTCGCCGCGACGGCATGAGGCTCGCCGGCGTGGTGGCGGTCGCGCTCGGCGCGGCAAGCATCAATGCGGGGCCGAGTGCACGACGCGAGCGTGGCAGTGAGCTTGGCGGAGGCAGGGCGAGCGAACCGCTCATTCGCGTGCTGATCTCCTCGAACACACCGGTCCGCGGCATCGCCGCGCCCGGGGGGTTCGTGCTCAGTGATGCCGGTGGGAATCTGGTTGCGCGCGCGCGCGCCGGCGAAGCCTGGCGCGTGGAGCACGATGGACGGCGCGTGCGCGCCGTGCGGCCCGATGGTGTGCCGACTGTCTGGATGGATGAGGCGATTCGCGTGCACCCGGTCGGCGATGGACTGCTGAGCGTGGGCGGCAAACCGTACCGGGGCGACATGCTGCTCTCAGGCGGCGACAGCGGTGTCGTGACGATCAACGTGCTCGCGATGGACGAGTACCTGCGCGGGGTGGTGCCGCTCGAGATGGGCGATCTCGCTCCGGCGGAAGCCGCGGCGGCGGAGGCGCAGGCCGTTGCCGCGCGCAGCTACGCGTTCATTCACCTGGATCGCTCGCGCCCCTACGATGTCACCGGCGGAACGTCGGATCAACTTTACGGAGGGGCGGCCGCCGAAACGGCGGTCTCGTCAAGCGCCGTGGACGCGACGCGCGGGCTCGTCCTGCTGTATGCGGGTCGTGTCGTGAACGCGCCATATCACGCCGTCTGTGGCGGATCGACAGCCGCCGCATCGGAGGTGTGGCGCTCCAACGACGAACCGTATCTGCAGTCGGTCAGTGACCGGATCCCGGGCACAAACCGGTACTACTGCGATCTGTCGCCGCGCTTCCGGTGGACGCGAACGCTCGATGGCGCGACGCTCGACGCCGCGCTCGCCAGGTATCTCGCGACCTACGTGGCCGTACCTGGTCGCGATCCCGGGCGGGCACGCGCCGTGACGGTCGGCTCGCATACGCCGTCGGGCCGTGTCGGGACGCTCACCATCACCACCGATCGCGGCAACTTCGTGCTGCGCGGCAACGACATGCGGTTCGTGCTGCGCCCGCCCGGTGGCGAGATTCTGAACAGTACCTATTTTTCCGTCGAGACCACCGTTGGAATGAACGGTACGGTGGCGCAACTCACGCTCCGCGGGATGGGCTACGGGCATGGCGTCGGGATGTGTCAGTGGGGCGCGATCGGCCGCGCACGCGCGGGTCAGGACTACCAGACGATCCTGCGCGCGTATTATCCCGGCACGAGCATTGGCCCGGCGCAGTAGCGCCGCGCTCGCGCTCGCGGGGGCGGGGGCGCTTCTCTTCACCGGGTCGCGTCCGTGCCGCGCGCAGGCGGTGTTCGACTGGCTCAGCCTCGATCGGCTGCAGATCGTATCACTGGGCGCGGCGGTCGGCCGCGTCCAGCCGTCGCAGCTCGAGGCGACGAACATCTACGCGTTGGAAGCCGATTACGGCGAGATCGCACGTGGTTGGCGCGTCGTCTTCGGCGCCAGCTACTGGGAGTCACGCTTTCGCGACAAGGTCATTCAGGCGTTCGTCGATTCGCTGCAGAAGAGCGTGAGCGATCCGGGCGCGCACGTCGTCGCGTCGCCGGTGCGGCTGTACGACGTCACGTTCGGGGCCGAGGCTCGCTACCTGCCGTCGTACAGCGGCGAGATCAAGCCGTTCTTCGGAGTCGGCATCGCGGCTCACGTGATCAACGCCGAGGGCAAGCTGATCAAAGGCACGTTCGTGGAACGCGCGCTCGATGACATCGCCGCCGGGCTGTATCTCACGACCGGATTCTCGTTGCGGATCGTCCGGCATTTCGGCGTGGAAGCCGCGGTGCGCGGCGACATGTTGAGCGGCTTTCGATCGACGCAGGTTCGGGCCGGTGGGACCTATTACTTTGGTCGCATGCACGGAACTCGATCTGGCGGACAGGTTCCCCAATGAAGGACTCGATTCGACTTGGTGTCGTGGGAGCCGGGGCCATCGCGCAGGTCGCGCACATTCCCGTGCTGTCCAAGATGCGCGGCGCCGAGCTCGTGGCGGTCTGCGACAACGACCGTCCGAAGGCGCGCGCGCTGGCCGATCGCTTCGGCGTGCGCGACGTGTTCACGGACATCGAAGACCTGCTGGAGCTCGACGAGCTGGACGCTGTCGTCATCGCGACGCCCAACCACCTGCACGAGCCGCACGCGTTGAGCGCACTGGCCGCCAAGCGCCACGTGCTCTGCGAACGACCGTTGGCACTCTCGACGCGGGGCGTCGAGCGGATTCTCGCCGCGGCCTCGCGAGCCGATCGGATGGTGAGCGTCGCGAACAACCATCGCTATCGCACCGACGTGCAGACGCTTTCGCGGTTCATTGCCGGCGGAGAGCTCGGCAAGATCGTCGGCATGCGCGGCGGCTCGTACTCGTTCAAGCGCCCACCCGAAGGCTGGCGCTTTCGCCGCGCTGAATCGGGCGGCGGCGCGTTCTTCGATCACGGTGTCCCGTTGCTCGATCTCGCGCTCTGGCTCGGCGACTACCCGGACCCGTTGCGCGTGACGGCGCACATGGATCGCGGCCGCTCGTCGAGCGCGGTCGAGGACGCGATGATCGTGCAGCTCGAGTGCGCCGGCGGCGCCTCGTTCCTGTTCGACGTGTCGTCGGTGTACGTGGGCGAGGGGGAACGCTGGTGGTTCGAGGTGCTGGCGACGCGAGGCAGCGCGCGACTCGCTCCGCTACGCGTGGTGAAAGAGCTCAACGGCCGTCCGACCGACGTGTCGCCGACTGGCGCGTCGGGACGCGAGAGCGCGTTCATCCAGTCGTATCGCGCCGAGCTCGCGCACTTCGTGGCCACCATCCGGGGCGAAGTGCAGTACGAGGCGCCGACGGACCAGGTCACGCTGCATCGAATCATCGAAGCGGCTTACAAGTCCGCGGAGGAAGGGAAAGAAGTGCGGTTCTAGGAAGGCGAAGCCGCACCGCGTCCCACTGCCCGCACCGCGATCCCCGCCGCCTCGAAGCCCGTCCGCAACGCTCGCGCAAACTCCGCGGCATGCGGTCCGTCACCATGAATGCAGATCGTGTCGGCGCGAATCGCCAGCTCGGCGCCATCCACCGCGCGCACGGCGCCGTTCTGCACCATTCGCACGGCGCGATCGACCGCCGCCGCGACATCATGCACGTACGCGTCGGCGCGCCGGCGTGAGACCAGCGACCCATCGGGCATGTAGTTGCGATCGGCAAAGGCCTCCGACGCCGTCCTGAGTCCCACGGCCTCTCCCTCGCTCACGAGGTGACTGCCCGGAAGACCGAACAGCACGAGACCGGGGTCCACGTCATGTACCGCGCGCGCGATCGCCGCCGCGAGGTCGGCCCGTGCCGCGGCCATGTTGTACAGCGCGCCGTGCGCTTTCACGTGCTGCAGCGCGACACCCGCGGCACGCGCGAACGCATCCAACGCCCCGACCTGATACACGACCATGTCGTACACGTCTTCAGGCGTCACGTCCATCGTGCGCCGGCCGAAGCCGATCAGGTCGGGAAGTCCGGGATGCGCGCCGACGGCGACGCCGCGATCGCGCGCCTGTGCGATCGTCGTGCGCATCACCGCGGGATCTCCGCCGTGAAAGCCGCATGCGACGTTGGCTGACGTGATGAACGGAAAGACGGCGGCGTCGGCGCCGATGCGATACGCACCGAAACTCTCGCCCATGTCGCAGTTGAGATCCACGCGATCGTTCATGACGTGCCTCGGGAGAATCTGATGGCAATGGCGAGCCGCGCCTGCGCCAGCTCCTGCTCGAGCGCAAGGTACAGTCGCTGGGCATCCTGCAGCGAGACCGGACGGAACCGAACGTGGTCGCCCGGCCTGAGTTGCGCGACGAGCGGCAAATCGACACTCGCGACTTCGCCGATGCGCGGATAGCCGCCGGTCGTCTGTCGATCCGCCATGAGAATGATCGGCGCGCCGCCCGGCGGAAGCTGCACCGTGCCAAACGCGACCGCCTCGGAGAGCATCTCGATCCGATTCGCGAGCGAGAGCTCCGGTCCGTGCAGCCGATAGCCCATGCGGTCGGAGCTCGCCGAGATGCGGAACTGCGTCGAGAACAGACGATCGCGCGACGACTCGGACAAGGCATTTGTATGTGCGCCGGGAACCAGGCGCACGTGCACCTCGGGCGCGTACCGCGGACGAACACTCGGACCGATGCCCCACCGCGCCGCACTCACTGTTCGTGCGTCCGGCAGCGACTCGGCAATCTCGCGGGAGAGGGCCGATGGCGTTCCCAGTGGCAGCACGTCGCCCGCACGGAGCGCGCGTCCATCGAGCCCGCCGAATTCCGCCCGCAGGTACGTGCTCCGGCTTCCGAACACGATCGGCACGTCGAGGCCGCCGGCCACCGCCACATAGGCACGACAGCCGCGAGCCGGTGGCCCGAAGCGGATCGTGGCCCCCGCCTGCACGAGTGCTGGATGCCAGGGCGCCAGCGGCGCGTGGTCGACCGTCGCGCCGAGATCGGCGCCGGTGATCGCCACCAGGGTTGGATGATCGAACGAGAACGTCGGCCCGATGAGCGTCGTCTCGAGGGCCGCCGCGTCTTCGCCGTTGCCGACCAGGATGTTGCCGGTGCGCAGCGCGATACGGTCCATTGCGCCGCCCGCCGGAATGCCCTGCCGTTGACTGGCCGGACGGCCGAGGTCCTGCACCGTCGTCTGCAGGCCGCCAGTCACCACGCGCATCGTCACTCGCGCCACGCGTCGAACTCGGCGAGCGTGATGGCGCGGAAGCGCACGCGATCGCCCGTCGCGAGCAGCGTCGGCTCCTCGCGGCGAATGTCGAAGATCGCGCGCGGCGTGCGGCCGATCAGATTCCAGCCGCCCGGCGAAACGAGCGGATACACTCCGGTCTGGCTTCCACCAATCCCGACCGTTCCCGCCGGCACCGCCGTGCGCGGCGTTTGACGTCGCGGCGTCGCGATTCGATCCGACAAGCCGCCGAGATACGCGAAGCCCGGCATGAACCCGATCATGTACACGAGGTAATCGCCAGCCGTGTGAATGCTGATCACGTCCTCGGGTGTGAGCTCGTGCAGGCGCGCCAGCTCGTCGAGATCGGGACCGAGCTCACCGCCGTAGCAGACGGGAATCTCCACCGTGCGTGGTGGTGGCAGGTCTTCGGCTGACGTCCCGGCGAGCAGCGTGTCGAGCGCACGGCGCACGAACTCGTACGGCAGCGCGGCGCCCGCCTGCTCGGCCACCACGGTCGGATCGTAATGTACGGCGATGCTCGTGAACGCCGGGACCAGGTCGACGACGCCGGGAACCTCGTGTCGATCGATTCGCTCGGTCGCGGCGCGTACGAGACGATGCGTCGCCTCGTCGATGGAATCGCCGAGCGTCACCATGATCGCGGAATCGCCGAGGGGCGCGAAGCGGGCTTTCACTACACCACCAACGTCATGCCCTCGGCGGCGGCGGTGATGCGCAACGCGCGACCGCTGCGCGCGGCGAGCTCACGGCAGGCGTCGGTGCAGACGTCGATCTCGTCGTCGGCGCGTTCGGGTTTGTGATGAAAGAGCACGAGCTCGCCGACACCGGCGTCGAGCGCCAGCGCGACGGCTTCGTCGCACGTCGAGTGTCCCCAGCCGCGATGCTGGTCGTATTCCTCGGCGGTGTACGTGGCGTCGTGGATCAGGACCTTGGCGCCACGCACGAACTCGACGAGGCGCGACCTCCACGGCCCGTCGCCCGCGGCGAGCTCGTTGTCCGAGATGTACACGAACGAGCTGTCGGGCGCCGCCGCATCGGTAAAGCGATAGCCGAGCGCGCCGCCAGGATGCTGCACGCGAATCGCGGCGACTTCATAGCCGCTCCCGGCCAGGCTTTCCTCGGCGATCTCGCGGAAGTCGATCAGCGCGCCGAGCTTGTCGAAGGCGACGGGGAACACCACGGGCGACATTTGATCCCTGATGACCCGGTCGACGCTCGTTTGCAGCGAGTCCGAACCCCAGATCGTGAAGTGGTTGCCGCGCTCGAAGATCGGCGCGAAGAACGGAATGCCCTGGATGTGGTCCCAGTGCGCGTGCGTGAGGAAGATGTCGGCGGCGATTCCGTCGGCCGTCGCCGTCGACATCAGGGCGCGGCCCAGCTCTCGAATGCCGGTGCCGGCGTCGAGGATGATCAACCATCCCGTCGCGGTGCGCACCTCGACGCACGGCGTATTCCCGCCGTAGCGAACGGTGCGCGCGCCGGGTGTCGGCACCGAGCCGCGGGTGCCCCAGAATCGGAGGTGAAGAGTCATGACCCGCGAACCGGAGCGGGGAGGGAACGACTACAACTTGGCCTGCGCGCGCTGCTCGAGCGCCGGACGATCCGCCAGCGTGATGCGACGCCGCTCGATCGTGACCCAATTCGCTTCCTGAAAATCCTTCATCGCGCGCGACACGGTCTCGCGGCTCGCGCCGATCATCTGCGCGATGGTCTGATGGGTGAGCCGCTTCTCGATGGTGCTGCCGCCCGACTCGTCGGCCAGGTCGAGCAGGAGCCGTGCGATGCGCCCCGGCACGTCGAGCAGCACGAGTCCGCCGATCTTTTCGTCGGCGCGACGCAAGCGGCGCGACAGCTCGGAGAGCAGTGCCCACGCCACGGCGGGCGATGCCTCGACGCGCTTGCGAAAATCCTCACGCCGCAGCACGAGCAAATGCGAATCATCCATCGCGATGACGTGCGCCGATCGCGGACGGTCGTCGATCAACGACAGCTCGCCAAAATGGTCGCTCACGCCGAGCACGCCCAGGATGACTTCGCGGCCGTCTTCGCCGATGAGCACGACCTTCACGCGGCCCTGGCGGACGACGAACAGCGAATCGCCCGGATCATTCTCGAACAGGATGACGCTGCCGCGCGGATAGAACCGTTCGCGCGTCATGTCGGCGAAACGCTGGAGCTCGGTGCGGTCGATCCCGCTGAACAGCGGGACCGTCGCCAGGAAGTCGGCCGTTGTCGTGGTCACGGAGCCATGATGAAAAGGGAGCGCGGCCTGCGAGAGAATGCGGCGTCGGTGCGCATTATGGAGACGATGGAATGCCAAGCTGCGTTGCGCGGGTGCATCCGAGCGTCCGCGCGAAGTTACTCGGCTTCCGGCCGATCTGTCAAAGGCTCAACTCCTTACGGGCGCGAGAATTACGCGCAGGCGGGCGGTGACCCTGCAAAATTCCGGCACAGGGCTCGTACCTGAATCGGCAGCTCGATGCCGGGAACGGCGGACCAGCGGCGATCGAGTCGCTCGACCAGCGTCCGTGTGGTCGAGTCGGCCACCCAACCCATTGTGCGCTTGTATTTTACATCCCGGTCACGGTATATTTCTCAGCTACGAAAAAACCAGGGACGTGCCAGGTGGAGGTTGCCGAGCGTGAATGCGTTCCGCGCTCCATCTTCAGTGTCGAGCCTCGCGACTCTACGCTGAATCGCACGTCCCCCGCGCACCAGAGGTTTGCCATGAAGCCCGACATCCATCCCGAATACGCGACGGCCACCGTAAAGTGCGCCTGCGGCAATACGTTCCAGACCCGCTCGACCCAGGCTGAGATCCACACCGACGTCTGCGCGCAGTGCCATCCGTTCTTCACCGGTAAGCAGCGTCTGGTCGATACCGCGGGCCGCGTCGAGCGCTTCCGCCAGAAGTTCGCGAAGCAAGCGAGCTAAGGCAGCCTTCCTCTGGCGCTCCGCGATCGTTTAGCGGCCGCCCTCGCCCGCGCCGAAGAAGTCGAGCGGGCGCTCGCCAATCCCGCTTCGCTCCGCGACCCGGGCCAGTTCGCGGAGCTTGGACGGGAACACCGCCGGTTGACCCCCGTCGTCGACCTGGCGTCCCAGCTCGACAGGGCGGAGAACGAGCTCGCGCAGGTGCGCGAGCTCGTTCTCGTTGACGACGTCGAGCTGGCAGCCGAGGCGCGCGCCGAAGAAGCGCGCCTCGAAGGCGCCATCGCCGCGCTCGAGGCCAGGCTCACGCCGATGCTCCTGCCGCGGGATCCGCTCGACGACCGCAATGCCATCGTCGAGATCCGCGCCGGCACCGGCGGCGACGAAGCGGCGCTGTTCGCCGCCGATCTCTACCGCATGTACACGCGGTTCTGCGACCGCGAGCGCTGGCGCGTCGAGACGCTCTCGCTCTCCGAGGGGGCGCTCGGCGGCATGAGAGAAGTCATATTCAAGGTGTCGGGCGACGGCGTGTACGGCGCGCTGCACTGGGAATCCGGCGTCCACCGCGTGCAGCGCGTGCCCGCCACCGAGAGCCAGGGGCGAATTCATACCTCGGCCGCGACCGTTGCCGTGCTGCCCGAGGCCGAAGAGGTCGATATCACGATCGAGGACAAGGATCTTCGCATCGACGTCTTTCGATCCTCGGGGCCCGGCGGCCAGAGCGTCAACACCACCGACTCGGCGGTTCGCATCACGCACCTGCCGACCGGGCTCGTGGTCAGCCAACAGGATCAGAAGTCGCAGCTCCAGAACAAGATCAAGGCGATGGAAGTGCTGCGCGCGCGACTGCTCGGGCTCCGAGTCCAGCAGCAGCAGGAGGAACGCGCCCGCATGCGCCGCTCGCAGGTCGGGAGCGGCGATCGGTCGGAGAAGATCCGCACGTACAACTTTCCGCAGAGCCGCGTCACGGATCATCGAATCGGCTGGACGACTCACAATCTGCAGGGGTTCCTCGACGGCGACATCGGCCCGGTCATCGAAGCGCTCCGTCTCGCGGACGTCGAGGAGCAGCTCGGAGCCGAGGCATGACGACCGAGCACCTCGCCACCGCGCCCACGGTGGGCTCGCTGGTCGACGAGATGGCGGCGATTCTCGCGCGTGGCGGACTGGCCGACCCGCTGTCGGAAGCCCGCGAGATCGTCGCCGCGCTCTACGAGGTGCCGCGCTTCTGGCCGGCCCTCAACGGCGCGGCGGCGGTCAATCCGGCGATGCGCGCGCGCGCCCGATCCGCCGTGGCCAAGCGACTGCAGGGTGCGCCGCTCGCCTACGCCGTGGGACGAGCCAGCTTTCGCAACCTCACCCTCGACGTCGACGAACGCGTGCTGATCCCGCGTCCCGAGACCGAGCTGCTCGTCGATCTCGTGCTCGACGCGATCGGGCCGGAACCGGGCGGCGTCGCGATCGACGTCGGGACGGGCTCCGGCGCGATCGCGATCTCGCTCGCATCCGAGGGCGCGTTCTCCAGCGTCTACGGCACCGACGTCTCGCGCGACGCCCTTGCCGTGGCGAAGCACAACGCCGAACTCTGCGCTCCATTGTGCCGCGCCCCGGTCGAGCTGGTCCACGGCTCGCTGCTCGGCCCGGTGCGCGACCTCCGCGCCCGCGTGGTGGTTTCCAATCCGCCGTACATTGCGCTCGGCGAGGCGCAGTCGCTTCCGGACTCCGTGCGCGACTGGGAGCCGGCCGTTGCGCTCTACAGCGGGAATGACGGCATGACGGCGACGGCGCGACTCGTGCGCGAAGCGGCTGACGTCCTTGCTCCCGGCGGGCTGCTCGCGCTCGAAGTCGACGCGCGGCGAGCGTCGCTGGCCGCGGAGCTGGTCGGCCGAGAGCGCCGCTTCCGCGCGGTTCGGGTCGCATTGGATCTCACCGGGCGCGAGCGGTTCGTGCTCGCCCGGCGGCTAGGCTCACTTTAGAGGAACGTGGGATGATCGAAGACAGAGCGAAGGAACTGGGCCGGTTGATCGGGCAGAGCAACGAGTACAAGGAAGTGAAGCGCGCGAGCGATGCGCTCAACGAAGACAAGGAGACGGTCGCGCTGCTGCAGCGCATGGATCAGTTGCGCGTCGACGCGCAACGGATGATCCAGCGCGGCGAACGACCGACGCCGGAGATGGAGCAGGAGCTCGATCGGCTGCTCGTGCAGGTGCAGGGGCGCTCGGCCTACCAGCGGTTGCTCGTCGCTCAGGAGAACTTCGACAAGACCATGGGACGCGTGAACGACTGGATCCTCGACGGCATCGAGAAAGGCGCATCGAGCCCGATCATCACGCTGGGTTGAGCGGCATGGTGCGCGGCCTGCTGATTGTGTTCGAGGGGCCGGAGGGCGCGGGCAAGAGCACCCAGCTCAAGCTCCTGGCCGACGCGCTCGGCGCGAACGGCGCCGACGTGGTCGCGGTGCGCGAACCCGGTGGAACCGTCGTCGGCGACGAGATTCGACGCATTCTGCTCGATCCGGAATCCGACATCGTGCCGCGGAGCGAGGCGTTGCTGTTCATGGCGTCGCGCGCGCAATTGGTGGAGCGCGAGATTCGGCCGGCGCTGGAGCAGGGCACGATCGTGCTCGTCGATCGATTCTTTCTTTCGACATACGCATACCAGGGCGATGGACGAGGTCTTCCCGAGGACGAGCTGCGCCAGGCCAACGCCATGGCGACGAGCGGCCTCGTGCCCGACCTCACGCTCCTGCTCACGATCCCGGCCGAAGCCGGGTTGGCGCGCGCGCGGGTTCGTGGGCAGCACGATCGAATGGAGCGCGCCGACCTGGAGTTTCACGAGCGGGTGGCGCGGGCGTTCGAGCGGTTCGCGACCGAATCCTGGCAGCGCACGCATCCGGAGTGCGGTCCGATCGTCCTAATCGAGGCATCGGGCAGCGCGGACGCCGTGTGCGGTCGCGTGGGCGCGGCTCTCCGCGCGCGCTGGCCCGGAATTTTCCCTTTCGTGGCCACGGGAACCTCATGAACTCGCCGAGCGTAGCGATGGGCCGAGTGCGGTCACGTGCGGTGTTTGCGGGCGCGGTGCTGAGCAGCGCGCTGGTCTCCGGCGGCTGGTTCGTGGAACGAGGCCTGTTCCACTCCACCACGCCGGTGCCTGACGGCGCGCGTCTGTTCGAGGCGGTGTACACCCGCGTCGCGCACGACTACGTCGACACGCTATCCGACTCCGCGTTGTACACGGACGCAGCCGCCGGACTGGTCGACGAACTGAACGATCCGCACAGCGCGTATCTCTCGCCGTCGCTGCTCGCGAGCTTGTCCGAGCGCACGTCCGGGCGCTACGCGGGCGTCGGCGCGCAGATCGACGTTCGAGACGGATGGATCACGATCGTCGCGCCGTTGCCCGGCGGCGCGGCGGAAGCGTCCGGTGTTCGCACCGGCGACCGGATCATCGAGGTCAACGGCCAGCCGATGCACGGCGTGAGCGTCGAGGAGGCGCAAAAAGCGCTGCGCGGGAACCCTGGCTCGCTCGTGCGCGTCACGATCGAGCGGCCCGGCGTGCCGACGCCGATCAAGTTCGCGCTCACGCGACGCGAGGTCCACGTGCGGTCCGTGCAGCACGCGACGATGCTCACTCCGGACGTGGGCTATGTCGCGCTCTCGATTTTCAGCGAAGAATCGGCCACGGATCTGCGGCGCGCGATCGACTCGCTGCGCGCCGCCGGCATGAAGACGCTCATCTTCGATCTACGAAGTGATCCTGGCGGTCTGCTCGATCAGGGCGTCGCGGTGGCCGATCTGTTCCTCGATCCCGGTCAACTCATCGTCAGCATGCGCGGTCGCACCTCCGACGCAAACGGCATGTTCTCCGATCGCGCTCCACAACCGTGGCCGCAGATGCCGCTCGCGGTGCTCGTCGACAGCAACAGCGCGAGCGCGGCGGAGATCGTTGCCGGCGCGCTCCAGGACCACGATCGCGCGGTGTTGCTGGGCACGACCACCTACGGCAAGGGCAGCGCGCAAAACCTGTTTCCGGTCGACCACGGAGCCGCGGTCAAGCTCACGACGGCGCGCTGGTTCACACCCTCGGGTCGCAGCATCGATCGTCGACGCCTGAGTGCCGACACCGTGGTCGACACGACGAAGGCGCGGCCGCGCTACAAGACCGACGCCGGACGGATCGTGCTCGGCGGCGGTGGGATTTCGCCTGATGTGCGCCTGCCGGCGTCCGCGCTGACGGCCGCCGACTCGTCGTTCGACCGCGCGCTCGGCAAACAGATTCCGCAATTCCGCGACGCGCTGACCGACTACGCGCTATCGCTCAAAGCGTCGGGGACCGTCAAGGCACCTGACTTCCCTGTCACGCCGGCGATGCGCGGCGAGCTCCTCAAGCGCATGCGCTCGCGCGGGATCCAGGTGGACAGCGCCACATTCGAGCGCGCCACGCCGTTCATCGATCAGCTGCTCGGTTACGAGATCGCCCGGTACGTCTTTGGGGAGAACGCCGAGTTTGCGCGGCGGCTCCGGGACGATGCGCAGGTCGCGCGGGCCGTGCAGTTCGTGCGCGGCGCGGCGACGCCGGCGGACCTGCTGCGCCGCGCGGCGGCCGACAGCGCCCGCCGCTGAGGGTCAGGGCTTGGTCTGATCGACGATCTTCGCTCCGGGCGGCACCGAGAATTCGAACGCTTGGCGTTCCACCGCGACGTTCGGTTCGAGCGACGTCAGGCGCACGTGGCGTGTGACGCCCGTCGGCTCCGTCTCTTCGAATTCTCGAATGAGCGCATCGTCGTCGTCCACCCACACCGTCGCTCTGGTGAACGGCGCATTGACTCCGGCCTTGGGCGTGAGCGTGAGGCCTCGTGCCGCGTGACCGTCGACCGTGCGCGTGCCGGCGGCGGTGATGTCGTACTTGGCGCGCGG
Source organism: Gemmatimonadaceae bacterium (assembly GCA_035492735.1). GTDB lineage: Bacteria > Gemmatimonadota > Gemmatimonadetes > Gemmatimonadales > Gemmatimonadaceae > JAQBQB01. The sequence goes on along the minus strand of DATJIZ010000146.1, from coordinate 34,760 downwards.
CTCGTCGAGAAATTGGCCGGTGAGATCGATCGGCGTCGAGCCACGCTCCGTCGCCGGGCGTTTGACGACCCGTCCTGGCGCCGTGCTCGGCAGGTACACCCATACGTACTTGCCATCGGACACGATCGCGTCCGACGCAGGCTGGGTGAACCGAATCGCGAGCCGGTTGGGCCGCTGCTGCACGTACTTGCCGCGCGCGACGGCGCTCGAGCCGGTGAGCGAGTTGGTCACGGTCTGCTCGAAGGTTCCGCGAACCGTCTTGATCTTGTCCCACGCCGCCACGGCGCGGTCGATCGTCGCGTCCACGGACTGGGCGCCGAGCGGCGCCGCACCGAGGACGAGCAATGTCAGAGCGATTGGACGCATGGCAGTCCTACACGCCTGCGGCAACGGCCGTTCCCGCGGGCGCGGCGAGCGGGCGGCCGATCGCACTGGCAATGGCCCGGAGCTCGGTGACGAGACGAGCGAACTGATCCGGATAAAGCGACTGGCCGCCGTCGGATAGGGCGCGGTCCGGTGTGGGATGCACTTCGACGATGACACCGTCCGCGCCGGCGGCGACAGCCGCCCGAGCCATGGGAATTACCTTGTCGCGCAAACCGGTGCCGTGACTTGGATCGGCGATCATCGGCAGATGCGACAGGCGCTGCACGATCGGGATCGCCGTGAGGTCGAACAGGTTGCGGGTCATCGTGTCGAAGCTGCGAATGCCGCGCTCGCACAGGATCACCTGGCCGTTCCCCTCGGCCAGGATATATTCGGCGCTGAGCAGCAGATCGGTAATGGTCGCCGCCATGCCGCGTTTGAGCAGGACGGGCTTGTCCATCCGGCCGACGGCGCGCAGCAAAGAGTAGTTCTGCATGTTGCGCGCGCCGATCTGGATGCAGTCGGCATACTCGGCTACGAGGTGAGCGCCCTCTTCGTCGAGCGCCTCGGTGACGATCGGGAGGCCCGTCTCGTGGCGGGCGAGCGCCAGGAGCTCGAGGCCGCGCTTGCCGAGCCCCTGGAACGAGTAGGGCGAGCTGCGCGGCTTGAATGCCCCGCCGCGCAGCGCCGCGGCGCCGCCGGCACGTACCGCCCGCGCGGCGGCGACGATCTGCTCCTCCGATTCAACCGAGCACGGGCCGGCGATGATGGCGACCTCGGCCCCGCCAAACGACACGCCGGGGCCGATGGTGACGACAGTGTTCTCCTCTTTCCACTCCCGTGAAACCTGCTTGTACGGCTTGGTGACGTGGATCACTTCGGCCACGCCTGGAAGTGCCTCGACACGCGAGCTGTCGACCCGTCCGTCGTTGCCGATCAGGCCGACGGTCGTGCGCGTACCGCCGGGCATCGGCCGAGCCGTGTAGCCCATCTCCTCTATCGTCTTCACGACGCGCTCGATCTCGGCCTGCGTCGCGTGGTTTTGCATGACGACCAGCATTACGACTCCTCGATGTCGAAGTACCACCCGTCATGGGCCATCGTGACGGGTCCAGCGAAGCGTGCGCCGACCAGCGCGAGCACGTCCACCTGCTCGACGGGCGGATAAAAATGCGTCAGCGCCAGGTGCTTCGGCGCGGCCGCCGCGGCAAGGTCGCCGCACTGCTCGGGCGTGAGATGCTCGGGGATCCGCATTTCCGTCGGCAGCGAACACTCGCTGACGAGGAGGTCGCACCCACGCGCCCAGGTGGCCAGCGCGTCGGACGGGCCGGTGTCGCCCGTGTACACGATCCGGCGTCCGCCACGCTCCATGGAATATGCCACGCTCTCGGGCGTGTGCGGAACCTTGCAGCAGCTGAGCCGCACGCCGGCGCCAAGCTCCAGCGGCTGCTCGGGAACGATCTCGCGGACGGTGAGCGGAAACCCCGGCGCCTTGAGCCAGTCGCCATAGGCGGCGGTCAGTCGCTCCACCAGCGCCGTCGTCCCGACTGGTCCGATGAGCTCCACGGGCAGCGTGCGAGCCGGCAGAAAGCCGTACTTCCAGGCGAAGATCAGCGACGGCAAGTCGCCGTGATGGTCGACGTGAAAATGCGTGATCGCCACGTGCGTGATCGTCTGCCAGGGGAGGCCGTGCTCGGCGAGCCGGCGCGCGATGCCGGCGCCGCAGTCGAGCAGCAGGCGCAACTCGCCGGTCTCGAGCAGGTAGCCGGCGCAGCTTCGCGCCGACGGAAGCGAGATCGTTCCTGTGCCCAGAGTTGTGAACCGCATGGTCACCGGCCGCGGTAAACGATCTTCTTGGTCGACCGAAAGCGGTCGGCCTCGAACACGGCAATGTAGACGCCCGGAGGAACCGCGTGTCCCCCGTCATCTGTACCATCCCACGACAGCCGCGCATCGCATCCGCCATCGGTGCCGACGCTCTGGCGTCCGTACGCGCCGGAATCCAGCTGCGCTGGAAGGAGTCCGGGTACGATGCGTTTCACGGGATGCAGACGAAGATCGTAGATCGTGAGCTTGACGGTCGATCGGTGTGCGAGGTCGAACCAGAAGCAGGTCATCGGCTGCAGCGCGCCGCGGCCGAATGGATTTGGAAAATTCTGATAGAAGATCGTTGCCGTGGGACATTCGGCGGACTGGATCACGAACGTGCCCGGGCTGCTCAGCGTGATCTCGTCGTGCGATCCGCCGTTCACCGCGCGGGCGTGGACGCTCCAGCGATACGACGTGCAGGCATCGAGTGGATCGGGCGGCACGAACGTCGTGTCGGACGTCGCGCGCTGCTCGAACCGCCCCGTTGCGATGTTCGTGATCGTGATGTCGTAGGCCCACGGCCCCGGCGGCAGGGTGATGCCCGGGCTGCTCCACGCGAATGTCGGCCGGCGTGTGAAGAGCACGTCGTTGATCGCCCGCGTGGGGCTGATCAACCGCAGCCAGCTGCGCACGGGAAAGCTTCGGATGATCTCGTGCACGGCGCCCGTGCGATCGATGATGCGGGCACGGAAGCTCGCGATCTTTCGTTCCGGCAGCAGCGAATCGATCGCGAAGGTGGCCGACAGGCTTGCCGAGCTCCCGACGAACACCGGCGCGCGAAACTGCGGCTCGAGTGAGACCTCGAGCGTGATCGTGTACGGCGCGAGGTCCTGCGGCCCCGGCGTGCCCTCGACGAGCACCGCCGGCGCCGGCGAGATGCTGTCCTGGACGACCGCGAGGGAAAGGTTCACCGATTGCGCCGCGGCGACACGGAGGCCGCCCAGCGCGATGCTCATCCCCAACGCGAGCGCCGCCGCGCGGCGCCGAACCCTCATACCGTGGCTGCGAACGCGCCGTTGGTGGCCGCGGCGACCGCCGCCTCGTCGACCGGCGGCGCGCCGCGCATCCGAACGCTCACCAGGGATGAGACGCCCGGCTCCTGCATCGTGACCCCATACACCGCGTCGGCTGCTTCCGTCGTGGTGCGCGGATTGTGCGTGATGACGATGAATTGCGTGCGCGTCTTGAACTGCATCAGCATGCGCACGAACCGCCCGACGTTCGCGTCGTCGAGCGGCGCGTCGACCTCGTCGAGCAGGCAGAAGGGGCTCGGCTTGGTGAGGAAAATGCCGAACAGCAGCGAGAGCGCCACGAGCGCGCGTTCGCCGCTCGACAGCAGGTGAATGCGCTGCGTTCGCTTGCCCCGCGGCGACGCGTGGATCTCGATGTCGCAGTCGAGCGGGGCATCCGGGTTCTCCAGGCGCACGTCGCATTCGCCGCCGCCGAACAGCGACATGAAGATCTGCCGGAAGTTCTCGCGGACCTGCGCAAAAGTCGCCAGGAACAGCTCGCGCGCGGTCACGTCGATCTCGCGGATCGCCTGCTGTAGCGACTGCTTGGCCTCGGCGAGATCCGCGCGCTGATGGGTCAGGAACTCCTGCCGCTTGAGCGTTTCCTCATGTTCTTCGATCGCGAGCACGTTCACCGGGCCGAGCCGCTCGAGCTCCTGGCGGAGCGACTCCGTCTCGGCGCGTAATTGCTCGTCGTCGAGCTGCACCGGCTGCACGTCGGCGAGCATGTCCTCGAGCGGGCGGCGCCACTCGGCCTCCAGCCGCTCCCGGATCGCCGCCCGCCTGCCCGCAAGCTCGGTGTGCCTCAACTCGGCCTGATGCAACTCGTCATGGCGCGCGTGGGCCTGCCGGCGAGCCTCGTCGAGCGCGTGCTCGGCCGCCGTGAGCGCGTCGTCGGCGTCGTGCACGGACGCTTCGGCGCGAACCAGGCGCGCCTCCCCGTCAGCGAGCGTGGCTTCGCGCGTCTCGAGATCGAGCTGCCACGCGTCCATCTGCTCGGCAAGCGCCGAGTCGGCCTGCGAGAGATCCGACAGCTCGGCGCGGAGCGCCTCGAGCCGTGATGCCGCGGACTGCTGCTCCTCGACCAGCCGTCGCTCGCGGTCGTCCGCCACCTGGACGCGCGCCTGGATCTGTGCTTCCTCGATCTGGGCCGCGGTGCGGGCATCGCGCGCCTCTTCGTGCGCTCGCTCCGATCGACCAAGCTGTTCGCGGGCCGCCGCCACGATGTCCGCGTGCTCGCCCACGGTGGTCGACAGCGCCTGCGAGTCGGCATCGAACTGTGCGAGCTGCTCGGTCAACTGATCGCCGCGCGCCGCGAGTCTGGCCGCGAGCGCGTCGGCCTCCTGCAGCTCGCGCTCGGCGCGCTGACGCCGTCGGTCGAGCTCACTCTGATGCTCGGCACGCCGGCGGGCATCGATCTGCGCGGCCTCGAGCGCGGCCGATGCCTCGGTCGAGCGGCCCTCGCACTCGAGCACCGTCGACCGAGCGGCATCGGCGGCGGCCATCGCATCCTGCCGCGCGCGCTCGGTGGTGGTGAGCTCGACGCGCAACGCGAACAGTTCGGCGCGACGACGCAGCGGACCGGGACCGCCGGTGCTGCCGGGCAGCCAGATCGCGCCGCGCGCGTCGACGAACGCCGCGCCATCGTCCACGGACTGCACGTGCCCGAGCAGCGCGCGAACCCACGCATGGCCCGGCCCCGCGGCCTCGACCCGGTGCGACAGCGCCTCGACGTTTTCGTCGGCCAGCGACGAGCTCAGGGCATCCAGCGGCAGGAGCAGCAGCGGCCCCGGGTTAGCCGTTGCGTGCCACCGGCGCACCGCGTCCGCAACGTCGCGATCGCGCACCAGCACGGCGTGCACCGTCGCGCCGAGGAAGCGCTCGACCAGCAGCGCCGACGACTGATCGGCGCTTATGAAATCGCTCAACGGTCCGAGCACCGCGTCGTCGCCGAACTGCTCGCGCTCGCGGAGCAGTCGTGCCGCCGCCGGCGCCAGCCCCACGCGCTCGCGCTCGAGCGCGTCGAGCGCGTTCACCTTGCCCTGCAGAGACGCATGCGTCTCGTCGGCCCGGAAGAGCTCCGCGCGCGCATTGGCTTCACGCTCGCGCGCCTCCCGCTCGGCCGCACGCGCACCGTCCAGCATGCCCGCGGCAGCCTCCACGCGAGCGCGGGCTTCGGCGAGCGCCACCGCCGCCGACTCCAACTCCCGCTGAATCTGGGCAAAGCCGTCAGCGAGCTGCCCGCGCTCCTGCGACAGCTGCTCGACCCGCTGCGCCAGCTCGTCGCTTTCGCGACGAGCGCGCTCGCGATCGTTGTCGATCCGGCGCGCCCGGTCCTGCAGCTCACGCTGGCGCCGGTCCGCGTCTTCGAGCGCCGCGCGCGCCTGCGCCACCGCGTGCCGGGTGTCGTCTTCGCGGCGGACCCGGTCGGCCAGCGACTGTCGGGCGCCGTCGAGCTGCGCGTGCAGCGCGGACCGCTCGCTCGTCACCTGCTCGCGGTCGACTGAAATTCGAACGCCGAGCGCTTCGCCCTCGTTCGCTTCCAGCTCGGCGCGCTGCCGGCGCGCCAGTGCGTTGCGCTGCCGCTCTTCGGCCACGGCCATCTCGGCGCGGATCTGCTGCACCTGCTCGCGTTGCGTGGAGACGAGCCGCAGCAACTCGGTGCGCTGCGCCTCGGCGGCGGCACGCGAACCGTGCGCGGTGTCGCGGGCCTGCTCGGCCGCGCTCACCGCCTGGTCGCTTTCCGGCGCGCTCTGGCGCAACTCCACGACTCGCCGGTCCAGCCGCGCCAGCTCGTCCCGCCACGCCTCCATTTCCCGCTTGGCGAGTGCGAGCTCCACGGTGAAGCGCCGCGCCATCAATTCGGCGTGTCGTTCGGCACGACGTCGCTGGCGGGCGAGCGACCGAACCTGGCTCTGGACTTCGTTGATCAAGTCGTCGAGGCGCTGCAGGTCGACGGTGGTCTCCTCGAGCCGTCGCTCGGCTGTGCGCCGTCGATCCCGATACAGGCCGACGCCGGCCGCCTCTTCGAACAGCTCGCGGCGATCATCCGGCCGGTCGGACAACAGTGCGTCGATCATCTTGCTCTCGATCACGACGCCGGTGTCAGCGCCCAGGCCGGTGCCCCGAAGCAGATCGGAGATGTCGCGCAGTCGGCACGGCGAGCGGTTCAGGAAATAATCACTCTCGCCGGACCGGGAGAGCCGGCGCGTGATGACGACTTCCTGAAACGCGACCGGGAGCGTGCCGTCTTCGTTGGAGAAGTGCAGCGAGACTTCGGCCAGGTTCACCGCGCGTCGCGCCGACGAGCCCTGGAAGATGACCTCCTCCATCTTGGCACCGCGCAAGAGACGCGCACGCTGTTCGCCGAGCACCCAGCGCACCGCGTCGGAGACGTTGGACTTGCCGCAGCCGTTCGGCCCGACGATCGCCGTGACCCCGGCGTTGAACGTCATCTCCGTGCTGTCGGCGAACGATTTGAAGCCCTGCATCTCCAGCTTGGTAAGCCGCACTAGAAAATTCTCCCTTTGCGGTACACGAGCACCGGCGTAATTCCCGACGCTCTGAGCGAGGCCGCGTACAGTGTGGACTGCTCGATCGACGCGAACGCACCCGCGAGCAGCCACGCCGTGCCGTCCGGCTGCCGGAGCGCATATACCGGCTGACCTCGATCGAGATACGCCTCGAGCAAGCCGGGCACTGCCGAACTGGGGACCGCGGAGTCAATCCGGAAGGCCAGCGGCAACCGAACCACCATGCCACTCCCCGCGTCGACCACCTTGCGGCGGCGGAGCGCGGTGAGGAGCGAATCCGCACTGAATCGAGTGCCGTACGCGCCGGCGATGACCTTGTACCATTGCGCGCCCTGCACCAAAGCCGGCGAAAAGGTCGGAGCGGGTAGGGAACTGCCGTCCTGTTGCAGTTTCAAAATAGCGCCTGCTTGCGTATTCGCAGCTAGCAGTTCGACAGCGAATGGCGATGCCTGCGCCGAATCCTGTGGATTGCTGACACGTAGCACCGATGGAGCGCTCGCCGTCGTGGTGTCCGTGAGACTGTCGGCCGCTGCGGCCGAGTCCGTGTGGATCACCCCTGCGCCAACGGCTCGATGCGCCGAGTCGGGCTTGGAACCGAGCCGCGCCGGCCCGCCTGCCAGCGGCCGGTACGCGAGCCATGCCGCGACGCCCGCAGCCACCAGCGTGAGACCGATTCCCGCAGCCGCCGACGCGCGGTGCCTCCACCAGGGTTTCGCCCGCGTCGCCGCGGGCGAGCGGACCGGAGGAGCCGGTCGTGGCTCGCGAACCGCATACACGACCGAGGCGACGGGCAGTTTGCGTGGCGCGACTTCGCCGACGACGATCGCTCCATCCACCGCGGCAACGAGATCCTCGATGCGCGGGGCGCTCGCCGGCGCGGCGAGCACGAGGAGCGCGCCGACTTCACCGAAACCCGCCGCGAGTCGCGCCCAACGCGGGCTCGGCAGAATCTCTTCGTACTCCGGCGGCTCGGTGCCGCTCGGCAGCACGTATAAATCGCCTGCGTCCGGAACGGGATGCGCGATTCGATTGATCGACACGCCGTAGACGAACGTGTCGACCAACCCATGCGGATCGTCGGTCGGCACGAGCGCCTGGATTGGCGGAGACTCCGCGAACAAATCGCCGACCGCCGTTCTTCTCCGCGCGCTCTGCACGCGCGCGATTCCGACCGCCACTTGACCCGTCGCCACCGGATCGGCGCCGATCACCACGATCGAGTGATAGCCGTCCAGTTTTTCACCGAGCTCCCGGCCCGCCGCTTCCCAGTCGAAGCCCCGCTTCGTTGCCGGCGCTGTCACGGGGTACCCGGGTATACGACGTAGCCCAGCCCCGATGCGCGGCCGACCTGATCGGCCTCGGCCCGCGTTCGGAAAGGCCCGAGCACGATGCGGTAGATCGCGGTGCCGCTCGTGACCGAAGTCACGACGCGAGCGGTCTGGCCCTGCACGACGATCTTCGACGCCTGCTCGCGCGCTTTGACTTCATCGAGCAGTGCCGCGAACGAGACCGTGAAGCCCGATACTGCCGAGTCGACGACCGGCGTGGGGTGTGCCGCGGTGGTCTCGGCCCGCGCGGCGATGGGCGCGGCAACGGTCGTGTCCGAATCGCTTGGGAATCGTGCGGGCTGATCGAGCGCCGCGGCGCGTGCCCGCAGTCCCGTCCATACGAACGGATACCAGAAGTCTGAAGCGCCATCCGGTACGCGCTGGAGCTCGCGACCGGTCGCGACGTCGAAGAATGCGAGATCTCGACCATCGATCGCGCCGATGGCGCCGTCCGGCGCGACGAAGGGCACGTCGCCCAGCCAGCGTGAACGTATCGTGCCGAGTACGCGATCCGACCCGACGCCGACGATCCACACGGAGTCGCCCTTCAACGGCCGGATCAGCAGGTATCGCCCGAACGCGTCGACGCGCAAATCACGCGGCTCGCCCGGAAGATCAACCCGCGCGGCGATGCGGTCGCGGTATCGGTCGACGACGTACAGCGTCGGCGACGAATCACTGATGACGTAGAATCGGTCGCCGCTCGGTGTTGCCGCGATTGCCGAGATCGAACGGTCGAACCTGATCGTCGAGGATTCGTTCAGCGTTTGCGCTGCGACGCCCGTCATCGTGCGATTGTCGGCTAGATACAGCCGACCGCCAAAGGGCGCGCTCACGGCGTGGGACACCTTGCCGGCATTGAGCGTGTCGAGCAACCCGTTCGCCGGCGGCCGCATGCGCCACAGCGTGCTCGATTCGCGTCGACCGGCCAGCACGAGCAGGCCACCATTGGACTGCGGAAAGACGGCGCGCGCCGGCTGCGGCGGCTTGAACGTCCAGTTGCCGCTCGGCGTGCAGCGCACGACCGCGCCGTCGGCACCCACGCCGTAGATCATCGACCCTTCGATCGACGTCATGTCGGTGAGCGGCCCCTTGATGGGCAGCGTCACGCCTCCTTCCCGGAGGTCGATCCACAGCGGTCGCCCACGCGCGTCACTCGCCGCGATCAAGCCGGCGTCCGGATCGAACGCGAGCACGTGCTCGATCGCCGGCGCGGCATCGGTTGCCGTCCAGATCGTCGAGTCGATATCGGGATACCGGGTGACTCGCGCGATGCCACCGGAACGCGGCACGCGAAGCAGCAGGGCGTCAGGTCCGCGCTGCGCCGGGCCGGAAGCCGTGCGCACCGCTGGAGCCTCTGACCGTTCGCTGCGCGAGCACGCCACGAGCGCGAGCGCCAGCGCGATGAGCGAGCGCACGAGCGGAAACATATACGATCGCGGACTGCGGGGCAGCTAGTACGTGCGCGTCAGAAACTCGGCCACAACGACCACGTCCACACCCCCTTGTGGCCGTTCTGGTCCACCGGCACCGCGTAGTCCCAGCGCATGATGGCGTAGTTGAACAGGTTCAGCCTCAGACCGAAGCCGTAGCTGCGGAGCGGATAGCGCTGGTTGGCCACGTCGTACCCGGACGGTCGGCTGAACGACACGCTCTGCCCGCGCGACCAGGCGATGCCCGCGTCGTAGAACACGAGGCCGTCCAGCGGCGGAAGATCGACCGGGAGGAATCCGAGCTCGATCCGCCGAATGAGCGGAAAGCGCAGCTCGGCGTTCGCCACGGCGACGCGACTGCCCAGGAGCTGCACGGCACTGCAGTTGGTCGGATTGGCCCCGATCACCGGGCAGGAGAGATAGAACGTGCTGTTCCGGTCGTAGCCGCGCACGAAGTCGGGCCGCGCGATGTACTTCGGAAACGCCGTCTCGTCGTGACCCACCGAGATGTCGGCATACATTCGCGTCGCGAGCGTCAGATAATTGAAGATGATCGGGTCGTACCGCCGATAGTCCGCGAGATACTGCACCCAGTCGTACGAGCCATGCACCGGGCTGACCTGCACCCGGAAACGCCGGCCCATGATCGGACCCGTGTAGCCGAATAATGTGTTGTCCGACACCAGCGCGAGCTGGCCGTCGAAGTAGTTCAACGACGGGTCGCGGTGCGTGCTGTCGACGGAATACGCCGTCGCCACCGTGCCGCCGTTGACGTTCCGTGTCACGAACAGCCGGCTCCGATCGATGTTGTTGAACCCCGCGCCGAGCTCGATGCGCGTGAACCGATTGAGCGGATACGCGGTGACGCCGAACGCCTGCCGTGCCACGTACGTCGTGATCTGCTGCGCCTCGAGGCTCACGCCGGGCTGCAACGTCTCCGAGACGGTGTCTCCTGACAGGAAGTAGTACGGCGCCTGCGAGAGCCCGGTCGAGTACTGCCAGCGATGTCCGAGGTTCGTATATCCGATCAGCGCCCGTGCTTCACTTGCCCGGCCGTTGATCTCGCCGGAGATCGCCAGGTGATTGTTGCCGAGCATGTCGCTCATCACGAGCGTCGTCCCGCCGAACACCGATCGGCCGAACGCATCCGGCGAGTACGCGATCGTCGGTCGAGCCGAAAAGTCGGGCTGGAAGCGAACGCGGTACGGCTCGACCCGGAACTTGGTCGTGTCCGGCAGTCCGAGCGCCGCCGAGTCGAGGAGCGCGACCACCGACACCGACTTGCTGGCGCTGTCGGTCGGAGCTGGTATCGCCGCGAGCACGACCGGCGCATCGTGATACGGCTCCTTGCGCAGCGACCTCGGGTTGTTGACGGTCCAGATCGTGTAGTCGCCGTCGTCGTAGTACGTGAACGCGAGCCGGTCCGCGTCGCGCGCCCAGCTGATGGCCGGACTGTACTCGGTCAGGGCCGAGATCGCGCCCACGACATTGGTGAGCTGATAGTGCTGGCGCTGCTCGAGGTCGTACAGGAACACGTTCGCCGTTCCGGTCCGATCCGACACGTACGCGATCGATCGTCCGTCGGGCGCCCACTGTGGATTCAGGTTGAGCCCCGATTGGCCGGGCAACACCGTCACGGCGCCGCTCTCCAGATCGAGCAGGGCGATGCGCCACGGCTTGAACGTCAGCGAGTCGAGGCTGGCGCCGTCCCGATCGGTCGCGAACGCGATCGTTCTTCCGTCCGGGGACCATTGCGGCTGCAGATCGCCGAACTTGTCGTCGGTCAGTCGTCGGAGTCCTGTACCGTTGGCGTTCACCAGGTACAGGTCGGTGATGCCGCCACGGCTGCCGCTGATGACGAGCTGTCGTCCGTCGGGCGACCAGGTCGGGCTCGTGACGGACTCGAGATCCAGATTGAATCGACGCAGCTCCTTCTGATTCTTGACGTCGAACAGATAGAGCACGTCTTTGCCGCGGCGCTGCGCGGTGAGAGCGAGCGTCTGTCCATCCGGCGAGAAGGCACTCTGCGAGTAGAGTAGGCGCAGCTCCTCGAAGTTCGGATCGAAGGTGCTCTTCACCAGCCGTGTGATCCGCTTACCCGTTTCGCCATCGCCCAGCCACAGGTCGATAAACACCTCGCCGCGCAGCCGGTTGCCGTTCGACAGAAACGCGATGCGTTCGCCGTCGGGAGACAACGCGGGCGCGAGGAATATCTCGCCGCCGCTGTTCCGGCTCGTCAGCAGCGGCTGGGCGAAGCGCCGCGGCCGGTCCATGAATCCGACGGCTGGCAGCAGCCGGGTTTGCACGTCCTCGCGCCACTCGTCGCCCAGTTCTTCGAGCGACACTCCGAGCTCGCGCCGGAACGCGCGCTCCACCCCCACGCTCGGCACCGAGTTCATGATTTGGCCGATGACTTCATCGCCCCATTTCTGACCGATGAAGCTCCAGATCGACTGCCCGTAGCGGTACGGGAAGTACTTGTCGGGATTCCTCGTCAACTGTTGGATCGTGGGCAGCTTGCCGTTCAGCGCCGCGTCCCGCATCCAGGTCGACGTGATGTTGCTGTTCGGCCCGAGTGAGAGATACTCGGCCATTCCTTCGGCGAACCACAGCGGGGGCAGGAAGCGCTCGAGGGTCTGGAGCCCGTTGCCCGCCTTGCCCCTCGCGAAGATGTCGTACTGGAATGCGTGCACCATCTCGTGCGTCAGGACGTGCTCGAAGCTGCGGTAGTCGCCGGTGAAGTTGAGCAGCATGCGATGCCGCGTCGCTTCGGTCACGCCGCCCGTGCCTTCGCCCAGGTCCCCAGTGACGTTGTTCTGCCCGAAGTCCGTTCGCGACGAGAAGAGCATGATCGGCTTCTTCTCGCGGAACTGGTGGTCGAGGAGGCGGGACAGTCGCGCGTATGCGCGCTCGGCCATCCGTGCCGCGTCCGTGGTCGCTGCCCGTTCTTCCGGATAGAAATAGATCAGGAAGTGCTCGGTCTGCAGAACCTGCCAGTTGAAGCCGTCGTACTGGACCTGGTTCTGGCCGAAGTAGTTCTGAGCGGCAGCGGTCGCGGGCGCGCCACAGGCCAACAGCACGGCCAGGCTCAGCCCGTGCGCCCATCCCCGCGGATTCGCGCCCTGCGCTAGGCGTTGCTCCGTTGTCCGCTCTCTAGCGGGACTTGCTCGGCGTCGGCCCACAAGCGCTCGAGTTGATAAAAGTTGCGGAGCGTCGGATGAAACACGTGAACCACGAAGTCCACGAAATCAACTAATACCCAGCGGCCCCGTTCGAGTCCCTCGGCGTGGTGCGCCGGAGTGCCTTCCTTCTTCATTTCCTCGATCACGTGCTCGCCGACGGACCGAACGTGAGTGTCGGAGGTGCCACTCGCGATGATGAAGAAGTCCGTCATGTCCGTGACGGCGCGGAGATCGAGCAGCACCACGTCCTGTGCTTTGTTGTCTATCGCAATCTGCGCGGCGCGCTGGGCAAGTGCGAGGGTGCTGGCCGACGTCTCGGGCATCTGTGCGGGTTGAAGTGTTTGCGGCTCGTGGGCGTGTTATTCGCCGTGGAGCATCACTGTTTGATCACCCAGACCCGCACTTCCGGCTTCACGTCCGCGTGCAACCGCACGGGCACGCGGTACACACCGAGCGCCTTGATCGGTTCATGGAGATCGATCTGGCGCTTCTCGACATGGAAGCCCTGCGCCTCCAGCTGTTGAGCGATGTCCGCAGCCGTTACCGAGCCGAACAGCTTGCCCTCCTCGCCGACGCGCGCCGAGAACGTGAGCGACACCTGCTCGAACCGCTCCGCCAGCCCCTGTGCGGCCGTACGGCGCTCGTTCTCCGCTGCCTCCAGGCGATCGCGCTCCTGCTGAATGCGCTTGAGATTGCCCGGCGTGGCTTCATAGGCCAAGCCGTGCGGAAGGAGGTAGTTGCGAGCGTAGCCCGCCTTGACCTTCACGACGTCGCCGGGCTTGCCGAGGTTCTCGACGCCCTGCCGAAGAATGATTTCCATTGGTTGAGACTCCCGGAGTATTACTAAGTTGAGCGCACTCGGTTCCGCCAATCGGCCCACGTGTCGCCCAGGCCCAAGGCCAGGGCTCCCACGCCGATGAGCATGAACGCGAGCACCGCGAAGACCTTCAGTACCGGCGCCAGCAGCATCACGAATCCAATCGCCAGGGTGATCCCCAGGCTTCCCGGCGCGATGAACCACGTGAGCACGCCGAAACCGCGCATCGCGTACAGCACGCCAAAGAACACGAGCAGATTCTTGCCAAGTCCGCGGACGGATCCGAGCGTCGGCACGAGCATGATGGTGAGGCCGACGATCAAGCCCCACACGAGCTGGTCGTTGAACCGGAACTCGCGCAGCGGGCGCAAGGGCAGACCAAGCCGTGCGCGCCCCAAGCGGTGATAAGTGGCCCACGCGAGGGCGAGAATCGCGAGCGATTCGAGCGCGAGCAGAGCAGGAAACACCGCGCGCGCCGCGCCCGAAAGGCTCTCGAGATCCTTCTGCGTTTCCGTCGGCAGGTTGGCCAGCGGCGGAGCCTTTGCGACTACGTCCTGCCACTCTTTTGGGTGCTCCTGAATGACCGTGTTGAGGGCCTGAAGCGTTTCGCCGTTTCGCCGGGCGAACTCGTCACGAATCGTGCGCGATGCCTCGGTCACGCTGATCCGGCCGACCGCGCTCATGACGGCGGCCAACGCCAGTGCGATGCACAGTGCCACCGAGGCGCGTCGCAGCAGCGATCCCTGCGAAGCGACCAGACAGACCAAGCCGAACGCGCCAGCCAGCAGCAGGCCCCAGCCGCGCGCCAGGTTGTAGAAGGCACTAGGCGGCTCGGGCGGCGTCGCGATCACCAATACGGCGATCGCCACCCAGGCGACCGCCAGAAACGGACGTCCGCCCGCCCACCAGCCCACGAGCGCACACGCGGCGACGGCCGGAACGAACAACAACATCGTCTGTTCGATCGGCAACATGGCGCGCACCTGCGGGATCACGGGCAGAAACACCAGCGCCGCGAGCGCGAAGAGGTATTTGGCCCATCCTCGCTCGATCGGGGCAGGAGCCGCCGCCGTCGCGGAAGCCGGAGTCGCGGGCGCGGGGTCGCTCACCGACTACGCCTGCAATCCGCGCGTGTATGGGATGATGGCGAGATAGCGTGCTCGCTTGATCGCCGTCGAGAGTTGCCGCTGGTGGCGCGCGCAGGTACCGCTCAGGCGGCTCGGCAGAATCTTGCCGTGGTCGGTGATGAATCGGCCGAGCGTCCGATCATCCTTGTAATCGATGAACCGAACGCGGGTTTCGCAGAACGGACAGGTCTTTTGTGGTCGTCGCATTGGTTATTCCTCGTCCTCGTCATCATCCTGTTCGCGACGACGGCTGGCGGCGGCGAGCTCCTCTTCGGACATCGGCGGCGCGCCGAGCTCGTTCTCGTACAGGGTGATGAGATGGCGGACGATGCCGTCATCCAGCTTGATTGCGCGCTCATACTCCGGCAGAGCGGCGGCATCGGCGCTGAAGCGCGCGACAGCGTAGTAGCCAGACTCTCGACGGCCGATCGGGTAGGCGAGCTGTCGGCGTCCCCAGTGGTTCAGCTCGAGATCGCCCGGATTCCCGAGCAGGCCGTGCAAGCGGCCGAGTTTGTCATTGATCGCGGCGTCCTCGAGCGTGGAGTCGAAGACGTAAACCGCCTCATATCGTCGCGACATGGGTTGGCAATCCTCCCTTTGGTCGTGTCCGCCCCCCGCTGGTTGCCAGAGCGGAAGGAGGGATGCGTGTGAAGGCGCGCTCAGCGCGCACAAGCCATCAAGTATAGCGTCAGCGAGCGCTTCACTCAAGCTGGCACCCTGTGTGCTTTACGAGTGGCCCGATGGTCCAAGTGGCGACGTAGGAACGACGGATATCAGAGTTTTTCGGGAGGTGGCGGTATGTTGTGGACGCGATTTGCGCTTGGCGTTTTTTCCTGTGCGACGATCTCAGCGTTCGGCCTGGGCGCGGCGAGCTGTTCGCGAACCGGCCAGGCGGCGGGTGAGGTGGCTCCGGCGGCCGCCGTCGGTCTACGAGTGAAGAACAACAACTTCCTCGATATGGACGTGTACGCCGTGTCTGCCGGCTTGGCCACGCGCCTCGGCACGGTGACGGGCAACAGCTCGCGAAATTTCGTGCTCGATCCGTCGCTAGCGACGCCGGATCTGCACATCGTGGCGACGCCGATCGGCGGCAACGGCCGGGCGTCGACCGGTCAGGTGCTCGTTTCACCGGGGCAGACGATCGACTTCACGATCGGCGCGATTCTGCAGAACAGCACGGTCTTCATCCGCTGACCGGCTGGGCTCATTCGTTCGTCGTCGGCCGTGGAAGCATTGGCTCCGCGGCCGGCGCCGGCGTCGCCACCTCGAGCATGACCCTCAGCACCCCGTCAGGCAATTCATGCCACTCAGGGGGAATCGGGGCGAAACGGCGCTTCTCCAATGCGGATTGGAAACAGAGCCACCCTTCGCGCAGCTCAGGATAGACAGAGGCGGAGAACGCGCGCGGCACGTCCCCCTGGGTGCGCGCCGTCGCTCGACGATCGTAGTCGACGCGACTGAGATCCTGTGGGCTGACGTCCCACACGTCCCACGAAACTCCGTTCGCGTCGAAGAACTGGCGTTTCACAGCGGGCGGGCGAGGGAAGACGGGGTGGGGGAATCGACCGATAAACCCAACCCTACGCCGCAACATATGTGCCGCCATGTAAATCAAGCTCAGCCGGAGCGCGTGTCGCGCACCGTCGCCGGACGCCGACGGCGGACGCCGTCGGCCGCGCGCTACTCGCGCCTGCGAACCCAGTGCGGCGGACGCTCTCCGTGCGCCAACGCCTCGAGCGTCGGATACACGATCGTCGCGTTCGCGCGGCCTTGCATGGGATCGACGACGTTGTGTGGGAGTTGAAGCGAGTCCGGGAACTCGTACACCGACACCGGTACGCTCCGCGCGTTCCAGCGTCGTGCCAGGTCGAGCACAGGCTCGGTCTTCACCGTGCGATCGTTCGCGTTGACGAGAAACAGCACTTCCGCGCGCGCTGGCGGATACCGCTCGGCATCGCGTCGCACCGCCATGCCGAGCCGGAGGACCTGCGCCAGGCCGTGGGTCGCGAAGCCCGGGTCACGATCCGGCCGCTCGCTGTCGGTGGCAGCGCGGCGCGTCCAGTTCGGAATGTGCGACCCGAGATTCAGGATCGGGCGCTCCAACATCGACGGCACGTGCCCCATCTCGAACGCTGGCGCGATCACGAATGCCCTCCGGACCTCGCGCCGGTGTTCGGCCGCCCACACTGCCAGTGTGCCGCCGACGCTCAATCCCACCACCACCACCGAGTCGCCCAGTCCCGCCGCGACGTCGACGGCGGCATCCGCGACGTGACAGAGCTCGGGTGCGGTGAGCTTCGCCAACTCTCCCACGTCGCGACCACGCTCCGCGTGATGGGGCAGCCGTGGCACGAGCACGTTGTCGCCGCGTGCGAACAGGGAATCGGCCAGCGCCGCGAACTGCCTTGGTGAATCCGTGAAGCCGTGGAACAGGATGACCGCGCGAGGCGTTCTGCC
Organism: Gemmatimonadaceae bacterium; assembly: GCA_035492735.1. GTDB lineage: Bacteria > Gemmatimonadota > Gemmatimonadetes > Gemmatimonadales > Gemmatimonadaceae > JAQBQB01. Next base: position 17,638 of record DATJIZ010000146.1, on the reverse strand, counting down.
GGCGTGGGTGAGGAGAATCGACTCGCCCCCCGGTGCGGCGATGGCGCTGTCCTCGGCGACCATGATCCGAGCGCGCGCGAGACCTTCGCCATAGCTGCGCGCCGGGTCGGGATGCGCTCGCACGTCGCCCGCGCTCGCCGGAAGCACCGCCGCGATGCCGAGAACGACCATGGCGCCGCGCCATAGCGCGGCCAGGCTCGGAAGGATCACGTGAGTGTGGTCAATGACGATGACTCAGGTCCGGCTGGGCGGGTGAGCCGAACGCCGCGTATCTATCGCTCTATACGAGCCAGGGGCGCAAAGGTTCGGTGCCCTGCGCGCACGGTGAGAAATCTTTGTGGTCGTGCATGGCCGGGGGACGCGCTCAGACGTTGAAGCGGAACAGCATCACGTCGCCGTCTTGTACGACGTACTCCTTGCCCTCCGAGCGTACGACACCTTTTTCGCGCGCCCCCTTCCATCCGCCGTTCGCGACGAATTCGTCGTACGACACCGTCTCGGCTCGAATGAAGCCACGCTCGAAATCCGAGTGGATCACGCCGGCGGCAACAGGAGCAGTGTCGCCGCGATGGATGGTCCACGCGCGCACCTCCGGCTCGCCCGCCGTGAAGTACGTCTGCAATCCGAGCAGGTGGTATCCGGCGCGAATCAGCCGGTCGAGCCCCGCCGACTCGAGTCCGAGGGACTCGAGGAATGCCGCGCGATCGTCCGCCGGCAGCTCGGCAAGCTCCGCCTCGATCTTGGCGGAGAACGGCACGACCTCCGCGTGCTCGCCGCTCTCCACCACGGCGCGTCGGAGCGCCGTCAAATGCTCACCTTCATGGCCGGCCAGCTCTGCGTCAGTGACGTTGGCCGCGTACAAAATCGGCTTGAGGGTGAGCAGCGACAGCGGCGCGAGCACGCGCCGGTCATCGGCCGAGAGTCCGGTGTGCCACAGGGGCTTGCCATCGGCGAGCGATGTGTTTGCACGCTCGAGTGGCCCCAGCTCGGCGAGCGCCTCCTTGTCGCCGGTCCTGGACGCCCGACGCACGCGGTCGAGACGCTTCTCCACGACCGCGAGGTCGGCGAGCGCGAGCTCGAACTCGATGACTTCCCGATCACGCTCGGGATCGACGTGCCCCATGACGTGCAGCACGTCGTCGTCCTCGAACGCGCGCACGACGTGCACCACCGCGTCCGTCTCTCGGATGGTGGCGAGGAACTGATTCCCAAGGCCCTCACCCTGCGACGCGCCCTTGACCAGGCCGGCGATGTCGACGAACTCCACGGCCGCTGGCACGACGCGCTCGGGGTTCACGATGTCCGCGAGCACATCGAGCCGCGGATCGGGAACGTTGACCCGACCGACGTTGGGATCCTTGGTTGCGAAGGGATAGTTCGCGGCCAGCACGCCGGCCGACGTCAGCGCGTTGAACAATGTGGACTTTCCGACGTTCGGCAGCCCGACGATGCCAAGTCTCAGCATTCAACTCTGCGCATTGCCGGGATATCGGTTCATCACGGGAGCGATACCGCTCGTGATCCACAACTCGAGCGCCTCGGTGAGCGTGGGAAGCTGCGCGCGCACGACGGTCGCTTCGCGTTTGCCGAACTCGTCGAGCACGTGATCCCTGATGATCACTTGCCGATCGGCAGTCTCCGGCCCGACCCCGAGTCGCAGGCGCGGATAGTCCTGCGAGCCTACCGCTGCCTCGATGCTCTTGAGGCCATTGTGCCCCCCCGCGCTTCCCTTGGCACGGAACCGGAACCGGCCGACGGGCAGTGCGACCTCGTCGACGACGATCATGAGATCGGTCACGGGCGACCAGAACGGCCGGCGCAAGTACGGGCGCAGCACGGCCCCGCTCAGGTTCATGTACGTGAGCGGCTTGACCAGGCGTACCTTGGCGTTGCCGACTTTACCGGTCGCGACGCGCGACTGGCCATCCTTGCGCCAGCCGTCGAAGCGCCAAACGTCGGCGAGGTGGTCGACGACCCACCAGCCGACGTTGTGGCGCGTGCGCGCGTACTCCTCGCCCGGATTTCCGAGGCCGACGATGACTTTCATGAGTTCGTCGTCGCGTTCCGCCGGACCACTGCCGGCAGCTCGGCCGCGCCCGAAGAGAAAGCGCAGCACGAGGCGGATTACTTCGCCTCTTCCTCGCCTTCCTCCGGCTTCGGCTTGCGAATCAACTCGGGCTCCGGCACTGCGGCGGCTTCGCCTTCCGTCGGCGCGGCCGTCTCCTCAACGGCTGCCTTCGGCGCCGTGCAGACGCACACCGTGGCTCCCGGCTCGTCGAGGACCGTCACGCCCTCCGGGAGCGCGAGCTCGCGGACGTGGACGCTGTGACCGATCGTCAGCGGCGTCACGTCGACTTCGATGTACGATGGAATCGACACGGGGTCGACGCGTACGTGCACCTGGTGCATCGTCTCCTCGAGGATGCCGCCCGAGTTGCGAACGCCGTCGGCCGTGCCGACGAAGCGAAGCGGAACGCTCACCGTGACCTTTTCGCCGGCCACGAGCTCCTGGAAATCGATGTGCATGATGTGGCGCTTGAACGGATGCCGCTGGATCTCGCGAATCAGCGTTCGAGCCGTTCGGCCGTCGAGGTCGAGCTCGATCACCGTGCTGGCGGCCGCGATGCCGCCGAGCAGCCGCTCGACTTCGCGGGTGTTGATGGCCAGAGACTGCGGCTCGCGCCCGTGCCCGTAGATCACCGCCGGTACCTGGCCCGACTGCCGGAGCTTCCGCGCCACGCCGGTGCCGCGCTCGTTGCGAACTGCTGCTTTCAAGGATGCTGTTGCCATTTTTCTATACCTGTAACAAGTGCCGACCTTCGCAGCCTGCTCGCGCCCGTCCGTTCTACTCTCGGGAGGCTGCGTCCTCCCTACCATGAAGATCGAACGCGAGTCCTACCATCGTCAGTCGAACAGCGAGCTCACCGACTGTTCGGCGTGCGTGAATCGAATCGCCTTGGAGAGCAGTTCGCCGACCGACAACACACAAAGCTGGCGGGGGCGCCGCTCTTCCGGTATCGCGATCGTGTCTGTTACCGCCACTTCCTTGATCGGCGCGTCGTTCAGCCGCGCCTTGGCCGGCCCCGACAGGAGCGCGTGTGTGGCGCAGATGTAGATGTCCTGCGCGCCCAGCTTCTTGAGCGCGCGCGACGCTTCGGTCACCGTCCCGGCGGTATCGATCATGTCATCCACCAGGATGCAGTCCCGTCCTTCCACTTCACCGACCACGTTCACCACTTCGGACACGTTCGGCTGCGGCCGACGCTTGTCGATGATCGCGAGCGACGCGTTCAGCCGCTTCGCGAAGCCGCGAGCCATCTTTGCCGAGCCGACGTCGGGTGCGACGACCACCGGATCGCCGAGCTGCATCCTGCGATAGTGGGCCGTGAACACGGGCATGGCGTACAGATGGTCGACCGGCACGTCGAAGAACCCTTGCAACTGGTGCTGGTGGAAATCGACCCCGAGTACGCGATCGACTCCGGCCGACGCGATCATGTTGGCCATGAGCTTGGCGCCGATCGGCACGCGTGGCTGGTCCTTTCGATCCTGCCGTGCGTAGCCGTAGTACGGCATCACGCACGTGATGCGCGCCGCCGACGCTCGCCGCGCCGCGTCGATCAGGAGCAGCATCTCCATGATGTTCTCCGCGGGCGGGTTGGTGGGCTGCACGATGAACACGTCGTTGCCGCGCACGTTTTCGTCGATGCGAACCGAGATCTCACCGTCGGCGAAGCGCCCAAGATTCACGCGACACAGCTCGACGCCGAGGTGATGCGCGATCTCTTCCGCGAGCGCACGGTTAGCGGTCCCGGACAACAGCTTGAGTCCGTGACTCGGAACGGCTAGTCCGTCCATGGGCGAGTGTTGTAAGCGAAGACGAGAGAATGACTTGTGGCAGGATGCTCCATTGCCCCCGGTGGATTCGAACCACCATTCTCGGATCCAAAGTCCGATGTCCTGCCATTGGACGAGGGGGCAAACGACCCGCTGCGGCGGCGAACGAACAAAAAGGCGCGGCTCTCAGCGCGATCACAGCCCAGTCGGCTATGCGCAGGGATTTCGCGCCATCCGGTGATTGTTCGGGGAGACACAGCCCTTCAAATAAACCTGCTTGGCCCGCGCAGGTCAATTCACGGCGTGCGGCGCGTGCGGCCCGATACCGCATTCCAGCAACTGCCGAAATCGTCGCGCTCGATCGTCGCGCTCGATCGTCGCGCTCAATCGTCGCGCTCGACTCGTTCGATGCGATCGCTGGTTCGAGTCCGGATGACGGTCGCGCCTGTCGTCCGCACGACCGCCGATGGATCAGGGTACTCGTCGAATACCCCGAACACGGCGGACCCGGACCCGGCGAGCATCGCCAGAATCGGGTCCATCGACTCGATGACGGCCACGAGCTCGGCAATGCGGGGATGACGACGCGCGACCACCGGCTGGAAGTCGTTCACCGCCATCGCGGCAACGGCTTCCCAGCTCCCGAGTGCGTCGGCGGCAATCACGGCGGCGGTCGGCATGTATTCTCCACGCTCCGAGGCGAGCCAGGCATACGCGTCCGCCGTTGCGATGGGGAAATCCGGAACGACGAGCAGGATCGTCCGAGTGTCGATGGGCCGCATCAGGAGCAGCCGCTCGCCGCGTCCCCACGCGAGTGCCATCGGGCTGTCGGTGGTGAGGAATGGCACGTCGGCGCCGAGACCAGAGGCCAGTTCGACGAGACGGGGCCCGAGCGGAGTAGGCGACAGCTCGTCGAGGGCGCGGAGCACGGCCCCCGCGTCGGCGCTGCCGCCGCCCAGTCCCGCGCCCACGGGAATGTTCTTCACGAGCTCGATCGCGAAACCGTCGGGCCATCCCGTTCGTTCCGCGTACGCCGTCGCGGCCCGGAACGCCAGGTTCTTCCCGGTGGGCCCGAGTCCGCCTGCGGGCAACGCGGGACCGGTGCAATCGAGCGCCCGGCCGCTCGTCACGCGCACGAGAACCTCGTCTGCCAGGTCGATGCGGTGCAGGAGCGTCTCGATCGAGTGGTAGCCGCTCGCTTCGCGCGCCAGGACGCGGAGCACGAGATTGATCTTTGCCTGCGCGCGAACGCGCGCCGCCAGGCTCATGCTCCGCCGGAGCCGGCCGACTCCATTTGACCGACCGACAGCCCGAGCCGCGCGGAGTAGTACGCACCGATCAGGGTGATCGGGATGAACGATGCGACGTGGAACACCAGCGCCCACGTTGCCGCGTCGGATCGGCTGACGCCAAAGAGCCCGAGCGACACCGCGGCTCCCAGCTCGAACAGTCCGAAGAATCCGGGAGCCGATGGCAGCGCGACCGCCAGCACGATGATTCCCTGCACGAACAGCATGGCCGCCCACGGCACGTTCACGTGGATCCCGAGCGCGACGAGGCCGAGCCAGAACGCCAGCGGCTGCAGCAGCCAATGGAGCAGCGTCCACCCGAATACCGCAATGAAGTGCATCGGCGTTCGCAATACGCTGAGCCCCTCGGCGAACCGGCGAAGCATCTCGCTGCCGCGCTCCTCGAGCGCCGGCGATACGCGGCGCGCGACGAGCTCATAGAGCCGGATCAGCGTGTTCGGAAAGAACACGAGCGCGTAGAGGCCGACGAGCGCCACTACGGGGGCCATCGCGAACCCGATGGCGAGATGCGTGATCGAGTAGCCGCCCATGAGCTGGGTCGTGCCGGAGAACCCGGCCGCGACCATCGACACCGCGAGCAGGAGCAGCACGACGATCGCGTCGAACACCCGGTCCACAACGAGCGATGCGAGCGCCGTGGAGAAGCTCACGCTCGGTACCTCACGAGTCAGCGCGAAAGCACGCGCGAGCTCTCCGGCGCGGAGCGGCACCACGTTGTTGACCATCATTCCGATTGCGGTCGAGCGCCACAGCGGGCCAAACGGCAGCTTGGGCGCGACCGGGTCGAGGATCGTTCGCCACCGGCGCGCTCTCAGCGGGAACATGCACGTCGCGCATGCCGCGGCGAGCAGGAGCAACCAGTAGTTCGCCGTCCGCGCGTGCTCGAGCGCGTCGTTCCACTCGACGTTCCGAAACGCGAAGTAGAGACAGCCGGCGCTGATCGCCACGCCAAGCACACCGCGCCACCCGAACTTCATCGATCGCTACTCGGCGCGCGCGAGATCCAGCAGATCGAACAGCTCGTCGAGCGCTTCACGATCGTCGTAGCTGCCGCTGCTTCGCAGCGCGTCGCGGATCTCGACCGCGCGCTCGAGCGCCGCGCGGCCGCGGTACAGCAGCGACTCGATCGGCACGACGGTGTCCTCGGGGATCGCCACCCGATCGGCAAACGCCGCGGGCTCGAGCTCATCCAGGGCGAAGAGCGTGGAGTCGATCAGCGACGCGGCATTGACCGGCTCGCGCGGCATCGGCCGGGGCGGCGGTGGCGGTGGCGCAGGCACCAGCGCCGCTCTCAGCTCTTCGACGCTGAGGTCGGGCCGAGAGAGCTGCACCGCGAGCTGATCGAGCACGGCGAGGTTGGCACCGCCCAAGCCTTCGGTCTCGCGGGCGCGGTCGGCGATCGCGTCGGCGATCTCTCGATGGCCGAAGCTCGCGGCGGCCGCCTCGAGTGCGCGCATTGCCCTCGTGATTTCGCGCCGCGATCGGGCCACCGAGGCCGCTTCCGTCGCCCGGCGCGCCGATGCCACGACCTGCCGGAGGTGCTCGCCAAGACTCACCAGCTCGAGACGGAACCGCTCCGACGCGGAGGTAGGCGGAGCGGCGGCTGCTTCCACGACGCCCGGATCTTCGGGATAGAACAGCTCCTCGATCGGTACGACGCGCTCACGTTCGGCGGCGCGCGTGCCCAACGCATCGCGGGCCGCCTCGAACGCATCGCGCGTCGAGCTCGGCGCGTTGACGTCGCCTCCCGTTCGAAGTTCGGCGGAAAGCGTGCGCAGGTGTGCCGCCGCGGCTTCGAGCAGCGCGCGCACGTCGGGCGTCATCGATTCGCCGGTCTCCAGCGATCGGCCCGATTCCTCGGTCGCTTCGAGTACGTCGGCGAGCGGCCCGATTTCCGAGACGCCGGCGACGCCACGCAGCGCACGAACGCGGCGCAAGACGTTCGCCGCGGTCACGGCATCACCACCGTGCGCGGTGAGCAGCTCGACACCGGCCGCGATGTTCGCGGCCTCGGTCGACAGAAACGCCGATGTCGCCGCTGGCCCGAGGTCGCGGCCGGCCGACATGCCCGGCGTCCCGCTGGCGCCGGCAGAGCCGATCGGAGCGTATCGGGACAAGTCGGCAGCGCGAGAACGAGCGCGATGCTCCTCCTCGGCCGACCACGTCCGTGCCCCACGGAGGAGAATCCTGAGATCATCGATCGCACCGACGAGCGCCCCGCCGAGGGCCGGGTCCCAGCGGACCGTGCCTTCCTGGAGCGCGCGGCCCACCCGCTCGAGTGCGGCCGCCACGTCGGCGAAGGAGGGGAGCTTGGCCATCGTCGCCGTGCCGCGAAGCGCGCGTGCGACGCGCTGCAATGCACCCGTGTCAGGACCGCTCGCGCCACCATCGAGCAGCAACCGGTCGAGTTGCTCGACGTAGTCGCTCGCTTCGAGGATGAAGAACTCGAGAAATCCCGCGGGTCCGCTCATTCGTACTCCAGTGATCGAGCCTGTCGAAACTAGGAACGGCTTCGAGCGGCGTCCATCGCGGCGCGCAACTCATGCACCGCATCCACGAGACCAATAAATACCGCGCGGCTCACCACCGAATGTCCGATGTTGAGCTCCTCGATCTCCGGAATGGCGGCGATCGGCGCGACATTCTCCGTGGTCAACCCGTGTCCCGCGTGGACCGCCAATCCAATCGACGCGCCGTGGCCGGAGGCGTCACGCAGGGCAGCCAAAGTGGCGGGGTCGTTGGGCGCATTGGCGTACCGGCCCGTATGCAGCTCGATCGCTGCCGCCCCGAGCGCTCGCGAGTCGTCTACCGCCACCAGGTCCGGTCCGATGAACAGGCTCGTCCGGATGCCGGCGGCGTTGAGCCTCGCGATGCCGTCGGCGAGACGCGCCCGATCGTGCGTCAGATCGAGACCGCCCTCGGTGGTGATTTCCTCGCGCCGTTCGGGAACCAGGGTCACCTGAAAGGGCCGCACGCGTTCGGCGATTCCGAGCATCTCGTCGGTCATGGCCATCTCGAGATTCAGCACCGTCGACACGGATGTAGCCAGACGCTCGATGTCGTCGTCCTGAATGTGACGGCGGTCCTCGCGCAGATGGGCCGTGATACCGTCGGCGCCGGCTCGCTCGCAGAGCAATGCGCCAGCAACCGGATCTGGAAACGCGGCGCGGCGCGCTTGGCGCAGCGTCGCAATGTGATCGATGTTGATGTAGAGTCGCTGCCGGTTCATGCGGCGCTACGCCTCCGTCGCGATTGCGTCGGCGTGACCATCACCTAGGTTGCAACCAACGTCCTGCAGAGGAACGAGTGAAGAAATTAATCACGATGTCGCTGGCGATCGTGCTCCAGAGTGCGTGTCACGCCGCACCGGCGGCTACGACGACGGCAACGGTGCCACGCCCGGCCGCAACGACCAGCGGCCTTACCGGCGCGGCCGACCCTGCTGCCGCCGTGCGCGCCTTCATGGCCGCGGCAAAACAGCAGGACCTGCAGGCGCTCGGCGGAGCCTGGGGCGACGCGAATGGTCCGGCGCGCGACGCCATCGCCCGCGAAGAGCTCGAGCGGCGTGAGCTGATCATGCTCAAGTGCCTGCGCCACGATCGGTACGACGTCGTGGGCGACGCGCCGGGCGCCGCGGGGGCGCGGGTGCTGGCGGTGGCGATCACCTATAAGGACGTTTCCCAATCGACGAACTTCACGGTCGTGCGGGGCCCGTCGAACCGTTGGTACGTCGAAAAGTTCGACATCGAAGCATTGCAGAAGATCTGCGCGGCGCCCTGACCTGAGGTCAGTCGCGCTCGGTGAGCTCGACCAGCACTCCGGAGGTCGACGACGGATGGAGAAACGCGATGCGCTTGCCCTCGGCGCCGGTGCGCGGCTGGTCGTCGATCAGCCGGATGCCGAGGGCGCGGCAGCGGGCGAGCGCGCCATCGAGATCATCCACGGCAAAGCAGACGTGATGGATCCCGGGGCCGCGCTTCGCGACGAATCGGCCGATCGGCGAGTCGGGCGACTCCGCCTCGAGCAGCTCGATGAGCGAGTCGCCGGCGGCGAGCCCGACGATGCGTGCACCGTCGGAATCGGCCAGCGGGACCTCGGGCATCCCGAGCACGTCCCGATAGAACGACGCACTCTCGGGCAGGGCGCTCACGGCGATGCCGATGTGCGCGATCGTCGCGCCGCCGGACCGGGCGGGAGGCTTTTCCATGTGATTAAGCTACTTGGTACCGACACCGGCGGCCGGGGTCCGCGTTGCGATCGACTGCAGCCGCCGCTCCAGGCGAATCGTCGTGCCGGACGACCGAGCAGTTCAACACATCGAGGAGTTCCATGTCGAACATCATTCCCGTCACGGACGACAATTTCGAGCAGGAAGTCGAAAAGCACGACGGCCTGGCGATTGTCGATTTCTGGGCAACCTGGTGCGGGCCGTGCCGCATGATCGCGCCGATCCTTGATCAGCTCGCGACCGAGTACGCAGGCAAGGTGAAGGTCGCCAAGCTCGACGTCGACGCGAACATCAGGACCGGATCGCGCTTCAACGTGCGTTCGATCCCGACGCTGCTGTTCTTCAAGGGTGGCCGGGTCGTCGACCAGATCATCGGCGCCGTACCGCGCACGCACATCGAAGCCAAGCTCCAGCAGCACACGGCGGCCTAGCACCGGAGGCCCATGGGAGTCACGCCAGCCGCGCTGCGCTTTCCATACGGCCGTGTGGTACTCCCGCGCACTCGGCTGGCGTACATCCATCTGCGAAACCTGCTGTCCGACGCCAAGCGCGATCGAGCCGGACGAATTTCAGGTTACGTGGCCGTCTCGCTGCTCGATGAGCTGGTCATCTTCTACCTGCTGCGTGGCGAAGTAGCCAACGCCACCGTCCGGGGCTCGGGTGGCGCCCAGCCGATCGCTATCGCGCGCGCGCTCGAGAAGATTCCGCAGGAGCCCGAGTATGGGGAGGTGTGCTTTCACGAAGCCGACGAGCAGCAGCTCGCGTGCATGTTCGCGACGCACGCCGGGGCGCCGGAGCCGTGGCCGGACGCCTTGGCGGCGCAGGATCCCGCGAGCCTCTTTCCCTTCCTGATGTCCACGACGTTCGACGGCATGCTCGAGATCGTCGCCAACGAGAACGTGAATTACCTCCTGTTCCGCAACGGTTCCGTCGCGCGGACCTTTCTCACGAGCGGTTCCCACGGCACGGTCGTCGACCGCGTTGCCAAGCTGTTTTCGCGCGAGGGTCGCCTCGGCGAGCTCAAGGTGACGCGCTGGACCTTGCCCCCGCCGTTGCCCATACAGGCACCGCCGGCGCTCGTGCACGCCTATCGCGAGCTGTCCGCCGCCCTCGTGGAGCGTTTGGTCCTCGAAGGTCGCGACGATGCTCCGACGGTTGCCGAGCATGCTCGCCGGAATCTCATCGGCGCGCATCCGGTCCTCGCCGGATTCTCGATCTCGGGCACGCCGGCCCACGATCCGGTGACCGACGCGCCGGCGTTGACCTCGGGCGTGGCCGCGTGGATTCGCGAGCTGCTGTGGAATGGTCTCGATCACGAGCGAACGCCGCCTGAAACACTCTTCCGCGAGCTGACGTGGGAACGCCGGCACCTGTTCCAGTCCGCCGGCTTGTTCGACCAGATGCCGTGGAAGGTCGTGTGACGGAGCCCAACGAGACCGGAGCTCTGCACGTCGTCAGCACCCCCATCGGCAACATGGGGGATTTTTCTTTCCGAGCGGTCGAGGTGCTGAAGTCCGTGTCGCTCGTGCTCGCCGAGGATACCCGGCACACCCGACACCTCCTCGATCACTACGGGATCGAAACGCCACTCGCGGCGTACCACGAGCACAACGAGGCGAGAGCGACGCCGGGACTGGTCGCGCGGTTGGTGAACGGCGAGTCCTTGGCGCTCGTCTCCGACGCCGGCACACCGCTGCTCTCGGATCCGGGTGCACGCCTCGTTCGTGCGGCAGTGGCGGCTGGCGTTCGGGTGATCCCGGTCCCGGGCGCGTCCGCGCTGCTCGCGGCGCTCGTGGCGTCCGGCCTCGACCTCGAGAGGTTCACCTTTTTCGGATTCCTTACACGGACCGGGCGTGCCCGACGCGAGACGCTCGACGAGATTGCGAACAGCCGTCACACCGTCGTCGTCTACGAGTCGGCCAACCGGCTGACCGCGACATTGGCCGAGCTCGAGAAGCTGGGAAATGGGGCGCGCCCCGCGGTGGTGGCCCGCGAAATGACCAAGCTTTTCGAGGAGGTCCAAAGAGGAACGGTCGACGAGCTCCGCGCGTACTACGAGGGTCACCCACCGCGGGGCGAGATCGTCCTGATGCTCGGCGGTCGCACGGCGGAGCGGATCGACGACGAGCTCGTCCGAGAGCGTCTGCGCGATCTGCGAAAAGGCGGTATGAGTGCTCGTGATGCTGCCGCGCTCGTCTCACGCGAGCTCGGCGTGCCGCGGAATCTGGCATACCGGCTGGCCCAGGCGTCGGACACGGGAGAAGAGATCGGATGATTCGCTTGAGTTGGCGTCGGTTGCGTGTGCTGGGAGCGGTTGCGCTCCTGCCCATGGCCGGAGCTCGCCCGACACCGCCGGTTCTCACCATCGCGCGGCTGCAGTACGATGGCGGCGGCGACTGGTACGCCAACCCTTCGAGTCTGCCGAACCTGCTCGCGGCGATCCGGCAGCGGACGTCGCTTCAGGTGGACAAGACCGAGGCGCGCGTCACGCTCATGGACGACAAGCTGTGGGATTATCCGTTCATCCACATCACGGGCCACGGCAACATCCATTTCAGTGACGCCGAGGTGGTGCGGCTTCGCGAATACCTGCAGCGCGGCGGCTTCCTGCACGCCGACGACAACTACGGGCTCGACGAAAGTTTCCGCCGCGAGATCAGACGGGTGTTCCCCGACCGGCCCCTCGTCGACGTGCCGCTGTCGCATCCGATCTATCACATCGTGTACGACTTCCCAAAAGGCATCCCGAAGATCCACGAGCACGACGGACTTCCCGCGCGTGGATTCGGGATCTTCCTCGGTGACAGGCTTGCGGTGTATTACAGCTTCTCGAGCGATCTCGGAAATGGCTGGGAAGATCCCGAGGTGTATCACGATCCCCCGCAACTGCACGAGGCGGCGCTACGCATGGGTGTGAACCTCTTCGTCTACGCCGTGACGAGCCGGCCAACGCCATGAGCGTCATCGAGCTGGTCGATCGCGAGCGCGCGCGGCTGCGGCGCATGCACGTCTTTGGGGGCCTCGCGCTTGCCCTCGGCGTGACCGCGCTGCTCCTCGCTGTGGGCGCCTGGACGCTCGGCGGGGCGCGCTGGATCGCGTTGCCGCGCGGCCTCCCGCTCCTCGTCTGGCTGTTGATCGCGAGCGCAAACGTCATTGTCGTGCTCTGGACGGTGAGGCGTCTCGAGCGGCGCGCGACGCGTCAGAGCGTCGCCGCGGCGATCGAGCGCGAACAAACGCTGCGCTTGGGTGCGCTGCGAGGCGCGATCGAAGTCGCCAACTCAGGCGCGCTCGGTCGGCGTGCTGCTGCCGCCGTCGGCGAGCGGCTCGCGCCGACGGCCGATCGCCTCGCGCCGGCCGAGCGGCGCGCCGTGCGTCGCGGCGCCGTGCGAGCCACCGGAGCGGCGACGGTCGCTGCCGCCGCCCTGGCGTTCGCTGCACCGAACTTCAACGACGGCATGCTCGCGCTCCTCAAGCCGGTGAGCGCGTGGCGTGGTACGCTGCTGCCGCGCATCACCTTCGAGGGCCTTCCGCCGACGGTGCTTCGTGGGGAGTCGCTGCGACTGCTGATCGCGGCGCCGCAACGCGGGTCCGTCACGCTGTCGGAGCGCGCCCCGGGCGAAGGGTGGGCCACCCATGACATCGTGATCGATCGACGAACCGGCCGCGGATCGGTCGAGATCGGGCCATTACGCGGCGACGTGACGATCGTGGCAAACGACGGTCGCTCGGCGAGCGACACCGCGGTCGTCCACGTTACCGACCGACCGTTCGTCGGCGCGGTGTCCATTCGTGCGACCTACCCGGGGTATCTGAGTCGTCCGGCCGAGGGGTTGGCGGTCGGCGAGCCGGCGCGGTTGCCGCAGGGAACGATCCTGGACGTATCGGGCCGCGCATCGGCCAAGCTGCACGGTGTGTGGCTGGCGGGCGAGCGCGACACGATCTCGCTGACCGCGAACGATCGCGCGTTCTCGGGTCGCTTCGCGCCCAAGGCGAGCGGCCGGTACACCTGGGTCGCAATCGGCGCGTCCGGACCGATCGCCGACGTGCCCGCTCCCGTCGAACTGGAGGTCGTGACTGATTCCGCGCCCCGCGTCGATCTCGTCTCGCCCGCCACCGACACGATCGTCGCCGGCGACGATCGTGTGACACTTCGCGCGACGGCGACTGACGACCACGGGCTCGCACGCGTGGAGCTGGTTGCGTGGAAGCAGGTGCCAACGGCCTGGAGTCCCAACGTCGTGTCGCAATCGCTCGCTCAGGGCGCGGCCACCGTGTGGGACGGCAGCGCGGTGGTGGACCTGTCGCAGTACGGTCTCAAGCCGGGCGATGCGGTGCACGCCAAGATCGTGGCGACCGACAACTCGCCGTGGGCGCAGCGCGGCGAGAGTCGCGAGCTGCTGCTCAAGATTCCGACGATGGAGGAGCGGCGGGCGATTGCCCGTGCCTCGCTCGATTCGGCGGTGAGCCAGGTCCGCTCCGCCGCGCAGGCAGAGAAGTCGCTCCAGGACCGCACGAGCGACGCCGCGCGCGACCGGTCGATGCGCGGCGGCACTTCACAGGACGCTCCGCCGAACTCGGCGGCGAGTGGTCGGCAGCAGTCGAACATGTCGTACGACCAGGCCGAAAAGGCCAAGGCTGTTGCCAAGGATCAGCGCGCGTTGGCCGATCAGATCAAGAACCTTCAGCAGACCGCTGCGTCGCTCGAGCAGCAGCTCAAGCAGGCCGGCGCGCTGGACAGCAGCCTGGCGCGGCAGCTCCAGGAAGCACAGGCGATGCTGCGCGACGCGTTGACGCCCGAGCTTCTGGCCCAGATGCAAAAGCTCGACAATGCGACGCAGCAGCTGTCGCGCGAGCAGTCGGAGCAGTCGCTCAAGGATCTGCAGGCGATGCAGCAGCGGCTTCGCGAGCAGCTCGAGAAGAGCGCCGAGATGCTCAAGCGCGCCGCGCTCGAAGGTTCGATGCAGACGCTCAAGGACGAAGCGAAGGAGATCGCTCAGCGCGACCAGGCGCTCGCCGACTCGGCGCGAGCCCGGTCGGCCGAGCAGCAGAAGAGCGACGCCAAACAGCTCGCGGACCGTTCGCAGCGATTCTCGGACGAGCTCAAGAAACTGCAGCAGCGGCTGGAGCAGGAAAAAGCGGATCCCGGCGCATCAGGCACGGAGGAGGCCAGGAAGCACGCCGACGCGGCGCAGGACGCCATGCGGCAAGCGGCCGGACAGCAGCCCCCCAAGAACGCTAATTCGCAATCTGAAAATTCCAAGAGCGCGCAGGGACAGCAGCAACCCGGCCAGCAGAATCCCTCCGGCCAGCAGAATCAGACTGGCCAGCAGAATCAGACTGGGCAGCAGAATCAGACTGGGCAGCAGAATCAGTCCGGGCAGCAGAACCAGGTCAGCAAACAGAATCAGGGCGGTCAGCAGCGCGGCAGCCAGTCGGGCCAGTCGGGGATGGAGCAGAGCGCGCGCGATGCGGCGTCGCAAATGCAGAGCGCCTCGGACGCCATGAAGCAGGCGCGCGAGTCACAGGTCAATGCGTGGAAGTCGGAGCTCACGAATGCGCTCGATCAGGCCGTGCAGGACATGCTACAGATGGCCCGGCAGGAGCAGTCACTGGAGCACAAGGCACGATCGGGTGAGGCCAAGCCCGACGACCTCCGCGGCGAGCAGAGCGCGGTGAAGCAGGGCCTCGACAACTCGGCACAGAAGCTTCAGCAAGAAGGCCAGAAGACGTCGCTGCTCTCGGGGCGATCGCAGCGCTCCGTGGCCGAGGCGCAGCAGAAGGTCGCCGACGCGATGAAGGCGACCGGCGATGCGCGCACCGGCCAGCAAGCCGCGGGCGCGCTCGGCGACGCCGCCGACGCGCTGAATCGCGCGGCAGCCTCGCTCGCCCGAGATCGCGAGAAGGCGAACAGTTCGAGCTCCGCGACCGGCTTTGCCGAAATGCTCCAGCAACTGCAGGAGATGGCCAAGAAGCAGGGCTCGATCAACGCGCAGGCGCAGAGCCTCATCCCGGGGCTCGGGCAACAGATGTCGTCGCAGATGCAGGCCACGGCGCGCGCGCTGGCGCGCGATCAGCGTCAGGTCGCGCAGCAGCTCGACGAGATGGGCGAAAACGTTGGCGGCGACCGTGCGGCGCAGCTTGCCAAGGAAGCCAAACAGCTCGCCGACGCGCTCGATGGCGGCCGGCTCGACGCGACGACGATCGCGCGGCAGCAGCAGCTGTTCCGCCGGCTGCTCGACGCCGGCCGTGCGCTGCAGAAGGACGACCGCGAGGACACTGGCAAGCGCGAGGCGACGTCGGCAAAGGGCGGCAATGAGTACCGCCCGGACAACGCGAACGCGAACGGCCGGGCCGCGACCAAGTTCCGAGAGCCCACGTGGGACGAATTGCGAGGGCTCAGCGCCGACGAGCGCCGGGCGATATTGGAATACTTCAAACGGATCAATGCGGGCAATCCGTAAGAGCGGGGAAGCGGGAAGAGGGAAGTGGGAAGAGGGAGGTTCCGGGCGTGATCGCGGGGTGCGATGTGTCCTGCGCTTCCGCATGCCTGCCGCTGCAGTTTTTGCCCTTATCGTTGTTGCTGCGCGGCTGGTTGGCCAAGCCCCGGCCGACACCATGGCGTTCTACAAGGGTCTCGAGCTCGAGTCGGCCGGGAAGTACCGCGACGCGGCGCCGCTCTTTCGCGCCGCGCTCCATACGCCGGCCGCGGTCAACGCCATGCTCGGCCTCGAGCGCGTCTACGCCGAGCTTGGCGCTTCCGACTCGCTGCTCGCGCCGCTCGACACGCTGATCGCCGCCAATCCCCGCGAAGACACGTACCGGACGATCCAGCTGCGGACGCTGGAGGGCCTTGGCCGCGAGGCCGATGCCCGGCATGCGTTCGAGCGCTGGACGCACGACATGCCGACGAGCGCCGCGCCGTATCGTGAGTACGCGCGCATGCTGCTCGAGCGTAATCGCGCCGCATCTGCCGACAGTGTGCTCGGGCGGGCGCGCCAGAGCCTCGGCACGCTGAGCGACCTGCAGCTCGAGGTGGCGCAGGCGCGGGCGGCGCAGGGGCAGTGGATCGAATCGGCGCAGGCATGGCGGGCGGCACTGCGCGGCGCGGACTACCTCGAGCAGGCCGCGGCCTATGCGCTCACGCCCACACCGTCATCGTCGCGCGACGAGATTCGCGAGATCTTCCTGGCTCTGCCGGTCGAGGTGCCGTCGCGTCGCGCGCTCGCCGAGCTCGAGATGAACTGGGGATCACCCTCGGATGCCTGGGATGCGCTCAAGGCGCTTCCGCCGGACAGCGTTGCGGCCGATGCCTGGTCTGATTTCGCGAAGCGCGCCGAAGCCGAAGAGCGGTGGTCGGTCGCGCGGGAAGCGCTCGAGTCGGCGCTCCGCTGGCGGCGCACGCCTGATCTCGCCATTCGCGCCGCCACCGCCGCGCTCAATACTGGCGATGCCGCCGCCGCACTGCGACTGGCGCCGATGAGCGATGCGGCTGGCGACTCGGCGCTCGCCGCCCGCGAATATCTGCCGCTTCAAGCGCGGGCGCTCGCCACGCTCGGGCGCGCGGCTGAGGCGGAACGACTGGCCCAGGCGTACGATCGTTTCCTCACGCCGGGTGCCCGCAACTCACTCACGCGGACCATCGCCTGGGGCTGGGTGCGCAGCGGCGATGTCGCCCGCGCTCGCGCGGCGCTGAACGCGTCGGGCGTGGAAGGCGACTCGAGCGATGCGGCAGGATGGCTGGCCCTGTATGAGGGAAATCTCAAGGCCGCGGGCAAGCTCTTGCGCGGTGGAACCGAAAGCACGCCCGAGCTGGCACTTGCCCTGGGACTGGTTGCCCGGCTCAAGGCCGACAGCGCGCCCGCCATTGGTCGCGCATTTCTCGAGCTGGCCCGCGGCGACACCGCTGCGGCGGCCGCGCAGTTCGTGCAGGCGGCCGACTCGACGCCGGTAGTCCGATCGTTGTTGCTGTCGATGGCCGCACAGCTCGACGCCGCGCGTGGCAATGTTCCCGACGCGATCGCGCTCTGGCGCCGAATCATCGACCAGGACAAGGACTCGCCGGAGGCTCCGCAAGCGGAGCTCGCCTGGGCGCGCGCGCTGCGCGCTTCGGGCGACAAGGCCGGCGCGACGACTCATCTCGAGCACCTGATCCTCACCTATCCGCAAAGCTCGCTCGTGCCGCAGGCGCGGCGCGATCTCGAGCTGGCAAAAGCGACCATCCCGCCGTCATCGTGATCGACATGCTCACACTCGTGCAGCGGCG
>DATJIZ010000145.1:0-3074 GCA_035492735.1 Gemmatimonadaceae bacterium | reverse complement strand
CTTTCCGGGCGGCTGTGCCAGGCGCCGCCGAATACGTTCGAGCTCTGCGTTCGCCTTCGCCAGCTCTTCCTTCAAGCGCTTGATCTCATCCTGCGCGGCGGCATCCGGCGGCGGTTTCGGCGCATCAGGCCGCGTCTCATTACTGCCGACGGTCGTGGTCGACGCCGCGTTCGCATCCCTGATCTGTTGAGCGAGTGCGTTTCCAGCCAACCGGTTCAGGCGATCGAGCTCCCCCGCGATCCGGCGCAGAGTGCGCGCTTCCGCCGTGTGCTGGTGTGGCCTGGTATCGGCCAAGTAGCTGTCGAGGGAGGCGATGGCCCCTCCAATCGATAGATCGCGGTTACTTGGATCGAGCTCGTAGACCGCCCGCCAGTACCTGCTCTCGAGCGCTTCAGGGCTACCCGGATAGCGCTCCGCAAAGGTCGACAGCGCGCTGTCGGCCGTCGCGAATTCGCCGCGGGCCGCGTAGGCCTGCGCGAGGGAGAGAGTCGGCGGCCAGGCCCGGTCGGCGGGCGGTGGTCCCGGCTGGGCCGGATGGAGCCGTGCGCACGAGGCCGACAGGCCGATGAGCGCCGCGCCCAGAATCGCCGGAAGTCGTGCGATGAGCCGTGGCGTCAAACGGGCGCCGCGACCGTCCGGTGTACCGCCGTGCGCCGGGTGACGCGCGTCGGAAGCCGAATGGAGAAGGTCGTACCAACCCCGAGCGTGCTCTCGCACGAAATCGTTCCTCCGTGGGCTTCGACGATCTGCTTGGCAATGGCAAGACCCAAGCCCGACCCGGCGGCCCGAGCCGCACGCTGGTTGTCGGCCTGGTAGAACTTGTCAAAGATACGCGGCAACTGCTCAGGCGGTATGCCGGCCCCCGTGTCGCAAACGCGCATCAACACGGAGTCGTCCACCGGCTCGAGCGTCAGCGAGACGACCCCGCCATGCGGGGTGAACTTGAAGGCGTTCGATAGCAGATTGCCGACGACCTCGTTGATGCGGTCGACGTCCCAGTGGACTTCCTCGGGCAGGCCCGGGCTCCGCTCGACGCGGAAGCGAATTTCGCGCTGGACCGCCAATACGTGAAACGCGTTCTCGAGGTCGCTGAGGAGCTGTTCGAGCGGCGCGGTCCGTGGCTCGAGGCGCCCGCCGCCGGCCTCGAACCGGCTGACGTCGAGGAGCTGCCGGACCAAACGAGACAGCGTGTTCGCCTGGGCGTTCAGCGTCTTGAGTACGTCGCGCTTGGCCGGGTCGAGTGGACCGTACACACCTTCCTCGAGAAGCTGCAGGTACCCGATCATCACATTGATCGGCGTCTTGAGCTCATGCGACGCAACCGAGACGAACTCCGCCTTCAGCTTGTCGAGCTCGGACAGCTGGCGGGTCATTTCCTGGAAGCTGCGCGCGAGCTGGCCGAACTCGTCGTCGCCACTGGCAACCACCTTCAGACGATAACTCAGGTCGCCGTCGGCCACGGCGCGCATGCCGTGCCGGAGATCGATGATCGGCTCGGTGATCGTGCGCGTGAGCCAGAACGCGACGATGCCGGCCGTGATGATCGCCAGGATCAGCGCGACGATCGAGGAGATCGATGTGCCGGTGATTCTCGCCGACTCCTGCTCGAGTCGCCGCGTCGTTCGATGCAGCACGTCGCGCTCGGCTTCGTGCGCGGCCGAATCGGCCTCGATCACGGCGGGCACGAACACGTGTTGCGAGACGGAATCGGCAACGGTCGTATCATTCCTGACCGTCGCTTCGTGCTCCTGTTTCGTGGCCGTGTCGGCGCGGGCGAGGGCGGCGCCGATGCTTCGGGCGTACGCGGTGAGCCCAACGGTGTTGAGCGAGTCGACGAGTCCTTGGACAAGCGTGATCACGCTGTCCATCCTGGCGGCGGACCCCTCGTCCTTCGCGAAGAGGAGCGCGAGCTCTTCGCGACGAAGCTCGTTCAGTCCATCGCGGAGCCGCCCGGTCAGCAGCGAGGCGCCCAGATCCTGGCTGCGCAGGATCTCTGCGTCGCTGTGCAGTCGCTGCAGCGACTGGATGGCGAAGATCAGCGGAGCGACGAGGATGATCGCGATCGTGAAGAGCCCAACCGCGAGCCTCGAGCGTAAGGTCATGGGGTGCGAGCGAAGCGTTCTGATGAAAGAAACAGCAATGCAAGGAAAACGCCGGTAGCACCACTGTCCCGCCAGGGGTACCACCCTGCGTCAGGGGCGTATAGGCTTCGTCCGCCCCGCGACACCATCTAGCTTGTCATCCATGCCCGATTCCACACCGAGCATCGCCGAACTTTCGTCACACGTCGGACAGACCGTCACCGTCCGAGGTTGGGTCACGCACGTTCGCTCCTCGGGCAAGATCGCATTCGCCGTGGTGCGCGACGGTACTGGCATCCTGCAAACGGTGTTCGTCAAGAACCAGCTGGCCCCCGAAGTGTGGGAGCGGTTCAAAGAACTTACACTGGAGACATCCGTCTTCGTCACCGGCGTCGTGCGCGAGGAGCCGCGAGCACCCGGCGGTCACGAGCTCGGTGTGACCGGCCTCACAATCATCGGGACAAGCCCGCTCGACTACCCGATTCAGCCGAAGGAGCACGGCGTCGACTTCCTCCTCGACAATCGCCATTTCTGGCTGCGCAGCAATCGCGTCCGCGCGATCTTCACGATCCGGAACGAGATCGAGCAGGCGATTCACGATTTCTTCTACGAGCGCGGCTTTCTGCGCGTCGACACGCCGATTCTGACGGCGGCGATCGGCGAACGGAGCGGGTTGTTCGAGACGGAATACTTCGACGAAGGCAGCGCGTATCTCGCGCAGACGGGTCAGCTCTACGGGGAGGCCGCCGCGGCTGCGTTCGGGAAGATCTATACGTTCGGCCCGACGTTCCGCGCCGAGAAGTCGAAGACGCGGCGGCACCTCACGGAATTCTGGATGATCGAGCCCGAGGTCGCCTGGAACGATTCGGCCGACAACATGCGCCTGCAGGAGGACTTCGTGTCCTACGTCGTCCGGCGCTGTCTCGATCGACGCGCCGGCGAGCTGCGCGAACTCGGTCGCGACACCGCGCCGCTCGAGCGAGTCCAACCACC
>DATJIZ010000144.1:0-3177 GCA_035492735.1 Gemmatimonadaceae bacterium | reverse complement strand
GTTCGCATGTCGAAAGTGCCCATGGCCGTCGTTGAACCAGAGCTGGTCGAGATCCTCGAAGTCGTTGGTCGTGTAGAGGTCCGGCGCACCGTCGCCGTTCAGGTCGACGAGCTTGGCGTCGAGCGTGAACGACTCTTCGGGGTCGGTGACTGGCCGCCCATGCGCGTCGAGAAATCGGCCGGCCGAGAGCGGGACGCGCGTGAAGTGCCCGTGCCCGTCGTTGAGATAGAAGTCGTCTGGTTCGCCCCGCTCCGACAACCGCAGTCCGCCCATGTCGGGGCGATTGACGATTCTGTAATCGCGCTGGAAGGCCGGCGCGACCTCGTACTTGCCCGACGCCACCTGGCGCACGACCTGGCTGTAGCCGCGCATCTGTGGTGGCACGCTGTCGAGGATCGTGTACGCCTTGTAATTGGCGACGTAGAGATCCAGACGGCCGTCGCCGTCCACGTCGGACATGGCGATCGTCGTGCCGCCTTTGCCGGCCGGATCGAGGCCGAGATCTCGATGCTCGGTGAAGTGGCCGTGGCCATCGTTCAGGTAGATGGCGTTGGGGCCGGTGGTGGCGAGCAGGATGAGATCGAGCGTGCCATTGCCGTCGATGTCGGCGAACGCGGCCCCACTCGAGTAGCGGTCGCACGCGCCGACGCCAGCCGACTGGGTAATGTCCTCGAATCGCCAGCCGCCCAAGTTCCGGTAGAGCGCGTTGCAGCCCTGGGTTCGCGCGAGGAACACGTCGACGAGGCCGTCACCGTCCACGTCACCCAATGCGACGCCAGCGCCCTGCCCAAGCATGCGGTTTCCGAGCAGCGCGGAGTCGCTCACCGTGTTCTCGAACCGGATGCCCGTCTTTCGCGGGTCCATGCGGCTGAAGCCGGGCGTACCGCTGGGCACATCGAGCTCGCGCCAGCGGTAGCCCGTCTCCTGATGCCAGGGCGGCGGCGGCTTGGGAGCGCGCTCGCAGCCCGCGCCGACGAGGAACACGAGCACCAACCACACGCCTGCGCGGCGGATCTTCGATCGCCGCCCGTCCCGAACGACGAAATTGCTCAGTGGCCTGACCGGCCTCCGCCGAGCTTGTCACGCACCAGATCGTCCGCATCCTTGCGCTGCTTGTCGACCAGTTCGCCGGCGGTCTTTTGCTGAGTCTCGTTCAGGATCGGCAGCGCTTCCTTGAAGGCCGCGTCATAGCTGTCGCGGACCGTTTGCACGGTTGCGGCGAACGCGCGGCGAGCGGCGGACATGCGCGCCCGATCGTCCTCATTCGGCTCGCGTGCCGGTGGCTGCGACGCGCGCCTAAGTGAGTCGAGCGCCTTGAATGAGTCCTGGTTCTGCTCCAGGACTTTGGACTGCAGTTCCTTGAGCCGATTGACCTGATCGTCGGAGAGCGCGAGATCCTTGCGCTTGTCGACGAGCAGCTTGATCGGGCTGAGGTTCTCGACATCCTTGCCGGAGATCCTGATGCCACCACCGTTGGCGCCCAGCACGGCTTTCCAGTCGGCATTGGGGTCGCCGCGAACGCGGCTGCTGCCGCCTCCACCGCCTCGCTGGGCGTGAGCGAGCGCCGGGATCAGGATCAACGCAGCGAGGATTCGTGCAGGTGTGCGCATTGGCCGCTCCAAATGGACAGGGCGACGCGAGGGGTGAGGGCTTGCCGAGCAAGGTCAAACCGCGATACGGGCCCGTGCGGTCGACCGGCAACAACCGATCCCGTTTGGCCCGTCGAAATTTCAAGCTTGCACACTCGGCGCGCTAGGTGCATAGAGTAGCGAGCGTCGTCGGGTCTCCGGAAATGGCCACCTACCAGTCCGGCCGGAAATGAAGCACACCGTGCTGTCATGCGCCCTACTCGGAGCGCTCGCGTCCTCACACCTCGCGGTGGCCCAACGACCGATCGCACCGATCCACGGCGTCGTGTTCGACAGTCTCCGCGGACAGCCGCTTCGGGATGCGTCTGTCATGATGACGGGCGGCCGAGGCGGCGCGATCAGCACCGACGAGCGCGGACGCTTCCAGTTCGACAGCGTGTCGCCCGGTGTGTACACGATCACGGTCCATCACCCGGTGCTCGATTCGATCGGTGTGTTCGGGCTGTCGACGCACGCCACGATCGCCGAAGGCGAGACCGAGATTCACCTCGCCGTGCCGTCGTTCGCCACGCTGTGGCGTGCCGCGTGTGGAACGGGCCGCGTGCCGGCGGACAGCGGGATCATGTACGGCACCGTCCGCGACGTGCGCTCAGGAGCGCCCGTGGTCGGCGCCGCGGTCGTCCTGAGCTGGCGCGACCTGTTGCTCGAACACAGGACGCGCCGCGTGCTCGAGCGGGAGTACCGAATCGACACGCGCACGAATGCGGACGGAGGCTACGCGATCTGCGGGGTCGTCGCCGACCTGGCGGTGCGACTGCGCGCGGTTTCGGATTCGGCCGCGAGCGGCACGATCAAGCTGCTACCATCGGGCATCCGCGTCCTGCGACACGATCTCGCGATCGGGCCCGTCGGTCCAGGCGCGGCGAACCGCGGTTCGGTCTCCGGCGTCGTGAGCGGCTCCGACGGCGAGCCGATCGTCGGCGCGCACGTGCGAACGGACTCGGTCCCCGATGCCGTGACCGACACGGCGGGCCGCTTCACATTCAGCGGTGTCCCGAGCGGCTCAGCTCAATTCGATGTGCTCACGATCGGCGGCATGCCCGTGACGCGGATCGTCGAGGTCGCGCCCGGGGAAACGACTCACGTTGCGGTGCAAGTGCAAACGGTGGTCACGCTCGACGGGATGCAGACGACCGCCGCGGCGGCGATGGGGCGCATATACGCCAGTGAGTTCACGGCGCGACGAACGCTGGGCTTCGGCCACTCGATGGACTCGACGACGATCGTCCGGTACAACCAGTTCGTGGACGTGCTGCAGTCGATTCCCAGCTTGAACGTGCACGTCCGGAATTCGGCCCTCAGCATTACCGTGCCGGACGGTGAGGGCGGATCGTGCGCACCCGACGTGCTGATCGACGGCGCGCCGGCCACGAACGGCCACCTGCTGGGGCTCTTCCCGCACGAGATCGCCGGCCTCGAGGTATACGCGACGTCGGCCCACGTGCCGTCGCGCTTCGCGCGGGTCGGGATTCAGTCGCAGTGCGGGATGATTCTGGTGTGGACGAAGTACGGGTTTAGAAATCGGTAA
>DATJIZ010000143.1:0-3650 GCA_035492735.1 Gemmatimonadaceae bacterium | reverse complement strand
TACAGGTGCAGCAGCGCGCGATAGAAGCGCGGCGTCATGCGGGCTCCGCGCGCAGGCCGCGCTGTCGCGCGACCTCTACCAGATCGGCCATCCGTCGCATCTCGGCGCGGGCGCACGCTTCGCCGAGCGCCGTGATGCGATAGTAGCGGCGGCGCGCATCGTCGGCGAGTGTGCGGCGCTTGGAGACTTCGGCGATCAGGCCCTGCTCGACCATCCGCGCAATCGAGCGGTAGAGCGTGCCGGCGCTCATGCGCAGTTCGCCCCCCGTGCGCTGCTCGACGTCCTGGATGATCGCATATCCGTGCCGCTCCTGGTCGGCCAGCGAGAGCAGGATATGGAAAGTGGCCGGCGGCAGCGGCACGAGGTCGGCGACCTGGTCGTGGAGACGCGTCATGCGGCCCACACTATAGCCACAGTGGCTATAGTGTCAAGAGCGAACGTGCATTGCGATCCTGATCATGAACGCGCCGCCACCGCCGGATCGGGGCCGGCTTGGTTGCGCCGTCTCGAGCGAGGCTTTCATTTAGCTCGTCCGCCGCCGCGTGAAGATGCTCAATGGATGATGCCGCCTCAGACCTCACCGCTGCTCTCGGCGGTCGTTACCGCGTCGAGCGCGAGCTCGGCGCGGGCGGCATGGCCACGGTCTATCTCGCCGACGACGTCCGTCATGACCGACGAGTGGCGATCAAGGTTCTCCGTCCCGACCTCGCGGCCGCGTTGGGCGCCGAGCGATTTCTGCGGGAGATCAGGACGACGGCGAGTCTGCGGCATCCGCACATCGTGCCGTTGTACGACTCGGGCGCCGGCGACGGCACGGTGTATTACATCATGCCGTTCGTCGAGGGCGAGTCGCTGCGCGATCGGCTGCATCGCGAGCGGCAGCTTCCCGTCGATGACGCGCTGCGCATCGCCGCCGAGGTGGCCGATGCACTGAGCTATGCGCACGGACGCGGTGTCATTCACCGCGACATCAAGCCCGAGAACATTCTGCTCGAGAGCGGTCACGCCGTGGTGGCCGACTTCGGAATCGCGCAGGCGATCGACGCCGCCGGTGGCGAGCGACTGACCCAAACCGGCGTTGCCATCGGCACTCCGGCGTACATGAGCCCTGAACAAGCCGCCGGCGAGAAGGACCTCGATGCCCGCTCGGACGTCTACGCGCTCGCCTGCGTGCTGTACGAGATGCTCGCTGGTCAACCGCCATTCACCGGCCCAACGATGGAGAGCGTGGTTCATCAGCATCTTCTCGCCGCGCCGCCCGCCGTGACGCAGCTACGGCCGGCGGTGCCGGCGAGCATCGTCGTCGCGCTCCAGCGGGCGTTGAGCAAGACACCGGCGGACCGCTTTGCGTCGGTATCGCAATTCGCGGAAGCCATCGCGCGGGACGGCACGGTACACGATACGCCGGCCGGGGCGCCACGACGCGCCGTCCGGCGACGCTGGACACTCGTCGCCGGCGCGCTCGGGCTCGTAGTGGTCGTCGTCGCCGCCGGCGGCCTGCTGCTGATGCGGCGATCGCCGCCGCCAATTCGTCTTGGCCGACGAAATCCGGTGAGCATCGATCCCGGACTGGAGCTCGACCCGGCGCTCTCGCCGGATGGGAAGCTCGTGGCCTACTCCAATGCAAACGGACTGCTGACGGTGCGGCAGGTGACGGGTGGGTCGCCGGTGCAGGTGGTCCGCGTATCGGACGCGAGGGGGCGCTGGCCCGCGTGGCTTCCGGACGGGCAGCGGCTGGTATTCGTCTCGCCCCGCGGGATCGAGGTCGTGTCGGCACTCGGCGGCGTGCCGCGGCTGCTCGTCGGCGGAACGCACGTGGCGCGGGGCGTGACCGTCGCGCCCGACGGCCGGTCCTTTGCCTTTCTCTCGAACGATTCATTGTACGCGCAGCCGCTCGACGGCGGACCGCCAAAGCTCGTGGCCCGAACGCACGAAGCGCACTCACCCGCGTGGTCGCCCGATGGTCGCTGGATCGCGTTCGTCCAGGGGAATCGGCAGTACATCAACGTGATCGACCTGGGCAACCTCGCGTACAGCTCGATCTGGCTGGCGCCGGCGAACGGCGGGACGCCGCATCGCATCACCGACGAACGATCGCTGCACGCGAGTCCAGCCTGGGCGTCCGCCCGGTCGCTGCTGTTCGTGTCCGACCAGGACGGTGGGCGCGATGCGTACGAGATATCTCTAACGAACGACGGATCGCCGCGCGGCGAGCCGGTCCGCATCACGACGGGACTCGGTCCGTACTCGATCGCGTTCTCGAGCGACGGAAGCCGCATCGCGTACGCGCCGCTGAGTGAAACATCGAACGTCTGGTCGGTGCCCATCCCCGCGACTGGCAGCATCTCGGTCTCGACGGCGGTGCCGGAGACGGATGGAAATCAGCTGATCGAGAACGTTGGGGTGTCGAATGACGGCCAATGGCTTGGCTATTCGGGGAATCGCGGCGGAACGAGCCAGGTCTATGTGATGCGTCTTGGCGCGACCGGACCGCGCGCAGAAGCGCAGCAGGCCACGTCGGACAGTGCGGGATCGTATTGGGTCGCCTGGTCGCCCGATGCGAAGGAAATCGCGTTTCACCGATTCCATGGTGAACGCCGCCAGATCTTCGTCTCACCGGTGGAGGGTGGCGCGGCTGTACCGGTGACGGACGGCAGCGAAGACGACCGGTCGCCCGAGTGGTCGCCGAACGGTCGCCAGTTGTTGATGCTCGAGAATTGGGGCACGAAGCCGGCGGTTCGCGTCACGACGCGAGGCGCCGACGGCCGGTGGTCCAGGCCGCGTACGATTCCGATCGTGATCGGTGGGGATACCATCGCGTCGGGGTTATCGGATTGGTCGCCCGACGGTCGGTTCATCGCGTGCGGCTGTGGCGAGGGCGGGATCGTGATCGCACCGGTCAACGGCGGGCCGGCGCGGCGGCTGGCGTCGACTTTCTCGACCGCCGGCTGGGCATTTCCGCAGTGGTCGGCCGATGGACGGACCGTGTACTACGTGTCGGAGGATTCGGGCCGCGTGGTGGCCGTGGTTGGCGTTCCCGTGAACGGCGGACCGGATCGCGCGGTGGTGCGCTTCGACGATCCCACACGACCGTGGCATCGATACGGCTTTCGCGTTCGCGCCGGCCGCATTTTCTTCACTTTGGGCAGTCGTGAGAGCGACGTCTGGGTCGCCGACGTCGAGCGCGAGTGAGCGAGAGCGCTGCCAGACGGTGGATTACCTTCCATTCAACGATTCCCTCCAACTCGAGTCACCATGAACACCCGCAGACAGGACGCCGTCGTTCGGCGCTCATTCCTTGGCAGGCTGGCGGGGCTGGGCACCGCCCTCGCCGGAGTCGTCGCGCTTCCCACGACGTCTGCCGCGCAATTGCCCTCCTCCCGCGGCCCGACGCATCCTGCCGATGCCTGGCTGGACGATCTCAAGGGTCAGCACAAGAACATCTTCGACTGCACCAGTGTCGAGAACGGCGGGGCGGGTTGGACGTTCGCGCGCAACTTTCTCACCGCGAACACCGGTCCCATCTACCAGCTCAAGGACTCGGACGTCAACGCGATCGTCTGTGTGCGCCACCTCGCCAGCGTCTACGGCTTCAACGACGCGATGTGGGCCAAGTACAAGCTTGGCGAATCGCAAAAGGTGAACGAAGG